>NZ_JBEONS010000001.1:0-428754 GCF_040544395.1 Pedobacter sp. CG_S7 | reverse complement strand
AGTAACACAAACAAAAGCCAATGTTTACGCAATCTTTAATTGCGTAAACATTGCGCCAGCATTGCGTTACCATTGCGTTAACATTGCGTTAACCCTAATTCAGCCTAAAGGATTGCCCTCGGTTTCCTATAAAAAAAATATTTGTTAAATAATGTTAAGGACTTGAAAGGATCAAAGCCTTTATATAGCTTAGCGCCTAATTATTTTTAATTGACGTTATCGTATTATTAACTTATCTTTGCAGAATGTTTAAAATTAAACACCTATTTTTATTAAGTTTCACTGTTATTGCATTAAGCATAGCTGGGTGTAAAAGCCGTTTTGAGAAGATCAGGCTCAGCAATGACGTTGCCAAGAAATACCAGGAGGCGATGAGACTTTATAATAAAAAGGATTATTCGAAAGCATTAATCCTTTTTGAAGATTTATCACAAAAATACAGAGGAAGAACGGAAGCTGAAGAGCTTAATTACCATTATGCGCTTACCTTATATAATTTAAAAGATTATACCACTGCAAGATTTCAGTTTAAATACTTTGCAGACACCTATCCCACCAGCGCCCGCGCTGAAGAATGCAGGTATTTAGGAGCGTACTGTTATTACCTGGATTCGCCAGATTTCACACTTGACCAGGCAAACACCTATAAGGCTATTGATGCGATGCAGCTATTCATCAACTTGTATCCAAAAAGTGAAAGAGTAGAGTTAGCGAGCAAATATATTGCTGACCTTCGTGGAAAATTAGAAGATAAAGCATTTGAAAATGCGAAAATGTATTACGAACTTGGTGATTACGATTTAAGCAATTATAAATCTGCTGTAATTGCCTTGAAAAATGCACAGATAGATTTTCCAGATATTAAATATGTGGAAGAAATGAATATGCTGATTGTGAAATCTCAGTACATGTATGCGAAAGCAAGTTATGAATTTCGCCAGGAAGAAAGGTTTACCGAAGCCATTGCTTATGCAGATGAATTCATGGAGTCCCATCCAGAGAGTAAATTAACAGCAGAAGTAAAAGAATTAAAAAGCCAAAGCCAGGCGGGAATTATAAAAGCTAAAAACACATTAGCAGCCCAGGAAGAGCAATTAGCGAAATATAAAGCCACCGTTCAAAAAGAGGCAAAAAAAGACAGTACCAATAAGTTGATTATAAACCCAATAAAATAATGAATACTATTAAACCTGCTGTACCGAATACTACGGTAACGAGAAACGTAAATGATTTAGATCAAAAAACTCAGAATGTATATGAGTCTTTAGTCATTATTTCAAAAAGGGCTAATCAGATCTCAAACAACATTAAGGAAGAATTACATGGCAAATTAGCCGAGTTTGCTTCTGTAAATGACAACCTGGAAGAGATTTTTGAAAACAGAGAACAAATTGAAATCAGTAAACACTACGAGCGTATGCCAAAAGCGACTTTGATTTCAATTGATGAATTTCTTAATGACAAGATTTATTACAGAAATCCTGCAAAAGAACAAGAATAAATAAATGCATTGGCTTAACTTGCAGCATTACTTGCAATACTAAACCATGCTTAAAAATAAAAACATTATCCTTGGCGTTTGCGGCAGTATTGCTGCTTATAAAGCCGCAGTGTTAGTCAGGCTTTTTATCAAAGCTGGTGCAAACGTCAAGGTTATTCTTACAGCCGATGCGGCCAATTTCATTACCCCGCTAACCCTGGCTACCCTATCAAAAAACCCAGTATACACACAATATTTCGAAGAAGAAACCGGAGTATGGAGTAACCATGTAGAATTGGGCCTTTGGGCCGACTACCTAATTATTGCTCCTGCCAGTGCCAACACCATGTCAAAAATGGCCAATGGCTTGTGCAACAATCTCTTATCTGCAGTATACTTATCTGCAAAATGCCCTGTTATGTTTGCCCCAGCTATGGACCTCGACATGTGGAAACACCAGAGTACACAAAGTAACATTGCGAAGCTTAAAAATTACGGCAACATACTTATTGCACCAAATAATGGTGAATTAGCTAGTGGCCTTTTTGGTGAAGGCCGCATGGCAGAGCCTGAAGAAATTATTGCTTTTTTAATTGCATATATAAAAAAAGACCTTCCATTGTTAGGCAAAAAAGTTTTGGTTACCGCAGGGCCAACTTATGAAGCCATAGATCCAGTACGTTTTATTGGCAACCACTCTTCCGGGAAAATGGGCTTCGCCATTGCAGATCAGTTTGCAAAACTAGGTGCAGCTGTTACGCTTGTTAGCGGACCAACCGCAGAAAAAAGCACTCAACATTTAACCAGAATTGATGTGCAAAGTGCAGCAGAAATGCTTGACAGCTGTCGGCAGCATTTTAAAGATAGCCACATCACTATTATGAGTGCTGCAGTAGCCGATTACACACCCATAACCGTGGCCAGTCAGAAAATTAAAAAACAGGAAGGTGAGCTTTCCATCTCACTAAAAAAAACAACAGACATTTTAGCACTGCTGGGTACTCAAAAAAGGAAAGGTCAAATTTTAGTAGGTTTTGCACTTGAAACGGAGCAAGAAGAAGAACATGCCAAAGCTAAGTTATTGAAAAAAAACCTGGACCTGATTGTATTGAATTCCTTAAAAGATAAAGGTGCAGGTTTCAAAACTGATACCAATAAAATTACGATTTTTAACAAAAACTTTGATAAAAAAGAATTTGAAGTAAAATCAAAAACTGCAGTCGCAGTAGATATCAGCAATGAAATTATGAAGCTGCTCAGCAAATGAAAAAATTAGTATTGCTGCTTTTTCTTTCCGTGAGCCAATTAAATTTAAAAGCACAGGAACTGCTTGCAACGGTACAATTATTGGCACCAACGGTTACTAATTCAAATAAAAGTTCGTTGGCGGTTTTACAAAAAACCATTAGCGATTTCCTGAACAACAATAAATGGAGCAACGAAACCTATCTTCCCCCAGAAAGAATTAACTGCCATTTTATCATTACCCTAACCAGTTGGGATGGAGCGGCTACTTATACAGCGAAGGCTCAAATTCAAAGTCGCAGGCCAGTATACGCTACTTCCTACCAAAGCACCCTACTTAATTTGAGTGACCAGAATTTTGACTTCAGTTATAATGAAGGGCAAGCACTGGAGTTTTCAGACCAAAACTACCAGTCAAACCTGGCTTCGCTCCTCAGCTATTATGCTTATACTATTTTAGGCGCAGATAAAGACAGTTTCAGCAAACTAGGCGGAAGCGCTTATTATTTAAAAGCATTAAATATCCTCAATTTAGCACAAAACAATGGTCATGCAGGTTGGCGGGCTGTTGATGGTTTAAGAAACCGCTACTGGCTTAATGAAAATCTTTTAAACAAAAGTGATGAGCCATTGCGGGTATTCAGTTACTATTACCACAGAAAAGGATTAGACATAATGCAGGAAAATACAGGTAGGGCTTTAAAAGACATCCTATCCTACTTACCTGCGTTGCAACAAATGGATAAGCAGAGATTAGGTTCCGTTTTCAACAACACCTTTTTTGCCGCAAAAGCTACAGAGTTTGTAAACCTATTTAGTCAGGCAAATCCACTAGATAGGGTACAGGCCTACAACTTGCTTCTTGCAATTGATCCTGCTAATAGCAGCAAATATGATCAACTGAAAAACCGCCCCTAAATACCTCTTTACAAACTTGTAAAATAATTTTAAATATATGCAGGCTCTCGATAGCCATAGGGCCAGCAAGGAAGAGATCGATTCTATTAAGAATATTTAGAACAACTTAGTAAAAAATAACACAACGTCTTATTAGTAATTGGCTTTCTAAAACCAGTGATCCTATTTCCTGTAGCCTTTGCTAAAAAGTCAGACCTGCTACATGTTGAAGCGATCTTAATTCTTTGATTGAGTCTATCCACAGAAATGATTACGCACTAATTAGGCTAAAAACAGTGATAGCATGCAGCACTATCGAATACGGTAGAATATAAAAATTAATAAATAAAATCAGAACGTTTTTTATTCGTAAAGGATGAGCATGCATTGGCTAAGTTTTTATAATTTAGCAAAGGATATGCTACAAAAACTTTCTATACGTAACTACGCTTTGATAGATAATGTTGAAATGGAACTTGACAAGGGCCTAAACATTATCACTGGTGAAACAGGAGCTGGAAAATCGATCATGCTGGGTGCACTCTCCCTTATTTTGGGGCAGCGAGCAGAAACCAAATATTTCTTTAACCAGGAAAAGAAATGTATTATTGAAGGTGCATTTAAACTGACTGGCGATAAATTAAAGCCTTTATTTGAAGAGCACGATTTAGATTTTCAGGAAGACAGCCTATTAAGACGCGAGATTTCTATTGATGGGAAATCTCGTGCCTTTATCAATGATACGCCAGTAACGCTATCGGTGATGAAACACTTTGGTGAGCGATTGATTGACATCCATTCGCAGCATGCCACGCGAGAGCTCAACGATCCAGGTTTTCAACTTGCTGTTGTCGATGGACTAGCGAACCACGAAGAGCTCTTATCGGTTTACCGTGAAAACTTTAAGCTTTACAAAAAGTACCAGCTTAAATTGCGTGAACTGCGAAAAAATGCAGATGAAGCGCGCAATAAGCAAGATTATGAACAATTCTTGTTCAGCGAACTAGAAAATGCCAACTTAGAAATAAATGAGCAGGACACTCTGGAAATAGAATTACAGGCGTTAAACAATGCAGAAGCCATTAAGCGAAGCTTGGTTAACAGTTATCAACTGTTAAGCGAGGAAGAAACATCGGCATTGCCCTTATTGAAAGAAGCAATTGGACAATTACAAGCCATAGAAAGTTTCAACAATGCTTACGGCGACCTTGCCGAGCGACTACGTTCAGCATTAATAGAGCTAAAAGACATCAGCAATGAATTGTCGCAATTAGAAGAACAAGTGGTTTTTAATCAGGAAAGAATTGATGAAATTACCCACCGTTTGGATATTTTGTATACTTTACAGCAAAAACATAGGGTTAATAGCATTGCGGAATTAATAAATATCCGCGAAGAACTTTCTACAAACCTGAGTTTAATTTTAAGTGGTGATGAAGAAATTGAGCGCCTGCACCAGAAAACGGAAATGATAAAAGTTGAATTGGAAAAATCTGCGACCAAATTATCTGCTAACCGCAGGAAGTCGATTATAGCAACAGAACTTCAAGTTGATGAAATATTAACCAAGGCAGGAATGCCCAATGCTCAAATAAAAATAGAGCAAACCTTATTGAAAGAATTGACTAAAGACGGTAAAGACAACATCGCTTTGTTATTCTCTGCCAATAGCGGTCAACCGCCAGCCCCTGTGGCAAAAGTAGCCTCAGGAGGAGAGTTATCGAGAATTATGCTGGCCATTAAATCTATTTTAGCAAAACACAGCGATCTGCCTACATTGATTTTTGATGAAATTGACACGGGTATTTCTGGTGAAACAGCCTTGAGGGTTGGTCAGGTAATTGGCGAACTGGAAAGAAATATGCAAGTGGTCTGTATTACACATTTACCACAGATTGCAGCGAAAGGCAATGCACATTATTTTGTGTATAAAAACGAGAGTGCTGATCGCAGCACTACAGGTATTAAAAGATTAGATCGCGAAGGCCGCGTATATGTGATTGCAGAAATGCTGAGTGGTAAACCGCCAGGAAAATCTGCACTAGCCAATGCAAGAGATCTTTTAGACAAAGGACAATTAAATTAAGCTTCGTGGTTAAATACTTATCTGCTATTTTTTTGTTGCTTTTACTTTCGGTAGGCGGCTATGCACAAAATTTAACCATATCTGGAGTAGTAAAAGATAAAAGAGGAGAAACCATGCCGGGGGCCGGCGTTTATTTGAGCGGTTATAAAACTGCTACGGTAACCAATAATGATGGTAAATTTGTATTAGGTAATTTAAAAGCTGGCAATTACAATGTGTTGGTAGAAATGATGGGCTACCTGCCTTTCACCAAAAATGTCATCTTAGCTGACAAGTCTGCTAGCATTGAAATTATTTTGGATGAAAACACGATACAGCTACGCGAAGTGGTGATTAGGGTAGATCCGAACCGGCAGAAATACATCAACCTTTTCAAAGAATTCTTTATTGGAAAAACACCCAATGCAAAGAAATGCAAGTTACTAAACCCACAAGCGCTAAATATAGATTATGATGGAAATAAAGGATTACTAACCGTAAAATCTAATGAGTTTTTGGTGATTGAAAATAAAGCACTAGGCTACAGGCTAAAATACCTGCTTCAATATTTTGAATACAATTACAACAGCCATATTATATATTATTCGGGCTTACCAAATTTTGAGGATTTAAAAGGTTCAAAATCAAAAAAAAAGGAATGGATAAAAAATAGAGAAATAGCCTATTATGGCTCTGCTCAGCATTTTTTTAAATCGCTGTATCAGGGAAAAACAAAGGAAAAAGGATTTGTAATCAATAAGTTAGTGAAGCTTAAAAACACCAACAGACCAACAGACAGTTTGATCAATACTAACATTAAACGCCTGATTAAAAGACAAGGTGGGATTATTCGTTTAGGTTCTGCAGAAAGTGATTCTTTAACTTACTGGTCAAATATTAAAAAACTCCCCAAACAAATCAGTACCCTAAACCGAGGCGAAGTGCTTACCGATACATTGGTGAAGCAATATTACAAAAACTTAAAAACAGTAAATTTCGAAGATGACCTTTACGTTATTTACACTAGAGAACAGGAAACCAATGAGTATACCAATACTTCGGGTAATGCGATCAGTAGGCCATTAGACATTCCTAATCACCAGATTTCAATTGTTCACCCGCTGGAAGGTGCCGTTCATTTCTATGCTTCAGGAGGGATTTACCAACCGAAATCTTTTATTTATGAAGGATTCTGGGCTTATGAAAAAATTGCAGATTTAGTACCCATGGACTATATTAGCCTTCAACGGAAATAAACGCTATAAAATTACTAACATTTTTAGTATTTTTATAGCATGATAAGTGAGGAAGAAAACCGCGACAACTACATGAAAGGGCGTGGCGCACAATTAAATCCACATAATCATTTTCAAAAAAACGATTATGTGCAAGAGCATGTGGAAGGTATTGACGATTGGGAGGTAGAAAACAAGAAAACTACTTTCATCTATGCCCAGTCAAAAACGATTGTTAATAAACTAGATAGTCCGGATGTGGGGATGGCCTACTCTCTTAATCCCTATCAGGGTTGTGAGCATGGCTGTACTTATTGTTACGCCAGGAATGTACATGAGTATTGGGGGTTTAGTGCAGGATTAGATTTTGAACGTAAAATCATTGTCAAGAAAGATGCGCCGGCTTTGTTTAAGAAATTCCTGGAAAAGAAAAACTGGGATGCGAGTATCATTTCGCTATCGGGAAATACAGATTGTTACCAGCCCGCAGAAAGGCAATTTAAAATCACCCGTCAGCTGCTGGAAATTGCTTTGGCTTATAAACAACCTATTGGCATTATTACTAAGAATGCCTTGGTGTTGCGCGATCAGGATATTTTACAAGAGATGGCCAAACAAAACCTCTGCATGGTTTATGTTTCCATCAACAGTTTAAATGAAGAGCTGCGTGCTAAAATGGAACCTAGAACTACAACGGCGAAACAAAGATTGCATATTGTAGAAACGCTCAGTAAAGCAGGAATCCCTATGGGGGTAATGGTGGCGCCACTCATTCCAGGATTAAGCGATCATGAAGTACCAAAAATTTTGAAAACCATTGCTGATTGTGGGGCGCAAAATGCGGGTTATACCGTGGTGAGGCTGAATGGCGCCATAGGTCCTATTTTTGAAGACTGACTAAGAAAAAATTACCCAGACCGATTTGACAAGGTATGGCACATGATTCAGAGCTGCCATGGTGGCAGTGTTAGTGACAGCAGGTTTGGACAGCGGATGCGGGGCGAGGGCAATATTGCTCAAATAATCAGCGATTCTTTCAAATTGCATTGCAGGTTAAACAAGCTAAATGTTAAACCTGTTAATTTAGATTCAAGCCTATTCCATGTTCCAGGCACGCAATTGAATATGTTTTAAAAAATTTCCCCTTAACACCTTGAAGCTTAAAAAATCAATGCACTTCAAAAAAATAGGACACAAAAAAAGAGGGTGCTCACTTTTGTAAATGAACAACCTCTTTTTAGAATTTAATATAGAGAACTACAAACCTTATTCAGGACTTGCACCTTCTTCTTTTTTCTTTTTACTTGGGTTTTTGTTAACTACCTCAATTTTATCAGCTTCTTTATTGTAATCTATTTCCAAAACGGCACCCTGCTGTATCTCCCCTTTCAGGATTTCTTCTGCAATTGGATCTTCCAGGTATTTTTGGATGGCACGTTTCAAGGGCCTTGCACCAAAATTGATGTCAAATCCTTTATCAGCAATAAAATCTTTAGCTCTTTCGGTTAGTTTAACTTCATAACCTAATGCCTTAACCCTATCGAATAAAGATTTCAATTCAATATCAATGATTTTGAATATCTCATCTTTACCTAAAGTATTAAATATGACTACGTCATCAACCCTGTTTAAAAACTCAGGAGCAAAAGCACGTTTCAATGCATTTTCAATAACACCTCTGGAATGGGCATCAACTTGATTCGTTTTAGCCAATGTAGAGAAACCAACTCCTTGTCCGAAATCTTTTAACTGGCGTGCGCCAATATTAGAAGTCATAATAATGATTGTATTTCTAAAATCCACTTTTCTTCCCAGACTATCAGTCAGCTGACCTTCATCCAATACTTGCAACAAGATGTTAAAGACATCAGGGTGAGCTTTTTCAATCTCATCTAATAAGATTACGGCATAAGGTTTACGGCGAACTTTTTCGGTAAGCTGGCCACCTTCTTCATAGCCTACGTATCCTGGAGGGGCACCTACTAAACGTGAAACTGCGAATTTCTCCATGTACTCACTCATATCGATTTGAATCAAAGCATCATCGCTATCGAACATAAAACGGGCAAGCTCTTTAGCGAGTTCAGTTTTACCAACACCCGTAGGGCCCAGGAAAATAAAAGAACCGATTGGTTTTTTAGGATCTTTCAATCCAGCACGTGTACGTTGAATGGCGCGACTTAACTTCTTGATGGCTTCATCCTGACCAATAATTTTGGTTGCAATGCTTTCATACATATTCAATAGCTTTTGGCTATCGGTTTGACCAACCCTTTGCAATGGGATTCCAGTCATCATAGAAACAACTTCAGCCACGTTATCTTCAGTTACAGTGTAACGCTTGGTTTTAGTTTCAGCTTCCCATTCTGCTTTGGCACGATCCAACTCTTCTAAAAGATTCTTTTCGGTATCTCTTAATTTAGCTGCTTCTTCATATTTCTGACTTTTAACGACCTTATTTTTCTCAACTTTAATATTTTCTATTTTGGTTTCGATGTCAATGATGTTTTCAGGAACATGGATATTTGTTAAATGCACTCTTGAACCCGCTTCGTCTAAAGCATCGATGGCTTTATCAGGCAAGAACCTATCTGTAATATAGCGGGAGGTTAAAGCAACACAAGCATTAATAGCTTCATCAGTATAAGTTACCCCATGGTGATCTTCATATTTCTCTTTAATACGGTTTAAAATCTCTATGGTTTCATCAGGTGTTGCAGGTTCGATCATTACCTTTTGGAAACGACGATCTAATGCCCCGTCTTTTTCAATATACTGACGGTATTCATCTAAAGTTGTGGCACCAATACATTGAATTTCTCCCCTGGCTAAAGCAGGTTTGAACATATTAGAGGCATCCAGTGAACCAGAAGCCCCGCCTGCACCAACGATAGTATGTATCTCATCAATAAACAAAATAACATCAGTTGATTTTTCCAGCTCGTTCATCACGGCTTTCATGCGTTCTTCAAACTGACCACGGTATTTAGTTCCGGCAACCAATGAAGCCAGGTCTAAAGTAACAACGCGTTTGTTGAATAAAACCCTTGAAACTTTACGCTGTACAATTCTCAAAGCAAGACCCTCGGCAATGGCGGATTTACCAACTCCAGGCTCACCAATTAGAATTGGATTGTTCTTTTTACGACGGGACAGGATCTGAGAAACACGTTCGATTTCTTTCTCTCGGCCAACGATTGGATCTAAACGACCTTCTTCTGCGGCTTTGGTTAAATCTCTTCCGAAGTTATCTAAAACAGGGGTCTTGGATTTAATATCTGAAACTTTTTTAGGGCTGCTGAAGCTTTCTTCTTCACGGTAATCATCATCACCCGTAGAAGCACTGCTCTGCGGATCATCTCTATAACCGTTTTTATTTACTTCAACCTCTTGTTTAAAAATTTCATAATTGATGCTGTATTGCAATAATATTTGAGAAGCGATATTATCATCGTCCCTTAAAATAGACAATAACAAGTGCTCTGTACCAATAAGGTCACTCTTGAATATTTTAGCTTCCAAATAAGTGATTTTCAATACTTTCTCTGCTTGTTTAGTTAATGGGATATTACCCAGGTTAACCGTAACGCTAGAGGTTCCGCGCACCGCATCTTCGATAGAACGCCGCAATTTAGTGGTATCAACCCCTAATGATTTTAATATCTTAATGGCCATACCATCGCCTTCGCGAATCAAGCCTAATAAAAGATGTTCTGCGCCTATGTAGTCGTGTCCTAATCTCAGGGCTTCTTCCCTGCTAAACGAAATCACGTCTTTTACTTGTGGTGAAAATTTAGCTTCCATATTTACCTTTCTTAACCAGAATACCCTAAACTATAAAAATGTTTTGAATAAGGCATACCAGATATAATTTTTAATCAACAATTACGCCATATGACCCAAAAAAGTTCATAGGACTGCCGATATTTCATAAAACTTACTAAGTTCTGACTAAAATGGTGTTAGTTGATTTTATAGAGGTAATTATGTCATAAAAAAAATAAGCACTAAAGAGCTGACCTTGTTACCATACTAATTAATTAAACTTTACGCACAGTGATTAAATTTTTATCTTTGTAGCCATTTCTAGTGCAATGCACAAAGATCATCCCTTATTAAACTAATAACAACTTTTAAAAGGCTAATAATAAACATATGGCAGATGAAAAAATAATATTTTCTATGGCAGGAGTAAATAAGATTTACCCTCCACAGAAACAAGTACTAAAAAACATATATCTTTCCTTTTTCTATGGCGCTAAGATTGGAGTAATTGGGTTGAATGGATCCGGAAAATCATCTCTATTAAAAATCATTGCCGGTCTTGATAAATCTTTCCAGGGTGAAGTAGTTTTTTCTCCGGGATACACGGTAGGCTACCTGGCACAGGAACCTGAATTGGATGAGAATAAAACTGTTAGAGAGGTAGTGGAAGAAGGTGTAGCAGAGATTACGGCTATCCTCAAAGAATACGAAGAAATTAATGAAAAGTTCGGCTTGCCTGAAGTTTATGAGAATCCAGATGAAATGGAGAAACTGATGAACAAACAAGGAGAATTGCAGGATAAAATTGATGCTGTAAACGCATGGGAGCTAGACAATAAATTAGAAAGAGCAATGGATGCATTGCGCTGCCCTGAGCCAGACACAAAAATTGGGGTGCTCTCTGGTGGAGAACGTCGCAGGGTTGCCATGTGCCGCTTGTTATTGCAGGAGCCTGATGTATTACTGCTAGATGAGCCTACAAATCACCTTGATGCAGAAAGTATAGACTGGCTGGAGCAATTTTTGAAAAACTACAAGGGTACAGTCATTGCAGTAACACACGACAGGTATTTCCTTGACAATGTGGCGGGCTGGATTCTTGAGCTGGACAGAGGTGAAGGTATACCTTGGAAAGGAAATTATTCTTCCTGGCTGGAGCAAAAAGCAAAGCGTTTAGCTCAGGAAGAGAAAACGGAAAGTAAACGTCAGAAAACATTAGAAAGAGAATTGGAATGGGTGCGCATGGCACCAAAAGCCAGGCATGCCAAATCAAAAGCGCGTTTGTCAAATTATGACAAACTCGCTTCTGAAGATTCCAAGGAACGCGAAGATAAACTAGAATTGTTTATCCCGGCAGGTCCAAGATTAGGAAATGTGGTTATCGAAGCTAATAATGTGACTAAAGCATATGGCGATAAAATTCTATTTGAAAACCTAAACTTCTCTTTACCTCCGGCAGGTATTGTTGGAATTATTGGGCCAAATGGAGCGGGTAAAACAACTTTGTTCAGGTTAATTACACAGCAAGAAACTCCTGACTCAGGAGATTTCCGTGTCGGTGAAACTGTAAAGCTGGGTTATGTAGACCAGATGCACAATGACCTTGACCCTAATAAAACTGTTTATGAAAACATCACTGATGGTCTAGAAAATATTCAATTGGGTAATAAAGCCGTAAGTGGCCGTGCTTATGTATCAAAATTTAATTTTAATGGTGGCGATCAGCAAAAGAAAGTTGGCATTTTATCTGGAGGAGAAAGAAACCGGGTTCACCTGGCTATTACGCTCAAAAAAGGGGCTAATGTACTTTTACTAGATGAGCCAACCAATGATATTGATGTAAATACATTAAGAGCGTTAGAAGAAGCACTTGAAAACTTTGGTGGCTGTGCAGTAGTCATCAGTCACGATCGTTGGTTTCTTGACCGCATTTGCACCCATATTTTAGCTTTTGAAGGCGATTCACAAGTTTACTTCTTTGAAGGAAACTACAGCGACTACGAAGAGAATAGAAAAAAACGCTTGGGAGATATTACACCCCACCGTTTAAAATACAGAAAACTAGTATAAGTTTTTTTTCACCATTAACCACCAAATTGCTGGAGGTTAATGGTGAAACTTAACTGTAAATACCTGGTAATCTGATTATTCCTGCTATCAATAATAGAGTTATTTGCAAAGCTCCTCATCAGGTAATTACCTTGATTCAACAGATCATAAGCTTGTAACTTAATAATTGCCTGCTCTTTCTTTAGGAAAGATTTCTGCAAACTGAGGTTAATTAAGAATGGATTTCTTATGTTGATGGAATACCCCTTATAGATGCGTTTGGAAGCATCAAGCCCAATCGAAAATGTTGGGTTAATGTAGGACTTGGTATTCAAATTAAATTCATAAGTCTGGACATCCCTTAAATTGGTTAACGCAAGGGAATACCGATTACTGTTGTAAGTATAGTTAGCATCCGTACTTAAGGTGAAACCTTTTTGATTCATCCGCATCATTACCGATTGCATGAAATTAAAACCTTGGTTGTTGTTGAGGATACCATCAGTTAAAGAAACATAATTAGCAAAACCCATATTTCCACGAAACTCAAGGTTATATTTATTTTCCTCAAAAGGCCTCGACCAGGAATATAAAGCATCAATACTATAAGCGCCATTAGCATTTTCAAAACGTGTTTCCTGTTTCAAACTATTCAACGTATCCTGTTTTAAAATTATATTGCTTACTACCTGGTCTTGAATCAAATTAGAATTAATGCCCAACATCAAAGATCTGCCATTTTTTGGGTTGTTATTTTGAAAGTTAAAACTCGAGTTATGGTTAAAAGTAGACTTTAAGTTTGGGTTACCTACCACAATGTTCTGCAGGTTACGCGTATTGGGCACGGGCTGCAATTGAGATAAGTTTGGTGCCATGCTACTTCCGTTGTACGTAAAATTAATACTGGTAGTGTGCGATAAAACCATACTTAAATTTACAACTGGAGTAACGTTAAAACCTGCATGGTTAACACTGCTTTTTGGTTTTTCATTTTCAACAATAAGCAAGTTAGGCTGAGCAGTAATGCCAAGACTGTAACTCAGGTGCTCAGAACCATAGCGGTAACTTAAACCAATGAGGTGCGAGATAAACTTTGAGGTATAAATTGTACTTAATGAATCGACCACACGCTTGTTGAACCTATTGTTGTTAACCCTGGTCAATAAGTTATTGTCATTTTTCTCAAACTGGAAATTATAATAAATATCCATATTCTTACTTACCAAAGAATCCTTCCTGTTTCCTACCGGCTCACTAAATCTAAAGCTGGTTTCTATGTTCCTGGATTTATTCCTGGTGTCAACAAGTCGGTTCAATAAAGAGTCCTTAGCAATTCTGGGGTTATTGGTTTCATAATAACTGATATTACTCCTGAGTTCCTCATTTACATCGCTGATTCCGTTTTTCGCTATTATACCTACAGAAAGATTCCTACCCACTTTTTTAAAACGGTATGCCCAGGCTGCATTTAAATTAAAGTCTGGCACATAGGCTTTACTGCTGCTGCTATTAAGTTGATCTTGACGAATGACTCCTGTTTGCGTAGCACTTCCATTATATAAATCATTGGTATGGAGAAAGGAACCAATTACGCCTGCTTGAAAATAACTTTTTTGACCGATTGATTGCAGGTTCCAGTTTAAGTTGTGCTTGTTGCTTTTTCCAGTACGCTCGCTGCTATCAATTGTATAAATGGTACCAAGGGAATTTAAAGTTTCAATAAAATCCAACTGGGTATTTTCGTTTTTAACATTATCAAAAGAATAAGCCACACTTCCTGTAATTTCCTGACTTAATTTATCACGATAATTGATACCTGTACTAATATTTCGGTTTAAGCCAGCGGCATTGTTTGTACTGATTACATTGCCTTTAATACCGATCTGCTTTTTTTCGCGCCAAACATTTGCGTTAGTCTGAAGACCATAACGTTGGTTAGAGCCCCCATTGATAGAAGTATTTCCAAAGTTACCTTTATTGCGACCCGGTTTGGTAACCAGGTTTAGCATTTTTTGTGATTCTCCGGTTTTTACGCCTGTAAAATTGGCTTCATCACCATAATCATTAATCACCTGTACCTTGGCTATCATGTCAGCAGGTAATTGTGAAATAAATTCTTTCACATTATTAGTAAAAAAGTCTTCACCATTAATCCTCAGCTTAGTCAATATCCTGCCCATAGACAGAACTTTCCCTTCACTGTCGATAATGATACCTGGTAGTTGCTTCAATAAATCTTCCACCCTATCGGTTTCCCGGACTAAAAAAGCCGCAGCATTATACTCAATGGTATCTTTGGCTAAACGGATGGGGTTAACATTTGCCTTAATAACCACCTCTTCGAGTGTATTGGCATCAGCTTCAAGCAAGGCTTGCAGAGATATACTTCTTTGTGAATTTGAGAAGTTTATTTTCCGGCGATAGGTTAAATAACCCATTGCTTTAATGGTTAAAAATACTTGAGGCACTACTATACCTGAAAAATTGAATTTACCACGGTAATCTGAATAATCGCTTAGGGTATCTGAACCAGCGATAATTTGAATAATGGCTTCAGGAATAGGTTTATTAAGAGAATCTTTGAGCGTTCCATTCAACCTATTATAAGATTGAGAAGACGCCGAAAATACAAACACCAAATTTAGCGTTACGACAAGGAGTTGGACTTTGAATCTTTCTTGATTTACGTAAGATTTTAAAAACCTATTCATCAGCAGCCGCCCAGTTTATGAATTTAATTTACAATAGTTTTAGCAAGCCCAAACTGCTAACGCTAATATATGTCTTATGCGAACATAATAAAAATTCTTATGAGTAAAATAACTATTATTTTATTCTTACCGGCAAGCATAACGATGAACCAATGAAGGCTACTACAACTTATTCAGGCTTATCTGCAGTAAGTTCAAGTTTTGGTCCTCTTTTATAAATAACCAATCCGTTTAAAAAATTCCTTAAAATCTGGTCACCACAAGGCTTAAAATTAGGATGGTCATCACTGCGGAAGAAAGCACCAAGTTCACTTTTGGTTATTTTAAAGTTAACCAGTTCCATTATTTTAATAATGTCTTCATTATTCAATTGTAGCGCCACGCGCAATTTCTTGAAAATATCGTTGTTGCTCATAATTTAAAGTGCTACCTCTATTTTTACTTTTTTATTTTTAATTTTTTCGTTGGCTAATGCAGAAAGCACTCGGCCAACCATTTTACGTTTAACAGCAACATAAGAGCTTTGATCTTTTATTTCAATCAAACCGACATCTTCTTTTTGCAATCCACCTTTTTTAAGAAGCAATCCTACAACATCAATTTTATTAACTTTATCTTTTTTACCGGCAGCAATATACAAAGTTTGCCATTGACTGTCTTTCGGCAAAGTATATTTTCCGTCCAGTTTTTCAACTTCCATATCGTCTCTTAGGAAAGGATATTTTTCCTCGTCCGTTAATAGCAAGTAGGCCGTTCCTTTAGCGTTCATACGAGCTGTTCTTCCGTTACGATGTACAAAAGCATCAGCAGTATAAGGCAATTGGTAATGGATAATGCATTCTATTTCCGGAATATCTAAACCACGGGAAGCAAGATCCGTAGTTATTAAAATTTTAATACTGCTATTTCTAAATTTAAGGAGTGCGCGTTCGCGTTCATCTTGTTCCATACCACCATGAAAAATATCATGAGCGAGGTCTTTATCGATAAGCAGATCGCTAATACGGTCTACGGTTTCGCGATGGTTACAGAAAATCAGGGTTGTTTTATCGCCAATCTTACAAATCAGATCGAAAAGGGTACTCAGTTTATCTTCTGCCTGTGTTTGCACCTTTTTTAATTTAAGATTTGGCACAGACTTAAAGTCTTTAAGAAAGTTTATTTCTATTACATTTTTCACTCCAGTAAATGCAGGGATTTCTTCCATTGCAGTTGCTGAAGTTAAGAAGCGTTGTTTTAAAGACAAAAGTTTAGAGATAATGAAGGCCATGTCTTCCTGGAAACCAAACTCCAGTGCTTTATCGAATTCGTCTAGTACTAAAGTTTGTATGGCAGACTCATCAAAGTTCTCGTGTCTCAAATGGTATGCTATCCTGCCAGGTGTACCAATTAATACTGCTGGTGGTTCTTCAAAGTTATTTCGCTCAGTTTTAACGGCATGGCCACCATAACAGCAATTGACTTTAAAACCGGTCGACATTTGTTTAAACACTTGCTCAATTTGCAGCGCCAATTCTCGTGAAGGAACCATTACCAGCGCCTGAACGCCTTTTGCACTAACATCAAGACGCTGAAAGATGGGTAATAAAAACGCAAGTGTTTTTCCTGAGCCTGTTGGGGCCAGTAATAACACATCGCTTCCTTTTTTGGCTGCGGTAACAGTAGCCACCTGCATCTCGTTTAAAGAAGCTATTTTTAAATTACTTAATATCTTTTCTACAGTCATCGTGCAAAGATAAGGATATTAAGCTAAGTTCAATTTGAGAAATTAGGACGACTAAAATCTAAAATATTTTTTCTTGAATTTTCTTACCTGACGGTTCATTATACTTTCCAGGTTCATTAACATCAAACCTCGCCGACTAACCCAGGAAGCAACATGAGGATTAGTAATAAAGCTATCACGAGCAATATTCATTGCTGTATGTGAATATTTGCTCATGATGGTTTCATTAGACCTACTTTGCTGCAGCAAGTAAAATTCATTTAATAATTCTGCTTTCATAGCTTTTTTTGTTAGTGAATTTTATTAACTACTATCTTTAACAACAAAAACAGATAAAAATTGTTCTTTTAAATATATCATTAAATTTTTCAATGGAGAGACACACCTACCAAACAGGCATTATCGGCAATTGCGCTTTTCTTGCTCATATCAATAAAAACACTAATGTAGACTGGCTTTGCTGGCCACGATTCGACAGTTCATTTGTATTCGGTGGTTTGTTAGACAATGAAAAAGGGGGTGAATTTTCTATTCGCCCAGATGGCGAATACAGCTCAAAACAATATTACCTGGAAAACACTAATATTCTATGTACAGAAATTACCAATCCTGAAGGCACTTACAGAATTACAGATTTTGCGCCCCGTTTTAGTCAATATGATCGATATTACAAGCCTTTAATGCTTATTCGTAAGGTTGAAGTCCTGAAAGGCAATCCGAGAATTCAGGTAAAATGTAAACCCGTATATAACTATGGTGAAAGCAAATTTACTAGCAGCAGAGGCAGCAACCATCTTTTATTTCAAAGTTGTGAAGAAAACATGCAACTGACCACCAATATTTCTTTAAGCTATTTGGAAGATGAGCGTTATTTCGCCCTCAATGAGCCTAAATATTTAATATTAACTTTCGGTTACAGACTGGAAGCCGCAATTGAACAAACAGCGGATCTTTTTCTGAATAATACCAAACAATATTGGCGTACGTGGATTAAGCACTCTGCTATTGCAGGCTTTTACCAAGCTCTAGTCATTCGTTCAGCATTGGTCTTAAAAATCCATCAATACGAAGATACCGGGGCTATAATTGCCGCCAGCACCACCAGTTTGCCTGAATCTCCAGGAAGCACCCGTAATTGGGATTACCGCTATTGTTGGATGAGGGATACCTATTACGTGATTACCGCATTAAACCATATCGGGCATTTCGAAGAAATGGAACATTATTTCAATTACATTACTGACATTTCTTTCCGTAACGACACCCGTTATCAGCCTTTATTTGGCATTAACGGAGAAAGGGTTTTAACAGAACGTATCCTGGAGAATATAAAAGGCTATATGGGCGAACAACCTGTTAGGATAGGAAACCAAGCTTATGAACATATCCAGAATGACATTTATGGTCAGGTATTGATTTCCATGCTCCCTTTATATAACGACAGACGTTTTATTTCTGGTGAAAGGCAGGATTCATTGAAATGGTTGGATTATTTGTTAATAAAAATAGAAATGACCATAGATGAAGAGGATGCCGGAATATGGGAGTTTAGAAACATTGCCAATATGCATTGTTATACCAACCTTTTCCAATGGGCAGGTGCTAATGCTGCTTTAAAGATGGCTAAAACAATTGGAGATTTGGCTTATCAGAAACGGGCACAAGTGCTGATCGACAAAGCAGCTGGGCATATTGAAGCTTGTTATAATCCTATTCGAAAAGTATACAATCATGCGGTGGGCAGTTCACATCTCGATGCCAGTACGCTACAACTCATTTTAATGAATTATCTTGATCCTGATTCACAAAGGGCAAAAGATCATTTAATTGCTTTAGAAAACGAATTAAAAGCAGAAAATGGACTTTTTTACCGCTATAAGCACAATGACGATTTTGGCAAGCCCAAAACCACCTTTCTAATTTGCGCATTTTGGTATGTGGAAGCATTGGCTTGCGTTGGAAGAATAGACGATGCCATCCGCGAATTTGAATCATTAATAGAATTTGGAAATCACCTCAATTTATTTAGTGAAGACATCGACGAAAAAGATGGCAGTCAATGGGGTAATTTCCCGCAGGCCTATAGCCATGTAGGCTTAATGAATGCCGCACATCGAATTGCCATTAAGTTAGACAGACCAGTATTTATGTAAGAAATCTATTATGATAAAAACCGGGCTATTTCATCAATAAAATGATATACCCCGGTTTTACTCCTTAAAACAGAAAAAATATAAAGGTTTGTGAGTGTAAAATTATTTAAGCTGAACGAGCTCTTGCAGCAATAGCCTTACTTCTTTCGTACTTCTTAGATAGTATTTTGCTGCAGAGATATTACTACCTACCTTTATTGTATAAGCAGATTCCGGCAAGGCCTTAAATATATCCTCATCCGTATGGTCATCGCCCATGGAAAGAATAAAATCATTATCCCTATTGTGAAGCCAATTTTGAGCAGCTTTACCTTTATTCACTTCAATATTTTTTATTTCCAGCACTTTATTTCCAGGCATCAATTGCAAGCCTTTGTCTGCAATAATCAACTCTAAATGGTTAATAATTTCGGTTACCCTTTGCTCACCAAGTCCTTCCTCTACTTTACGGTAGTGCCAAACCAAAGAATAACTTTTTTCCTCAATAAAAGAACCTGGAGTTCGGTTAGTATAACTTTCTAAAACATCTCTAACTTCATCTTTCCACTTATCGGTAAGTAAAGGCAGGCTTTTCCAATCCTCATTTAAATATTTTTGCCATGCGCCATGTTCAGCAATCATCCCTACTTTTAAATGGCCAAACCACTGTTCAAGCGTTTCATGATTTCTACCACTAATTAAAATCACATTGTTTTTAGAATCATCAGTTAACCTGTTAATCAAATTATATAATTCAGGGTCGGGCGAAGCTTTATTAATATCACTGTTAAAACCAACCAATGTACCATCATAATCAAGGAAAATATAGCGATCCTTACTGCTCAAATAAGCAAGCCCTATTTGTTCTCTCACTTTAACAGAAGCATGTTTTGTTAAAAGTGATTGTTGCATTTCTTTAACTTCAGTCAGTTTAGCCATGAAGTTCTTTACCCAGAGGTGGATATTATATTTTTTCACCACCCTACGCATACTACTCATTCTTGCCATTTGTTCTTCCAGTGGCATTTCTATAGCGGTAACAATTGCCCGCATCACGTCGCCCACATTGTTAGGGTTTACCAGTATGGCATCATTTAATTCTTTAGAAGCACCGGCCATTTCACTTAAAATCAAAACGCCTGTATTTTCTGTTCTGGAAGCTACATACTCTTTACTCACTAAATTCATGCCATCGCGCATAGGCGTAACCAAACATATATCAGCAGCACAATATAGCGCAGACAGCAGTTCAACAGAAAAAGACCTATAGAAATAATGGATCGGCAGCCAGTCCATTGTTCTGTAGATAGCGTTAATATTGCCCACCATCTGATCTATATTATCCCGAAGTTCTTTATATTGAGGTACAGTATCTCTAGAAGGAACAACAACCATGTACAATGCAAGTTTCCCGATATATTCAGGATGTATCTGCAACAACAATTCATAAGCTTGCAGGCGTTGTAAAATACCCTTACTATAATCTAACCTGTCTATAGAAAGAACTATAAGTTCGTTGTTTCTTTTATTCTTAAAAGATTGCACATGGGCTTTAACTTGAGGGCGACTACTGAGCTGTACAAATTTTTCATCATCAATTCCCATAGGAAAAGACTCCACTACAATTTGGCGCTCATGCCAGGTAATAATATTATTGGATGACTTTGCTGTAGAGAGCCTGGTAGCTGCACTTAGGAAATGTCTAACATCATCAAAAGTATGGAAACCGATAAGGTCGGCCCCAACCATACCATTAATAATTTCTTCACGCCAGGGAATAAGTCTAAAAATCTCGAAAGAAGGGAAAGGAATATGCTGAAAAAAACCGATGATAACATCGGGCTGCACTTCCCTTATCATTCCTGGCAATAGTAATAATTGGTAATCATGTACCCAAACGGTATCCCCTACTATCAGGTGCGCCTCAACAACATCCCTAAACTTAGCATTTACGAGTTTATAAAAATCCCAATAATCTTGTTCAAAATGTGCATAAGTTACCAAATAATGAAATACAGGCCATAGAACTTCATTTGAAAAACCTTCATAATAAAGATTGATCTCCTCTTGAGTTAAAAAAACAGGAATTAAATTCAAGGGAGCCAATTGTTGTTTCACTTCATCCTGTCTATCCTCAGGCACATCAATTCCAGGCCAACCAATCCAAATATTATTTCCTGTTTTATAAACAGACCCTAATCCAGTGGCCAGGCCACCTTCGCTCGCACTAAGAACGTACTTTCCATCAATTTCGGTAATTTTTACAGGTAATCGGTTTGATACTATTATGGTTTTATTGATCATCATATTCACGTAAACAACTCTATAAAGCCAGTTTTGTTTTTTTCTTTCTTGACGAAGAATCGTAACAAACTGACTATAAACAAATAAAATAAAAAAAATCCAATAATTTCCGAATTTTACAGGTAAATTTAAAGATACTAAATAACGTTCCCCTAACTTAAAAACACAAAATAAGTATGACCTGGAAAAAATTTAGTGGTGAAATTATCCACTCGCCTCTTATCGTAGAAATAGAAAGAGCTATTATTCAAGAAACAGAAAAAGGCTACCATCTTAAAGTTTGCATTGGAACAGATTCACAAGTAAAAGGCCCAATTACAAATGTTGCAACCGTCATTGTTTTATTAAGGGAGCACCATGGAGGGTTTATGTACATCCACCAGGAAAAAACCAGTATGCGGATGACAATAAAAGAAAGAATGTTGCTGGAAGTACAAAAATCAATTGAGACCGCATACTCGATCTGCGACTTGCTTGATTTATACAATGTTGATCTTGAGGTGCATGCAGACATCAATACCAATCCTATGTTTAAATCAAACAAGGCGCTGAACGAGGCTATGGGTTATATTTTAAGTATGGGATTTATTTTTAAAGCCAAACCTGAAGCCTTTGCAAGCTCCACTTGTGCCGATAAAATGGTTCACTAAATTAGAATGCATATACGGCGGCTAAAGAAAACTGGGAAGCATTAGCTGTTGGAGATAAATTTGATTTCGAGTACAATTCCTTGTCCCGGTTGTCAAACCTTACTTCAGGAATAAAAGTCAAGCCACCGGCTTTCAAATTTCCTGATAAGGTTATGGATTTAAAACTTTCACCTTCAATGGCACCTGCATCTTTAATGTTGAAATACTCTCCTCTTAAGCCTAAGGAAATGTTGGCAGTGAAAGCATTTTGCAAGTAGACCGCAGCACCACTATACCCACCATTATCGTTGGAAATACTGTAATCTGCAGCATTCAAACCAAGTTTCACCTTTTCAGTAACCTGGTAAGATGTTGTCAGATCAAACAATGAACCATCACCTGCAGCACCATCATTTCTGCCCGTTAACACGTTTAAATAGGCCGACCAGCCTTCCACAGGATTAAGGCCTAACTGCGCGCCAAAATGGGAAACACCATTGAGGTCTTTATACACGTTCCAGTCATCAAACAAGCCAACCATTAAGCTCACCTTCGGCGAAAAAGCATAAGTACCTTTTATACCTGCATTTTGGAAAGGGCCGGCAGAAAATAAATAAGAAGTAGAGTAATTGTAATTGCCAACAGGCGATATCACCTCATAACCTACAAACGTACCCATAAAACCAGCGGTCATGCTGAATTTTTCTGTAAATGCATAAGCAATTGCAAGGTTTTGCAGGTTAAAAGAGTTACTTTCATTTGCTGTTGAGCCATCACCATTCAGCAAACTTTGGTATTGCCCCCTTGGTCCAAAAGATAATTCCCCAACAAAAGAGGCTTTACCCGTTGTTTTTTTCAATGCAATATCAATCATGCCCAATGAAATTGAATTCTGATCACTAGCAAAGCTGGTTCCTATATTAGGTTGTTTCTGGAAATCATACTTATAATAGGTATCAACTGATCCTGAAATCTCTAAAGGAGTTTTTTCAGTTTTTTGTGCATAAGACATGGTTGTAAAGGTAAATGCGGAAAGCGAGAGAAAAGCTTTTAATTTCATAGTAAAGCGGTTTAGGTTGAAAAGGTTTTAAAAATGTTTATAGAGAAGTTTCACGGTCGTACTCTAAGCCTGTAGTCGAGACCACTAAAGTTCCCTGAGAATATTTTTCATTATGCTGACTAGCATCCAAACCAGCTTCTTCTTCTTCAGAAGTTACACGGATAGGTTGAATAAGATTGATAACTTTAAAAACCAGGAAGGCCATTACGAAACTGAATAAGACCACAATGACTACACCTTTTAACTGTGTGAAAAAGAATTCCGGATTTCCATAAAACAGGCCATCAACACCCGCAGCATTGACAGTTTTTGTAGCGAAAACACCTGTCAATAACATACCAACAATACCACCAACACCATGACAAGGAAAAACATCTAATGTATCATCAAGACTGGTTTTCGATTTCCACACAACGGCAAGGTTAGAAATTACAGCGGCAATGGCACCAATAAATATACTGGAAGGGATAGATACAAATCCGGCACCAGGTGTAATGGCAACCAAACCTACTACAGCACCGATACAAAAGCCTAAAACTGAAGGCTTTTTGCCGCGTAATACATCAAAAAACATCCAGGCAAGTCCAGCAGCACCAGCAGCAATATTTGTAGTTGCAAAAGCAGAAACCGCCAAACTGTTAGCACCAAGAGCAGAACCAGCATTGAAACCAAACCAGCCAAACCAAAGTAAGCCAGTGCCAATAAGTACATAAGGAATATTTGCAGGAGGTATTTCTTGGTGATCCTGGTGAACTTTTCTACGCTTTAACACTAAAGCACCAGCTAAAGCAGCCATACCAGCAGAAATGTGTACCACCGTTCCTCCGGCAAAATCAAGCACTCCCATTTTGAATAAGAAGCCATCAGGATGCCATGTCCAGTGTGCTAAAGGAGAGTAGATAAAAATAGCAAACAATACTATAAACAAGATATAAGAAGTAAAACGTATCCTTTCAGCAACGGCACCAACCACCAAACCCGGTGTAATAATGGCAAACATTAATTGAAATAAAGCAAATAAAGTTAAAGGAATAGTGGGAGCACCAGCCCATGACGCTCCAGAATTAACATTTTGGAAAAAGGCAAAAGTTAAAGGATTTCCAATAATTCCGTTAATACTATCACCAAAAGCTAAACTAAAGCCAACAGTTACCCACAACACCGTAATTATACCCGCAGCTACAACACTTTTAATCATGGTAGATAAAACATTTTTGCGATGCACCATACCTCCATAGAAAAAAGCGAGGCCGGGAGTCATTAAAAAGACCAATGCTGTTGCTGTAAGAACCCAAGCAATGTCAGCAGGACTATACTCTCCTATATCATAATTAGGCGAAAGTGGAACAAAGAGCGCTACAATTGCCACAATTAACAAAATTGCGAATGGCGCATACTGTTTTAAGGGTATCGACTTCATATTTGATTTGATTTTAAAGGTTTATATTCTATTATTTGATTGATTTTCTAAAAATAGCAATAAAAAATCAATAAAATCACATATTTATAACAAAAAATTTACAATTCACCTAAAACAAATACAAAAAACACTAAAATAACACCATAAAATCAATAAAACAGGTTAAAAAAACATAATATAGAAGCATAATTTTAATATAAATTAGAAATTAATAATTATTACGGATAAATTTCTAATTCATATCTTTAAGGCATGAAAGCCTATCACTTAAATTTCAATCAGCAGTTACCTATTTCTTTAAAAGAAGCATGGGATTTTTTCTCTACGCCACTAAATTTGGCGAAAATTACTCCTCCAGAAATGGCATTTACGGTAACGTCAGACTTAAAAACAGCGGAAAAGATGTACCCAGGGATGATTATAACTTATAAAGTATCGCCCTTAACAGGCATAAAGTTAAATTGGATGACAGAAATTACCCAAGTAAAAGAAGGAGAGTATTTTATTGACGAGCAGCGTTTTGGCCCTTATCAGTTTTGGCACCACCAGCACCACTTTAAAGCGATACCCGGTGGCGTAGAAATGAATGACATACTGACATACGGTCTACCTTTCGGTATATTAGGACAAATGGCAAACCAACTCTTTGTTGCCAATAAGCTACAAGAGGTTTTTTCGTTCAGAAATCAAAAAGTAATAGAAATATTTGGGGAAATGCAATTATAATGAATACAAAGAACCTTGAATAACACCCCTGCGCTCAATTTCCTTATCAATATAGGTCTGAATAGCAGATTTATTCATGCCCCAATTAGGTGCGATAAGCAAATCCCAATCAGAAATACCAAACAAACGCTGAATAACAATATCAGGACGCAATAAAGGAATCAATTTACACAACAAATCGGTGTATTCTTCCAATGTAAATAATTTAAAAGGCTCTTTTTTGAATTTAGCCCCCATAATAGAACCCTCTACAACATGCAGGTGGTGGAATTTCACAAATTTAATTTGCGGAAAACGGTTAATTTCATGGATATAACCCAACATCATTTCTTCAGTTTCCCAAGGGAAGCCAAAAATGGTATGCACACAGAGGTCAAGTTTTGAATTTTCGAGAAGTTTTACAGCCGCTACAAACTCACCATGACTACAGCCACGGTTAATTTGATCAAGTGTTTCATCATAGATAGATTCCATTCCCATCTCTAAATCAACATCAAAGCGATCGGCATAACTTTCCAGCAAAGCCACTTTTTCGGCATCAATGCAATCAGGACGCGTACCAACTGAAAAGCCAACAACATCTTCAGGATTAATGGACAAGGCTTCGTCATACATCATTTTCAAATAATGCACAGGGGCATAGGTATTGGTATTGGGCTGGAAATAAACAATAAATTTATCTGCTTTATAAAAACTTTTCCCACGCACCATTCCCTGTTCCAGCTGCTCGCGCACTGTAGGTAATTTTCTGGAAAGTTCAGGAGTAAAAGAATCTACATTACAATAGGTGCAGCCTCCATATCCTTTACTTCCATCACGATTCGGACAGGTAAAACCGCCATCTACAATCACTTTAAATACACGCTGTCCCGCATATTTTTTTTTCAAATGCGTACCGTAATTATTGTACCCCTTTATGCCTAAATCTAATAGAGTTCCCAAATGCTAATATTTTGATGCAAAAATACATAAAAAAAACCAGCCCCTTAACACAACGCTTCCTCCGGCAAAACTTAATTAACCGGAATCAAAAAAAAATGTCTATTTTTAAAAAACAAACTAACCCACTATGGACCATCCAAACAGAAGGAAATTTATTGGAACTGCCGCAATACTTGTTACAAGTGCTGCAGCGGTAGCAGCATCACCACTTATGACTATAGAAAAAAAACACCCTATTGTACATCATGTGTTCTTTTGGCTTAAAAACCCAGATTCAAAGGAAGACCGTGATCAGCTCATTGCAGGCATAAAAGCCCTTTCAAAAATAAATACCATAAAAGGATTGCATGTAGGTATAGTTGCAGACACAGAAAAACGTGATGTAATAGACCAAAGCTGGAGTGTTTCCGAATTAATCTTTTTCGACGACCTTGCAGGACAAGCCGTTTACCAAAACCACCCTTTACACCTGGAATTTATAAAAAATTGCAGCCTCCTATGGACAAAGGTTGTAGTTTATGATGTTGCTGAAGCCTAATAGCGTTTTCAAACGCCAAGGCTCATCAGCCACATTAACCGCATAAACAACCTCCGCAACGTCTGTTTCGGCAACGGCCCTTAACAGTAAAAGTTGTGTTTCAAGTAATGGAAAAGGGCCGAAATTGATTTGAAGCATTTTCTGCGTTTTATGATCCTTTAACCAAAGGAATTTCTTTCAGCACAGCCAAAAGATAGCCCCAGAATTTTTGAACCGAAGAAATCTGTACACATTCATCTGGAGAATGTGCCCCATGGATGGTGGGACCGAAAGAAATCATGTCCATACCAGGTAAATGGGATCCTAAGATACCACATTCCAGTCCTGCGTGGCAAGCCTCAACTTTAGGTTCTTTATCAAATTTTTGCTGGTATAACTTTTTCATGAGCCTTAAAATTTCCGAATCAGGATTTGGTTTCCACCCCGGGTAATCACCACTTTGGGATACCGAACAGCCTATATTTTCAAAAGCAGCGCCAACTGCATTTGCTACATCAGTTTTAGTGCTTTCCACACTGCTTCGTTGCAGGGATTGGGTAATAAATTCACCATTTTTTATGATGACCCGAGCCAGGTTGGTAGAAGTTTCAACCAGGTTACTGATATCCGGACTCATGCGGAAAACCCCATTGGGCACGGCATACAAGACGTTAATAATTTTTACCAATACCGCTTGATCTACAACCATGTCCGGCAGCAGACATTCCTTAACGGTTATATTTAAAGCAGGTTCTACAGTATGGTACTCCTCTTTCAAAACAGCATCAAAAACACCGATAAAAGCTAGAAAAGCGAGTTTTTGAGCAGCAGGCACCACAACAACCGCTTTAGATTCCCGGGGTATTGCATTTCTTAAACTACCACCATCTATTAAACTAACCTGCAGTGGCAACGTTTTAAGGGCTTCAAATAGCAATCGGTTCATTAACTTGTTGGCATTGCCCCTACCTTTGTGGATATCCATACCTGAATGACCACCCAGCAGCCCTTTCAAGGTAATTTCAAAAGCTATATCCTCTTGATCAACAGCAACCTGTGCATAAGTATAATTGGTATTGGTATCAATGCCACCGGCACAACCAATAGTCAGCTCATCATCCTCTTCGGTATCTAAATTCAATAAAATCGAACCCGAGAAATTAACCGGATCCAACTCTTTAGCACCTGTCATACCCGTTTCTTCATCGATGGTAAACATCGCTTCCAAAGCAGGATGCACAATATCATCGGCGGCCAAAAGCGCCATAATTGTAGCCACGCCAATACCATTATCAGCACCTAAAGTGGTACCACGCGCCCTTACCCAATCGCCATCAACAATCATGTCGATACCCTGGGTATCAAAATCGAAATCCGTATCCCCGTTTTTTTGATGCACCATATCCAGGTGAGCTTGTAAGACTACCGTTTCACGGTTTTTCATACCCAGGCTTGCCGGTTTTTTAATGACTACATTTCCCGCAGCATCCTGTAAATTTTCTAAACCTAACCCTTCACCAAAAGCCCTTATAAAGGCAATAACCCGCTCTTCTTTTTTCGAAGCGCGAGGCACTGCGTTTAAATTGGCAAAATTACGCCAAAGTTGCTGAGGTTCTAAATTGCTGATGTCAATTGCCGTCATAATTGATGTTTTTTGTGTGATTAACAATCGCTTAAATTAAGCATAATTGAAGAGATAAAACAAATGCAGTTTAGCTTAACCTATGGCAGGACCAAAACCGGACCTTATAGGGAGCTGATAGGGACCTCGTTCGGGAAATCCGGTAGCAGGTCCCTATCAGCTCCCTGCCAGGCTGAGCCCTGGTAACTTCCACTCCTTAGCCAAACATTAACTTATTTTAAAATAAACAGCAGAAATATACCTACCTTTGCATTGCTTTTGGTTCCTCCCCTGTTCATTCAGGATGGATTAAAAGGGAATCTGGTGTAATTCCAGAACTGTCCCGCAGCTGTAAGCTCCATTAACTAAGGTATATACTTAGCGTCACTGTTCAACTGTTTGAATGGGAAGACCATACCAAGGGGAGTAAGTCAGAATACCTGCCATCGCATAATATAATTCATAGCTTTCGGGGATTGAAGCTGGAATGAAGATGCCTTTGGTATTTCCATTTTCAGTATGCTTTATACTGTTTGCTGTGCAGTAGCGCAAGTATGGAAAAACTATTTTTTACAACAATTTTCTTTTTGTTTTCCGTGTATGCTTTTGCACAGAGCGACAGCAGTAATACGCTCAAAGAGGTAAAAGTTTTTACAACGCCCCCACCTAAAGTACAAAGCCTTCAACCCAGCCAACAAATTAATGCCAGCGATTTTAAACGCAATGGTGCTCATAACCTTGCCGATGCCATCAGGAACTTCTCGGGGGTTAATATTAAAGATTATGGCGGCATTGGCGGTTTAAAAACCGTATCCGTTAGAAGCCTTGGTGCCAACCATACCGGCGTGCAATTTGACGGCATAACCATCAGCGATACACAAAACGGGCAAATTGATCTTGGCAAAATTAACCTCGATAACATTGCTTCCATAACCCTTTACAATGGGCAGCCAGAACTCATACTACAGCCTGCAAGGGCTTACGCATCGGCAAGTATGCTGGTTATTAAAAGCCTCGCCCCAGAATTTACAGAAGAAAAAAACTACCGGCTTAAATTGGGTTTAAAAACAGGTTCATTTGGCTTATTTAATCCATCCTTGCTTTATCAGCAAAAAATAAATAGCAACTGGTCATTAAATTTAAGCAATACCTGGCAAAAAGCACATGGCCGCTATAAATACAAGGTTGATGGCGATGGCTCTGATACTTTAGCCACCCGTACTAATTCAGACTTAAACGTATTTCAAACCGATGCCGCTTTATACTGGAATGGCACCGATAGCAATCGTTTCCAGCTCCGCGCTAATTATGCGCATTCAGACCGTGGTTTGCCAGGAGCAGTGGTTTATTATAATCCTTATACCCATCAGCACTTATGGAACCGAGACCTTACCCTACAAAGCAACTACCAACAGTATTGGAAAAAGGGTTTTGAATTATTACTTAGTGCCAAGTTTTCACATAATTACCTGCGTTACCTTGACCCCGATTACCTCAACGAAATTAGAGAACTCGACCAACGTTTTACACAACTTGAAATTTATGGCTCTGCGGCGCTCTCCTATCACTTGATGAAGAATTGGGAAATTTCTCTGGCTAGCGACCTGGCCTTTAACAAATTAAAGACCAACTTCTACACCTATTCCTATCCTACAAGGTATACCTATTTAAATGTCCTGGCTACAAAATTTAAATTCAATAAATTGCAGCTCCATGCAAACATTTTAAATACCGCTATTAATGAAAAAGTGCAAGTTGGCAGTCCGGCACCGTCAAAAATGATCTGGTCGCCCTCTATTTCTGCCAGCTACGACCTCTTTGAGGATTCCGGTATACAGCTCCGGGCTTTTTATAAAGACATTTTCCGCAACCCTACGTTTAATGACCTTTATTATACCCGCATTGGTAAACGAAATTTAACACCAGAATATACTAAACAGTATAATTTAGGAATCACTTATAGTCAAGCGTACACGAAAGTTATTGATTACCTCAGTTTAACAGCAGACATTTACTATAACAAGGTAAAAGACAAGATTATTGCCATACCTAATAAAGACCTTTTTACCTGGACCATGCTAAATCTAGGTGAGGTAGATATCCGCGGCATTGATGTGAGCGTAAAAACCCAACTTCCTTTAAGCAGGGCAATGAAAATTAGTTTTACAGGTAATTACACTTACCAACAAGCACTAAACACTACAGACCCCACCTCAGCTGTTTACCTTAATCAAATACCTTATACACCAAAGCATAACCTGGCTTTGAATATAGGGTTTCAAAGAGGTGATTTAGGCCTTTTTTACAACCAAATTATTTCTTCCTCCAGGTATTATTTAACTGAAAACCTGCCCGAATATTTTGTTCCCGGATTCTCCGTAAGTGACTTATCTATTCACTATCAGCTAAAATTAAAACAATTGCCTGTTGGCCTATCAGCAGAAATCAATAACCTCTACAATCAGTCTTATGCCTTTATCAGAAGTTTCCCCATGCCGGGCCGCTCTTTCAGGTTTACTTTTCAAATAACAATTTAATAAATAAAACATGAAACCATTCAAACAAAATTATTTAATTGGCCTTTTACTGGCTGTAGGCATCCTTGGTGCTTGTAAAAAAAATGATGCCATAGTTATCGAACCTGAAATTCCAAAAGCAGAACGCAGAGGTTTATATGTTTTGAACGAAGGGATAATGAATTCAAATAATAGCACCCTTACTTATTATAATTACGAAAACCATGCATTGATTGCAGATCAGTTTTCTACTGTGAATGGCCGTGGACTAGGAGATACGGGGAACGACATAAAACTTTATGGATCGAAAATGTATATCGTGGTTAATGTGTCAAGTACACTAGAAATTATTAACCATAAAACCGGTCTTTCGATCAAAAAAATAGACCTCAAAGATGGTACTACCGGAAGACTACCACGGTACATTGTTTTCAATAAAAACAAAGCTTATATTTCTAGTTACGATGGTACTATTGCAGTTTTAGATACAGCTTCTTTAGCCATCGAAAAATACATTAAAGTTGGCCGTAACCCCGAGCAAATGGCTATTGCAAACGGAAAATTATATGTTGCCAATAGCGGGGGACTAGATTATCCAAATTACGACAATACGGTTTCTGTAGTAGACTTAGCGACGATGACAGAAATAAAAAAAATTACTGTGGTTGAAAACCCAGGAGGAGTTGTTGCAGATCAGTATGGAGATGTTTATGTGCTTTCTACTGGAAATTATGAAACCGTCCAATCAAGTTTGGCTACCATAGACAGCAAGACAGATTTAGTTAAAACCCAGGTAGATTTTAGTGGTGGATCGATGGTGGTAAATGGAGACTTTATGTATGTAACTGCTACTGGCAGTAAGATTAAGGTATTTAACACGAAAACAGAAAAGATGGAGAAAGAAAATTTCATCAGCGATGGAACTAAATTCACTTATATGTATGGTATTGCCGTGGATGAGTTAACAGGTGAAGTTTTTGTAACAGATGCAAAAGATTTTATCACCAGCGGAGAGGTTTTTTGTTTCGATAAAGATGGAAATAAAAAATATAGTATTAAAACAGGTCTTTTACCTAATAACATAGTTTTTGTTAATAAATAAAGAGTAACAGTTTCTTCGTGCAAAAGCACGAAGAAACTGTTTTTATAAATACTATAGCAAATGCCAATTCACGAAGCGTTAAAACAGAAAATAGATTTTAAAACTAAACCATTGGGTGCTTTAGGGCAATTAGAAGACCTGGCCATGCAAATTGGTGCGGTTCAAAATACCTTAACACCCAAGCTTATCAAGCCTGCGATTTTAGTTTTTGCTGCTGATCATGGTATTGCCGAGGCAGGCGTGAGTGCTTACCCTGCCGATGTTACCGTACAAATGGTTTTAAACTTTTTAAAAGGCGGGGCAGCAATTAATGTTTTCTGCAGGCAGCACCAGCTGGCACTACACATTATTGATGCAGGTGTAAATTTTGATTTCACAAAAAACGAGCAGCTTATTGATGCTAAAATTGCCTATGGCACACGCAATTTTCTACATGAAAAAGCAATGACCACAACGCAGTTGCAGCAATGTTTTGAAAAAGGAGGGCAACTGGTAAATGCTATCGCCAATAGTGGCTGTAACATTATTGGCTTTGGCGAAATGGGAATAGGAAATACTTCATCTGCGAGCATGCTCATGAGTTGCTTAACAAATATACCCTTAGAACAATGTGTTGGCAAAGGAACAGGATTAACAGCAGCTGGGTTGCAGCGCAAATTAACCCTCTTGAAGCAGGCGCAAGCAAAGCATGCCAACCCGAAAGATGCAAAGGAAGCTTTAATGTTTTTCGGCGGATTTGAAATTGCGCAAATTTGCGCTGCCATGTTAAATGCTTATGAAAACAACATGTTAATTATGGTGGATGGGTTTATAGCTACCGTAGCTTATTTATGTGCAAAAGAGATTAATAACTTAATTTCTAGTCATGCCATCTTTTGTCACGAAAGCAATGAACAAGGACACCGGCATTTGTTAAGCTATATAGGCGCAAAACCTTTAGTCAATCTAGGTATGCGTGTAGGCGAAGGAACAGGATGTGCCCTGGCTTATCCTATTATTCAAAGTGCAGTACTTTTTTTGGAAGAAATGGCAAGTTTTGAAAGTGCAAACATATCCTCAAAAATCTAATCTATCTTTCCATGAAATATGAATTACAAGTATTTTTTACCGCGGTAATGTTTTACACCCGTATCCCCTGTCCTTCATGGGTTGACCATTCAGAAGAATTTCTTAACAAGGCAACCCGCTATTTCCCTTTAATTGGTTGGATTGTTGGCGGCATGGCGGTAATGATCATTTATAGCCTCCACTTTATTTTTCCACCAGCTATTGTGGTGGTTTTGGCTTTAGTGGCGAGTGTACTTATAACAGGAGCCTTCCATGAAGATGGGTTTTCTGATGTTTGCGATGGATTTGGCGGGGGCTGGACGACAGAAAAAATCCTAACCATAATGAAGGATAGTCGTGTGGGTGCTTATGGAGTGGTAGGCACACTGCTTATTTTTGCTTTACAAATATTGACCCTAACAGAACTACTAACTTTTAATGCCACATTTTGCCTGAAAGCTGTTTTATTAGCTCATGTTGGCAGTCGCTTTACCGCGGTAACCATGATGCGTACACATAACTATGCACGGGAAGATGCCAGTAGTAAAATTAAACCCTTAGCTAAACAGTTGTCGCTACCAGATTTTCTAATCAGCGCCTTATGGTTGTTTCCTGCATTTTTATTATTCCAAAGCTGGTGGATACTTTTAGTCTGTATTCCGCTTTATCTTGTTAAGATTTATTTAGCCCGGTATTTCCAAAAGTGGATTGGCGGCTATACAGGAGATTGTTTAGGCGCATTGCAACAGGTGGCTTTTGTAGTAATCCTTTTATTTTGTGTGGGTATATGCAAATATATTTAGTGCGCCACACCACTCCTGCTGTAGCAAAAGGAATTTGTTATGGTCAGGCAGATATTCCTATAAACGAACAATTGTTTGAAGAAGAATTGAGGTTAATAAAGTCCAGAATCAGTGTAAAGCCAGAAGTATTTTACAGCAGTCCACTGAAAAGATGCTTGCATTTAGCACAAGAACTTTCGCTGCACGTGGAAGAAGACGACAGGCTGAAAGAGCTGCATTTTGGAGATTGGGAGCTCAAAAAATGGGATGATCTTCCTGCAGATGAGTTACAGGTATGGATGGATGATTTTGTAAACCAGGCATTGCCACATGGAGAAAACTATAAGGCTTTATACGATAGAACATGTAGTTTTTTAATGAACCTGCTTCAGCAACCTTATGAACGCATAGCCATCATTACCCATGCAGGCAATATGAGGAGCATAATTAGCTGGGCTTTAGACTTGCCTTTAGAAAATTCTTTCCGGATCGCGCTTCCTTATGGCGCAATAGTACATTTAGAACTGCATAAAAACAAACAACTTAATCAACTGAAATTTATTATTTAAGACTATAAAAATGAGCACAATAGAAAAAATTAACCTGCGAACAAGTATATTGATCTTGTTCATCTTACTAGCGGCTTTTTCACGAACGCTGCCGCATTTACCTAATTTCTCACCATTGGCCGCAATCGGACTTTTTGGAGCAGCTTATTTCAATAAAAAATGGCAAATATTTTTGATCCCTATTGCGGCCACCTGGCTCAGCGATTTGTTTATCAACAACTATATATATAAAGAATATTACCCTTCCTTTACTTGGTTTTATACTGGATTTTACTGGCAATATGGTAGCTATTTATTGATCATTGTAGCAGGGATTCTCTTTCTTAAAAAAATCAATACCAGCAGAGTTATTGGCAGCTCGCTGTTAGCTGCAACATTGTTTTTCTTAATCACCAATTTTGGCGTTTGGATAGGTAGTACGGCATACCCTCAAAATTTCTCCGGGTTACTGGCTTGCTACGCAGCAGGTATACCTTTTTTAAAGGGAACCTTATTGGGTAATTTATTTTATGCTGGAGTACTTTTCTTTGGCTTTTCCCTGATGCAACAAAAATATAATTTTTTAAAGCTGGCTAAAGCTTATGATTTAAAAAGACAAAACTGAGTGTGTTCTATTATAAGAACCTAAACGGCTAAGCGGAGTCTATTTGTTTAAAAAAGGCTCCTAAATAGGATAGGTAAAAATATTTTTTTTTCACTTCATACAATAATTCAGATTAACCACCGTATTATATAGTGAGAGCGTTAATTTAGATAGCGGGAATTTAGTTTTAGAACGAGGTTCCCGCTTCTTTAATTTAAAACACTTACTTCCACTACAGTATTCATTTCTTGAATAAAAACCCCTGTACATTCATACTGTACTCCATATTGTTGCAGCACAAAAAATTGAAGGACATATTAACTTGCATCAACGCAAATTTGAATTGCTGTTCCATTTTAAGGTCAATCAACAACTTAACAAAGCAGCAATTGAATTGTTAACAAGTTTTTTTTTAAAATGAAATTAAAAAACAAGCCTTGTTTAACAGCTTATTTACAGGAAATTAACAAAATGAAAAACAGCTTTACTGGATTGCTTTGGGTTTTGTAAGGTAATAAACAGGAATGCCCGCCAACATGATCACTACGCCCCAGCCACAAGTACTTGTTTTAGTAATTAACAAAGAAATACAGATAGCGGAAGCCACAATAATGTATAAAAAAGGAAGAACTGGATATCCAAAAGCTTTATAAGGACGTTCTGCATCAGGCATTTTACGCCTTAAGATGAAAATCCCATAAATGGTGAGGATGTAAAAAATGATGACAATGATCATTACATAATCTAACAGATCACCATATTTTCCTGTAAGGCATAAAGCAGAAGCCCAAATACATTGAAACCATAAGGCCCAGGCGGGTACACTTGCTTTGTTGAGCAGGGCCGCTTTTTTAAAAAACAGTCCATCTTTGGCCATGGTATAATAAACCCTGGCACCGGCCATAATTAAGCCGTTGTTACAAGCAAAAGTAGAAATCATAATCATGACTGCAATAATTATGGTGCCCATGCTGCCAAAAATATAACCGGCACTAACTACGGCTACACGATCTGACTTTGCAAAAGCAATTTCATTTAAGGGCATCACCGAAAGATACATCAAATTGGTCAGCACATAGATTACACTTACAATAAGCGTCCCCAGAAAAAGACTCAAACCAACATTGCGTTTAGGATCTTTGATTTCTCCAGCAATGAAAGTTACCCCTACCCAGGCATCACTAGAAAAAAGTGAACCAACCATAGCAGCGGCAAAACCAGACAATAAAGCTGTACCTCCAATGCTAACCCAAGAGCCACTTGCGGCATCAAAAGCACGAGTATTCCAGGCATCAGCCCAATTAGCATTCCAAACTTCGGCTCTTGCACCTATGGTAAAACCAAAAATGATTAAGCCAAATAAAGAAAGGATCTTAATAATAGTAAGAAAAGTCTGTAAAAATTTACTGTTTTTTACCCCACGACTATTAAGGTAACTCAGCATTACAATAGTAATGATGGAGACAATTTGAGCTGCGTTGAGCTGAAATGATCCAAGCTGATATAAAATATGCTGGTCACTTAAGGGTTCGTAAAGGTAAGCTGCAAACTTCGAAAAAGCCACCCCTACCGCAGCAATAGTACCGGTTTGTATAACAGCAAAAAAACTCCAGCCATATAAAAATGCGATCAATTTATTATAAGCTTCTTTAAGGTAAACGTATTGTCCGCCAGCCTTTGGAAACATAGCGCTCAGCTCTCCGTAACTTACAGCGGCAATAACAGTGATTAATCCAGTTATTACCCATACTAAAATAAGCCATCCTGCAGCACCCACTTGTCGGGCAATATCTGCGCTCACAATAAAGATTCCCGAACCGATCATAGAGCCTACAACGAGCATTGTACCATCCAGTAGCCCCAGTTCTCTTTTAAATGATTGATCTTTATTTTCTTGTTCCATGAAATACTTTGCTCAGTTAACGGGTTATTTGCTTAGGGTGGACTAATATATTTAAAAAAAATGATATATATTAGCATAAGCAGTTAAACTGTTTTCACATCAACCAACCAAATATTATGCTATGGAGTTTTTACAAAACAATCTAATCTACATGATACCAGTTTTCGGACTGGTAGGAATCTTAGCAATGGCCATTCAGAGTGCCTGGGTAACTAAACAGGACGCCGGAGATGAAACAATGACAGAACTCGCGGGCTATATTGCCGATGGCGCCATGGCTTTTTTAAAGGCAGAATGGAAGGTATTGTCCTACTTTGTTATCCTGGCAGGAGCTTTACTTGCCTGGTCTGGAACTATGAAAGGCACCCCCGAAAACCCCATTCACTCTAGTCCCGTTATTGCTGTTGCCTTTTTATTTGGTGCAGTAAGTTCTGCTTTTGCTGGTTACCTGGGCATGCGTATTGCAACAAAAGCCAACGTGAGAACAACACAGGCTGCCAGAACCAGCTTGGCAAAAGCGCTGCAAGTATCCTTTACCGGTGGCACAGTTATGGGTTTCGGCGTGGCTGGGTTAGCTATTTTCGGCCTTGGTGGCTTATTTATTGTTTTATACTACAGCTTTGTACCCACAGGTGCTTTAGCCTCAGGTATGGAAATGAAAAAAACCATTGAAGTATTGGCCGGATTTTCTTTAGGGGCAGAAAGTATTGCTCTTTTTGCACGTGTTGGCGGTGGTATTTATACCAAAGCGGCAGATGTTGGTGCTGATCTTGTAGGTAAAGTAGAAGCTGGAATACCTGAAGATGACGTACGTAACCCTGCAACCATTGCTGATAATGTAGGTGATAATGTAGGTGATGTGGCAGGTATGGGCGCTGATTTATTCGGTTCTTATGTAGCAACGATATTAGCAACCATGGTTTTAGGTCAGGAAATCCAATCGGAGGATAACTTTGGTGGTATGGCTCCAATTTTATTACCCATGCTAATTGCCGGTTTGGGATTGATCTTTTCGATCATTTCTTCGTGGTTTGTAAAAATAAAGAAAGAAACCGATAGTGTCCAAAACGCCTTAAACATGGGCAACTGGATGTCAATTATATTAACGGCAGTTGCATCGTATTTCGCGGTAAAATTAATGATGCCTGCTACCATGTCTATCCGTGGTTTTGAATTTACGGCAATGGCGGTATATTATTCTATTATTGTAGGCCTGGTTGTTGGAACGTTAATGAGTTTAATTACCGAATATTATACTGCAATGGGCAAACGTCCTGTTCAATCTATCATCAATCAATCTTCAACAGGTCATGCCACTAATATTATAGGTGGTTTATCAGTTGGCATGGAATCAACGGTGTTGCCCATCCTGGTATTAGCAGCAGGAATTTATGGTTCTTATCATTTTGCAGGCTTTTATGGTGTTGCTATTGCGGCGGCAGGCATGATGGCAACCACAGCCATGCAATTGGCGATTGATGCATTTGGACCGATTGCTGATAATGCTGGCGGTATAGCTGAAATGAGTGGCTTGCCAAAGAAAGTTAGAGAACGCACCGATAACCTTGATGCGGTGGGCAATACTACGGCTGCTACTGGAAAAGGCTTTGCCATTGCTTCTGCAGCATTAACATCATTAGCCTTATTTGCCGCTTTTGCTGGAATTTCTGGAATTACTTCCATTGATATTTATAAAGCCAACGTTCTGGCAGGGTTATTTGTGGGTGGCATGATACCATTTATATTCTCGGCGCTTTGCATTTCTGCAGTTGGGCGTGCTGCCATGGCGATGGTACAAGAAGTAAGGAGACAGTTTAAAGAGATTCCGGGTATTATGGAATACAAGGCAAAACCGGAATACGATAAATGCGTCGCTATTTCAACCAATGCTTCTATCAGGGAAATGACGTTGCCTGGTGCTATTGCTTTGATTGTTCCTATTATTGTCGGCTTTACTTTCGGCCCTGAAGTATTAGGAGGCTTACTTGCCGGAGTTACTGTATCGGGGGTTCTGATGGGTATTTTTCAATCCAACGCTGGTGGTGCATGGGATAATGCAAAGAAGTCTTTTGAAAAGGGAGTGATGATAAACGGAACCATGCACTATAAAGGTTCTGAACCACATAAAGCATCCGTTACTGGTGATACCGTTGGCGATCCATTCAAAGATACTTCTGGTCCTTCGATGAACATCCTCATTAAACTAATGTCTATAGTTTCCTTAATTATTGCACCGCATATTGCTGTTGGTGTAATGACCACGGCACAAACGGAGGTAAAGAAAAATATCGAAATTATCCAAACTAGAGATAAATTGGGTGTTGTAAAAATCAACAACCTAAAAAAATAATGAATAAAAGGGATTTTCGCAGGAAAATCCCTTTTATTTTTAAAGATTTTTTAATTAGGTTTGGGCTTTGATTTTTACAAAATTCAAAGATTCATAAAAAACTATAACTAAACCTCAAACTATGTTATTCAAAAAATCAATAGACTCCTTGATTGCGGAGTCTAATGAAAGTGGTGAAGGAACCCTAAAGCGCACATTAGGCGTAGGTAACCTAATTGCTTTGGGAGTGGGTGCCATTATTGGTGCTGGTCTATTTGTTAGAACAGCTGCTGCTGCTGCAGATCATTCAGGTCCTGCAGTAACTTTATCTTTCCTCCTTGCAGCGCTGGGTTGTGCATTAGCAGGTTTATGTTACGCAGAATTTGCTTCCATGATTCCTATCGCCGGCAGTGCTTATACCTATTCTTATGCCACAATGGGTGAAATGGTGGCCTGGATTATCGGTTGGGATTTAGTATTGGAATATGCCGTTGGTGCTGCCACAGTTGCCATTGCATGGTCTGAATACCTTAACAAGCTCCTGGAGAACTTCGGTGTCTCCATTCCTTATGCATTTTGTCACTCCCCTTTTCAAACGTCTATAGATGGAGTTCAGGGAATTATCAACCTACCCGCACTATTTATTGTTGTGTTACTAACTTTTGTTCTGATTAGAGGAACGCAGGAATCAGCAACAATTAATGGTGTTATTGTTATTTTAAAAGTAGCCATCGTAGTTGTTTTTATTGCAATTGGCTGGGGCTTTATGAATCCAGTTAACCACGTTCCTTATATCCCGGTAAATGCAGGTGAAGTAAAGTTGTATAATGGCGAGCAAAGTTTTATGGACTTTTTTACTCACGATTTTGGTAAGTTTGGCTGGAGTGGAATTATTGCTGGTGCAGGTGTTGTTTTCTTTGCCTTTATTGGTTTTGATGCCGTATCTACTGCCGCTCAGGAAGCTAAAAATCCTAAAAAAGATATGCCGATTGGAATCTTAGTTTCATTGGCTATTTGCACCGTTTTGTATGTACTGTTTGGTCATGTATTAACAGGCGTTGCTAACTACACCGAGTTTGCCACTGTAGGTAAAGAAGCTTCTGTAGCGTATGTTATAGAAACTTATATGCACAACTACCACTGGTTATCAATACTGATAACAGTTGCTATCTTAGCAGGCTTCTCCTCAGTAATCTTAGTCATGCTACTTGGTCAGTCGAGGGTGTTCTTCTCCATGTCTAAAGACGGACTCGTACCCAAAGTTTTCTCTACCATACACCCAAAATTCAAGACACCTTATAAATCCAATTTGATCTTCCTTGTTTTTGTTGGTTTATTTGCTGCTTTTGTACCTGGTGATGTAGTAGGTGATATGACAAGTATCGGAACTTTATTTGCCTTTACTTTAGTTTCTATAGGTGTATTGGTCTTGCGTAAAACAGATCCAAACAGAGAAAGACCTTTCAAAACACCATTCATGCCATTTGTGCCTATTTTAGGTGCTGCAGTATGTATATTGATGATGATCGGTTTAGGTAAACATAACTGGGAACGTCTTTTGATATGGATGGCTTTAGGCATGGTTATCTATTTTGCTTATAGCATCAAAAACTCAGTAGTTCGCAAGAAATATAAGGAAAACAATAAGTCTTCCGAATAACATATAAGAGGCAGTTTCAGAAATGATTTTCGCCTCCAATATACCCGATTAAATATTTTGGGTTTACTTATTTGAATAAAAAAAACGGCAATTTTCAATATGAAAATTGCCGTTTTTTATTGCGCTTCAGTTGAACAGACAGCTATCAAAATTTAATTCTGATTTTGATAGCTTCCTTAAACTTATGATGCTGTCATTTTTGTTTTTAAACGTATTTATTTGCTTAGCTTTGCAAAAATAAATTAACTGTAATGGATTTTAATCTCAGCCAAATTCTCTCCACCTCCATGATCCTTTTCGCAATTATTGATATTCTGGGCTCTATACCTATAGTGATCAATCTGCGCCAAAAAGCTGGTCATATTGAATCTGAAAAAGCAACCATTGTGGCTACTATATTAATGATTATTTTTCTGTTTGCCGGAGAATCATTGCTGAAGGTTATAGGTCTGGATGTAGCATCTTTTGCCATAGCTGGCTCAATCGTTATCTTTATTCTGGCAATGGAGATGATTTTGGGACTGACCTTATTTAAAGAGGAAGCACCGGAAACAGTTTCTATTGTACCCCTTGCTTTTCCTTTGATTGCAGGTGCAGGAACCATGACGACCCTACTTTCCTTGAAAACAGAATATGCCACTCAAAATATCCTGATTGGCATCGTTATCAATATGATTTTTGTATATTTTGTATTGAAAAACACGATCCGACTGGAGAATTTTTTCGGTATCACCGGTCTTAATGTCTTAAGGAAAGCATTTGGAATTATACTTCTTGCCATTGCAATCAAGCTTTTCAGGAATAATACAGGGTTGTAATAAAAGAGGGGAAATTAGATTTTCAGCAGTCGCGCAACAAACATGGTATCTGCTTTATCCTTATATCCTTTTATAACTTCCATACTTTCCAATTTTAACTGATGTTCTTGCTGCAGGTAAGTTATAACATCTTCATTTTCCTTTTTAAAAACAGAACAAGTAATGTAGATTAAGGGTTTTCCTGGTTTTAGGTATTCGAGCACATTTACGGCAATACTTTTTTGGAGCTTTTGGAAGTAACCTATCTTCTTCACATCAAAATAGCGAAGCGTTTCTGGTGTACGGCCCCAGGTGCCAGAACCTGAACAGGGCGCATCTAAAATAATGCCATCAAAAGCATAATGGTGAAGTTCCTGTTCATTATTCAACAGCAAATCAAGCACTTTTTTCTGGTATTTCTTTAAGCCTGCCAATTGAAAACGCTCATCAAGATTGTGTAAGCTATTCTCTCTCACATCACTTACCAGCAATTGTATACTCGGCTCTAGCTCATGTAGCAGGAGCGATTTACCACCAGAAGCAGCACAACAATCCCACCAGTAATCATATTGCTGAGGCTGGAAGTAATTTCCTGTTTTTTGAGAAGAAAGATCCTGTACCTGATAATATTTTTGCTGAGGGAATATAGTTTCCAGTTTAGTCCCGTTAGGCATGGCAAAGGTCGTTTCACTAATGTCATGAGCCGCCACACCATGTTCCTTTAATGTAGTCAGTAATTTTAAAGAATGATTCTTTTGTACACGGATAAAAAGATCCGGCTGGGTAAAAAAAGACTCATAAAAGGCATCTTTATCAATTCCATCAGAGAGCAGCGATGGATCATAAGAAAATACATCACTGGTTTTAAAACCTGGATAAAGGTCTTTAACTAGGATAATTTTTGCGTTTACAGGCAGGTTTACCTGCTCCATAAATTGAGGTAAATAGGCCTCAATAACCAGACTGCTGGTGGTACTGCAAATAAAATCTGCAACAGCCAAACGGTTCAGGGTATTTTCATTGTCGATGGCCTTTCCCAAACGGAAAAAACTATAAATATAGCGATTGGCCCACCTGCGGTCTGATGAACCCATTTTTTTGTTACGCTTAAAGTAACTCACTAAAAACCTATGCAGTGGCAACAGGCCGTCATAGCTTGCTAAGATCTGTTCAAATGCCCTGATTTGGTGTTCTACTTTCATTCAATAATATTTAAGGCAAAACCTTTATATTTTAACAGCATCAGACTAGTGTTAATGTAGCCAAATTTATCATCTTGTTGAAAAGTAAAAGTATTGTGTAACCCCTTATACTTTTCACTGCTCAAATGTTTGAGGTAGTTTTCTCCATAAGCCGACAACTGTTTTGCAAAGTAAAAACCAATGTCGAAGCCCTTATAAGCATATTCGCCAGGTTCAAAATCAAATGCTTTTCTATATTTTTTAATGAAGGAGATGACCGCTGGACTATTGTAGTTTACTTTATAAGAAGAAGTGATTACGGTATTCAAATCCTGCAAATTCTCTATGGTATAGCTTTGTTTTACCCAATCTGGATGGCCAAAAAGATCTATATCAAAGCCGGCAGCCTTCATTCTAATTAACTTGTGAATAGTGGCCGTTACAAATTTCTGATCTGCTGAACTTAGCATCACCACATACTTTTTACCTTTAGAAATCCTGGTTTCCATTGTAAAAACTGAAGCATATTCCTGAAAAGGAAGCTTACGTTCGTTTTTATTAAGGAAATAGTCGCGCAAAGGGCTACCCAATACTTCATCATCAGGGCTTTTACTACTGACTAGCACCACTACCGTTTGTGCAGGAACATATTTTTTAGTAATGTAATCTCCAATTTTAGCAGCATGCAGGCCTATGTTGTTCACAATAGAAATAAGGTTGGGGTTACCAAATTCTGACGGCTGTGAAGCTGCCAGCGGTGATACAACTGGTACTTGATTTTGCTGCGAATAATTGGTGATATACTTAAGGCCATCAGGAAATACAGGGCCCACTACAAGGTTGCTTCCCTTCAGCTTATCGTTTTTAATTAACACCTCTAATTGCCTGTCATCATCCTGGCTATCAAACACATTAATCTTGAAATTTAATCCTGCTGAGGCAACAGAATCTATCGCCAGTTTAAAACCCTGGTAAAAATCAATGGCCATAGCGTGTTTCTCTACCTCGGCCTTATTTTTAGGCCTGGTTTTAAAATCATTCAGGTTGAACGGGAGTAGTAAAGATATAGTCGCCTCAGAAAACTTCTTTGACGGCTTTATTACTTCTTCTTTTTTCTCCTCCGAAGGAGTGGCTTTCTTAATGGTTTGTACCTTTGGCGAACACGCTGACATGCATAAACCTATAAAAATTAGCGCTAAATACTTATTCCCACTCAATGGTAGCAGGTGGTTTTGAACTGATATCATAGACAACCCGGTTAATTCCTTGTACCTTGTTAATTATTTCATTGGAAATCTTGGCAAGAACAGGATATGGCAAATGACACCAATCGGCAGTCATTCCATCCACAGATTCTACCGCTCTCAAACAAATTACGTTTTCGTAGGTACGCTCATCACCCATTACCCCTACAGACTGTACAGGTAAAAAGATAGCACCCGCTTGCCAAACTTGATCATAAAGACCTGCTTCCTTAAGGTTGTTGATGTAAATGGCATCAGCCTCCTGTAAGATAGCTACTTTTTCTGCGGTCACTTCGCCAAGGATTCTGATCGCTAAACCAGGCCCAGGGAAAGGATGGCGGCCAATAATAAAGTGTTCCAAACCTAAGGAGCGGCCTACTCTTCTTACTTCATCTTTAAACAAAGTATTTAGTGGCTCTACTACTTTAAGCTTCATAAAATCTGGCAAACCACCTACATTATGATGCGATTTAATGGTAGCCGAAGGTCCGTTAATAGAAACAGATTCAATCACATCAGGATAAATTGTTCCCTGTGCCAACCATTTCACGTCTTGGATCAAGTGAGCCTCTACATCGAATACTTCAATAAACACCCTGCCTATTGCCTTACGCTTTAATTCAGGGTCTTTAAGGCCGGCCAGCTGGCTCAAGAAACGCTCTTTAGCATCAACTCCTTTAATATTTAAACCAAGGTGTTTATATTGTTCTAAAACCCCTTCGTACTCATCTTTACGTAACAAACCATTATCTACAAATATGCAATGGAGGTTTTTTCCAATTGCTTTGTGCAATAATATTGCAGCAACACTAGAATCAACACCACCAGACAAGGCCAAGACCACTTTATCGTCACCCAATTGTTCCTTTAAAGCAGCAATAGTCGTTTCAACAAAAGCATCTGACGTCCATTCTTGTTTACAACCACAAATATCGACCAGGAAGTTCTCCAACAATTGTTTACCATCTAAACTATGGGTAACTTCAGGGTGAAACTGAATCGCGTAAGTATCACTACCCTTAACCTCATAGGCTGCAACCTTTACATTTTCGGTACTGGCAATGAGTTCAAAAGATTCTGGAACTTTAGTGATGGTATCGCCATGCGACATCCATACTTGTGAATCTGCAGTTATATTTTTAAATAACTTGTTACCTGCGGCAACAAAATTAAGGTTAGCCCTACCATATTCTCTTGTTGAAGAAGGCAGCACTTCTCCACCAGATTGCTGCGCAATGTATTGCGCTCCATAACATACGGCTAGTACAGGAAACTTATTGTGAAATTTAGCAAGATCAATTTGAGGGGCATCTTCCTGGCGTACCGAATATGGACTCCCGGAAAAGATAACACCTTTTACCTCTGTTGAAAACTCTGGAATATGATGGAAAGGATATATTTCACAAAAAACGTTCAATTCACGAACCCTGCGTGCAATTAGCTGCGTATATTGGGATCCAAAATCGATAATAATGATTTTTTCTAGCATAGGCACAAAGTTAGTATTTATTCACTTGTACGCCGAATCTTTTTAAGAAATCAACCCCTTCATCGCTAGGCAATCCTTTATAAGCTGCATACGAATCTTTATAGATGACAACTTTGATACCAGAAGACAAGATTAAACGTGCACAAGCAATACAAGGAGACAGTGTAGTATATAAAGTTGCACCTTGAATATTGGACCCGTTTTTAGTGGCAAATAAAATGGCATTCTCTTCAGCATGTATTGCCAGCAAACAACTACCTCTTGAATCTCTTTCACAGCCTGTTTCTGGCCACTCTTCATCACAATTATGGGTGCCTGCCGGCGGGCCATTATACCCTATTGAAATAATCCGGGTATCTTTTGTTAAAACAGCCCCAACCTGCGCGCGTACGCAATGCGAACGAAATGCTAGATCGCTGGCCAAATTCATAAATATTTCTGTAAAACTGCGTTTCATAGTTTAATGGTTAATATTTGCCAGAACTAACGCCAATATAGCAGTATTGTACACCTGGTTTATTCGGCCACTTAATGAAAGAATTGATTATAAATTGGAAAGGCCAAGCGAATTTATGGCAAAAAAAAGAGGTTACTCATTTTTTTTAATGATGCAACCTCTTTTTTAGGTATTATAAATTAGTGACCTCCACCAGCCGCTAATTCTTCTACGTTAAATCCTTGTTTTTTCAATACGCCACTAACTTTCCAAGCGAAGAAGACCAAGTAAACAAAGCCTATGGCAGGCACTATATAAGAATTATGAATGCCGCTGGTATCAGCAAGGAAACCTTGTACCGGTGGTATAATTGCACCACCAAGAATCATCATGATCAAGAAAGAAGACCCTTGACTGGTGTATTTACCTAAACCAGTTATGGATAAGGCAAAGATAGAAGGCCACATGATAGAGCAGCATAAACCACCGCTAATGAAAGCAAATACAGCAACATCACCTTTGGTCAACAAGCCAATTAACATCGCTATTACACCTAAAGTACCAAATAAAGCTAAAGTTTTAGCAGGTTTCTCCTGTCCGATGAAAACAGCAACAACCATTATAGCAATTGAAACACCATAAACATACATATTGCTAATATTGGTACCTGTAAAATGGTTAACCATTAAAATAATACCAAAGGCAATAAATGGCACAAATACGGTTAGAATAGTTTTGGTTTTTTTAGTGAGGTTAAATGCACTAACGGCACCTGTCCAACGACCAATCATCATACTTCCCCAATATAAAGAAATGTATTGTTTAATATCAGATTCAGGTAAACCACCAAAGTCTGGCAAGTTAAGCAAGGCACCTAGGTTACTCTGAATGGTAACTTCAACACCAACGTAAATAAAGATGGCCAGCATACCTAAAATCAATTGTGGGTACTGCATTGCACCCCATTGGTTAGGGTTTTCCTTTTTATTAGTTAACACATAAAACAAGGTCAGAACAATAATAGCGAGGCTTGAATAAACAAAAATCTCTTTATTTAAGCCAGTTAAACTCACCAATGGATCTGCTGCCATCATCATGATAAAGGCAACTAACATGATCAATAATGGGCCGTTTGATTTAGAACTGGACTCTATTTTCTCGCTACTCGTTACCACAGGAAGCTTTGATACCTTGAAAAATAAGGCTACCGCTAAAAACAGACCTGCGAGAATATAATAAAGGCTATTGATAGAGGAAATGTCTACTACTTTGGCTTCAGCATCATTGGCTGTACCAAATAACACCACACTTACTATTACCGGACCGAATAAACCACCTAAGTTGTTAACACCACCTGCGAGATTTAAACGGTGAGTACCACTTGCTGGCGGACCTAAAGCAACTACAAAAGGATTTGCTGCCGTTTGTTGCAATGAAAAACCTATAGCAATTACAAAAAATGCAACTAAAATAAAAATAAAAGAACCTGAATGTACTGCTGGTATCATTAATAAGGCACCTCCCGCGGAGATGATTAATCCGGTTATAATACCTTTTTTGTAGCCAATTTTATTCAGAATATCTATTTTACTGGCCTGAGATGCAAAGTAAAGGATCAAAGAGCCTATAAAATACCCTCCATAAAAAGTAAAATCGATCAATTGAGATTCAAACTGCGTTAAATCAAAATGTGTTTTACAAAATGGAATAAAAATACCATTTGATGCGGCCACAAATCCCCAGAAGAAAAAAACTGTAATGATTGTGTACAGCGCGGTTCCATAATTTTTTTGCGATTGTTGTTCCATGTGTGCGGATAGTATTAGATTTTGCTTTAATGATTAAGACGCTAAAACTAGTGAAAAAAAAAGGAGTTTTTACTCTATAAAATCGCATATTGCATAAAAATACGTTTAGGTTAAATGTTTGAAGCAATTTTACAAGGGATAGGTGCAGGTATTTTGTTTTCCTTTTTAACAGGACCTGTATTCTTCTCAATGATAAAAACAAGTATTGAAAAGGGGTTCAAAGCAGGATTTTCATTAGCAATCGGGGTTATCCTTAGTGACATTATCTTTATCACTGCTACCATCTTCAGTTCCCAATTTGTTAATTACAACTCGAAATACAATCAATATATTGGTATTATTGGCGGTTTATTCTTACTTGGTGTAGGTTTATATTATCTGGTTAATAAAGTAGAAGTTAATTATGCCATAGAAGAAGAAGTTAAAATCAAGAAAAGGGGTTATATTATTAAGGGTTTTTTAATGTGCCTTTTATCCCCTACCACGCTCATGTTTTGGATTATGGTAGGTGGCGTAATTACGGTACACCTCCATTACGAAATGGCGGAGAAAGTGGCGTTCTTTGTTGTCGCCTTGATTACTCAATTGTCTATGGATTCTATTAAAACATTTTATGCCGCTAAACTGCGTTATAAAATTAAAGAAAAGTCGATACAAACGCTCAATCGTATTGCCGGAGCGGTGATTATCATCTTCGCTATCCGGTTATTTGTAGAAGTTATACTTAAACACTATAAATAAGTTTAAGGCTAAAATTATGAAACAATAAAAAACGGCAATTTTCGATATGAAAATTGCCGTTTTTTGTTAAAATAACTACTGCTTAAATTTTAACCAAGCAGCTTAAGTGCTAAAATAAATTGCCCCTTTACCTCTTAATAAGCTCTTTGGTTGTTTCCTTCTTTCCAGTTAACGAAAGCTTTGTTTACTACCCTGTTACCCCCTGGTGTTGGATAGTTTCCAGAAAAATACCAATCACCTTTATGATTTGGACACGCAATATGCAGGTTATCTAAAGTTTGATAAATTACCTGAACCTCTGCATTTGTACCTTCTGGCGTAATAATTTTGGTGATTTGAGCAGAAATCTCTTCTTGTTTAAAAGGTCTGTAAATCTCTTTCACATAATTGGTAATTTCTTCTTTTGGTAAAAGAAGTGAAGCTTTACACTTTTGATAAACATCTTCAATAACCTGTTCCAAACCTCTTAATTTTAAGAGTTGTATGGCAGCTTCAAAAGCAACAAATTCGCCCATTTTAGACATATCGATACCATAGCAATCAGGATACCGGATTTGTGGTGCCGAGGAAACGATGATTACCTTTTTAGGATGAAGCCTGTCAAATATTTTAATTATACTTTGTTTTAAAGTTGTACCCCTAACAATAGAGTCATCAACAGCAACCAAAGTATCGGTATGGTTTTTAATTAAACCATAAGTTGTATCATAAACATGAGCAACCATGTCACCACGGTCGGCATCTTGTGTAATAAAGGTTCTCAGTTTTACATCTTTGATAGCAAGTTTCTCTACACGTGGTGTTAACGAAAGCAAGTCATCTAGCTCTTGATCGGTAAGCTGATCTTTACGGTGTAGTAAAGCATCTTTTTGAGTGGTACGAATATGCTCATGCAAGCCTTCTACCATTCCATAAAAAGAAACCTCTGCAGTATTTGGAATAAAAGAGAAAACGGTATTTTTAAGGTCGCCATCTACAGCATTTAAAATCTGCTTGCAAAGTAATTTACCTAAATATTTTCTTTCCTTATAAATATCTGCATCACTTCCTCTGGAGAAATAAATCCTTTCAAAAGAACAAGCTCTTTTTTCCTGTGGCTCCCTAAAAATTTCCTGGGTAACTTTACCATTCTTTTTAACAATTAAAGCATGACCAGGTTCAATTTCCTTTATATCATTAAAATTAATGTTGAAAGCCGTTTGAATGGCAGGTCTTTCTGATGCTGCAACTACAATTTCATCATCAGCATAATAGAAAGCAGGGCGGATACCTGAAGGGTCACGTAATACAAAAGCATCACCGTTACCAACTATTCCAGAAATGGCATATCCACCATCCCATGTTTTTGCAGAACGGCGAAGAATATGAGCGATATTCAAGGCATCTGATATTTTGTGGGTAATCTCTATGTTATCGTAACCTTCTTTTTTATACGCATCAAATAACTCCTGATTCTCTTCATCCAGGAAATGGCCAATCTTTTCGAGAACAGTAACTGTATCTGCCTGCTCTTTAGGATGCTGCCCAAGTTCATATAACTGCTCCAATAACTCATCAACATTAGTCATGTTAAAGTTACCAGCGATGACAAGATTACGTGTCATCCAATTATTTTGGCGCAAAAAAGGGTGACAGTTTTCTATACTGTTTTTTCCGTGAGTACCATAGCGCAGGTGGCCTAACAACACCTCACCAATAAAACTTACGTTAGCTTTTAACCATTCAGTGTCCTCCATCAGTTCAGGAGTTTCATTTTGAATAGCTACAAATTTGCTCTGTACATAACCAAAGATATCGGCAACAGCATTTTGTGCCATGGAACGGTAACGGCTAATATAGCGGTGCCCGGGTTTAACATCTAGCTTTATGGTTGCAATTCCGGCGCCATCCTGACCGCGGTTATGCTGTTTTTCCATCAAAAGGTATAGCTTATTTAATCCGTAAAGTGCTGTTCCATATTTTTCCTGGTAGAAAGATAATGGCTTTAGCAAACGGATAAAAGCAATTCCGCATTCGTGTTTGATCTGCTCGCTCATGGGTGTGTTAATTGAGCCGCAAATTTACAGTTATATAAATTTAGAACCTAGTAAGAAATACATTCTTTCATTGAACTGACGAAAGGCCGAAAAACCTCACTCAGGATAGCAATAACCAATTTTATTGCAATTTCATCTGTTTGGAATGAATATTTTCACCAAAAAACAAAGATGCCCTGTTGTCAAAAACTTCCGGATCTCCGGAGGTGAAAAACTGTTTATAGCCTGTTCTTCCAATTTTTCGCTCCATCTCGGGGTGGTTTTTTAGGTAAGTAACCAAACTGGAGGCAACAATAGCTCCCTGAGAAAGGACCTGCATATTTGTGGGTAGAAACTGTTGAAGTTTAGGTATAATTAACGGATAATGCGTACAAGCTAATAGTATACAATCTAAATTTGGGGCTTGCAAAAACAATTCATCGAGGTACTTCTTCACAAAATGATTTGCCCCGGAAGTGAGGTGTTCATTATTTTCAATCAACGGCACCAACATTGGGCAGCTTTGCTGCACCACTTTTACATCAGGAAAGAACTTTTTGATTTCTATAGGATAAGATTCAGAATTTACGGTGCCTCTTGTGCCCATTACGCCAATAGTTCTGGACTGTGTATAAGCGCCGATAACTTCGGCCGTTGGTCTTATAACACCCAACACACGGTGATCGGGATATTTAAAAGGCAGTACATGCTGCTGTATGGAGCGCAAGGCTTTTGCCGAAGCCGTATTGCAGGCCAGGATTACCAAAGGACAACCCTGGGCAAATAACCACTCTACACATTGCAATGTGTATTGGTATACAATTTCAAAAGAATGATCACCATAAGGCGCCCGGGCATTGTCGCCCAAGTATATATAATTGTAATCCGGAAGTTCCTTAATAATAGATTTAAACACCGTTAAACCACCATAACCAGAATCAAAAACACCTATAGAATTCGTATTGCTCATGACAAAAAAAAAGCGGGATAGCGCTTTATCGCACTATCCCGCAAATTAGATATTTTTTACTTAATTATTTCTTAGGAGCTGCAGCAGCAGTAATTCCTAATTTAGTTCTCACCGCAGCAGTAATATCATCGCCACCATCAGAATATAATAAATTGTTAGCACCTTGTTGTGCCGCAATGTCAAACACATAAGCTAAGCTTTTTTCTTTAGCTACCGCTTTAACAGCCGTTTCGAATTTTTGATTAATTGGAAGAAACAATTCACTTTGTTTAGTTGCTACTTCTTGTTGAGCTTTAGTACGGGCATCATTAATGCGTTTTTCCATACCTTGTAACTCTTCGCCCATTACTTGCAATTCTTTCGTAACGGTCTCTTTATTTGCTTCGCTTAAAGTTTTGTTTTTTGCTACGGCAGCTTCATACTTTGTTTGGTACTCGTTCTGCATTTTAGTGATTTCAGCTTGTTTGGTTTTACCCAAAGTTTCAAGTGTAGTTTGAGCAGTTTTTGCTTCATTCATTACTGCAAAAATCTCTTCTGAATTTAAGTGCCCTATTTTTTGTTGTGCATTAGCTAAGTTAGCCGTTAACAACAAACCTACCGCTACAAAGAATACATTAATTAACTTTCTCATTTCTATTTTTGTTAGTTTTTGTTTTAAATTTTATATTATTTATTTTTAGTCAACCTTACCTGGTTTGTATCCCAGTTTTATCACTATATCTTTGCTCAAGTCATAATTACTACTCGCATAGATCATCATTGTTGCTTCACTGCTTTTATCAAAAATAAAATCTAAACCTTTACTTTTTGCAAAATCGGCAATAGTTTTACTTACTTTTTCTTGTATCGGATTAAGGAGCTTAACTCTGGACTGAAAAAGATCACCGTCAGAACCGAACTTTTGGCGTTGGAATTCTTTTGCCTCTTTTTCCTTCTCTATAATATCATTCTCCCTGCGCTTGCGCATATCGTCAGTTAATAAAACCTGATCGGCCTGGTAAGCTTTATACATCCCATCGATTACAGAGAATTTAACGTCTAATTGTTTCTGAAATTGCTCTGAAGAAACATTTAGCTGATTTAACGCGGCTTTATATTCCGGTAAATGTTTTAAGATATATTCCGTATCTACGTAAGCAAACTTTTGTGCAAAAGCGCCCATCCCGGTAAAAAAAAGTAAACTTAATAAAATGTATTTTTTCATCATCTTGTTAATTAAATCCGCCTAATTGTTGTGCAATACTAAAAGTAAAATTTTGTTTACCACCATCCGGTACTCCTGGAATGGCATCAAAAGCATGACCATAATCAATACCTAACATTCCAAATATAGGAAGGAATATTCTAGCACCAATACCTGCAGATCTCCTTACATTAAATGGATTGTAATCTTTAAATGAGTTCCAGGTATTACCACCCTCTGCAAAGCCCACAATATAAGCAGTTGCCTGCTGACTTGCAATAACCGGGTACCTTAATTCTAAAACATATTTTGTAAAAATTGGGCTACCTGAATTTTGTGCAATATTTGGCTCGGCACCAACTGGTATTACTACGTTGTTTGCATACCCACGCATTTTGATTAATTCGGAACCTTGTAAAAAGTCAAAACCTTGCATACCATCACCACCCAATTTGAAACGCTCAAATGCAGACTGGCCAACACTACTATTATAGGTACCTAAGAAACCAAATTGTGCTTGCGACATTAATACTAATTTACCAGTAATTCTTTGAAACCACTGTGATTCAAATTTCCACTTGTGGTATTCAGTGAACTTATATTTCTGTTTATCTGATGCTGTTGCGTAATTGGTATTGTTCAATAAGGAATAAGGAGGTGTAGCTTGAATAGTGAACTTGAATAATGAACCTCCTGTTGGGAAAATAGGAGAATCTCTTGAATCCCTGCTCAGCTCCTGTGTTAAGTTAAAGTTATAGGAAGTTCCGGTACTGAATTTGTAACCTGGATAGTTATTCAAAACATACTGTTGCGCATTAATAGAGTGGGTTAACTGGAAATAGTTATCCGGCCAGTTCAACCTTCTTCCTAAACTTACTGTAACTCCATTTAAACGTATTTTCTGATAATTAGGATTATCTTCGCTTACCCCATAATAACCACTACCACCGTTTGATGATAAAGAGGTAAAAGCACTTACTCCAAAGCTAATTGGTTTTTTACCACCTAACCAGGGTTCAGAGAAAGAGAAACTATAAGATTGGTATTGCTTACCGTTGGTTTGTCCACGTAAACTTAATTTCTGCCCATCACCTTTTGGAAGCGGCTTATAAGCTTTTAAATTAAATAGGTTTCTTAAGGAGAAGTTATTGAAAGTTAAGCCTAATGTACCAATAATACGGCCACCACCAAAACCACCTGAAAGCTCAATCTGATCAGAAGGTTTTTCTTCAACGGCATATTCAATATCTACTGTACCATCAGCAGGATTTGGTTTAGGTGTAGGAACCGTTTTCGATTCATCAAAGTTACCCAATTGACCAATCTCTCTTACCGTACGAACTAACAATTCTTTAGAAAATTTATCTCCGGGTTTAGTCCTGATCTCTCTCAAAACAACACGATCATTGGTGATGGTATTACCTTTTACAGTAATCCTGTTATTGGTATACTGAGGACCTTCGTAAATGCGCATTTCTAAATCTACTGTATCACCATGAATTTTAGTCTGAACAGGATCAACATTAAAGGTTAAATAACCATCATTCAAGTAAATGCTGGAAACATCATCACTATTTCCAGTACCTCTTAATCTTTTCTCCAGTTTTTCTTCACTAAAAACTTCGCCTTTTTCAATACCTAAAACTTTTTCAAGATCTTTAGTAGCATATTTGGCATTGCCAGACCAGGTAATATCACCGAAGTAATATTTAGGTCCTTCAAAAACATCCAGTTTTATACCTACAGATTTATCGTTGTACTTATAAACACTGTCTTTTATAACAGCTGCATCACGGTAGCCTGCCTCTTGCATTTTGGAAACCATTTTCAACTTATCCTCATCATATTTAGTTTGGTTAAATTTACCAGAACCAAATATTTTATAGAAAGCTTGTTGTTTAGTTTTTTTCAGGTACTTGCGGAGTTTAGCATCAGAAAACACTTCGTTACCAGTAAAGTTAATTTCATGCACCTTTACTTTATTACCCTTATCTATTGATACCTGCAAAATAACACTGTTATCCTGGTTAGGATCTGGAAGACTCTTAAAATCTACCTTAGTAAAGAAGTACCCTTTTTCAGAGAGGTATTTAGTAATGGTATTGGTAGTGGTGTTATAAAGATTTTCATTGACAACAGTTTTACCTGTTCTGGCATTTAATTTTTCTGTGATATCTGTTTTCTGAGATTTACTTACACCAAGCAATTCAAAAGAACTTAAACGTGGACGTTCTGTCACTTCGATCTCAAAATAGACCGTGTCGCCGTCCAATTTAGAAACATCAAGTCTTACGTCATCAAATAACCCTTGTGCCCAAAGGTTCTTTATGGCATTACCAGTTGCATCACCAGGAAGAGTAATTGTTTCTCCTTTTATCAATTTAGATAAAGTAATAATTACTTCTTTATCTAAATGCTTTGCACCAATTAAAGTGGTACCGCCAATGATATATTCTTTAGGGCTAAAATAATCCATGTTCAATCCTTCAACCTTCAACGTAGGTGTTGCTGGGTTTGCCGGTGGACGTGTGATCTGTGCCATTGTTGGTAAACCGAACAATAACAATAGTATAAGTTGGTATATTCTTTTCATTTACTTTCTAAAAATCGTCGCTAAGTTAATTTAAACACATGTTAAAAAGTGTTAAAAGTAAAATTAGTTCAGTTGTTCACTAATTTTACCAAAGCGTCTTTCACGTTTTTGGTAGTCTACAATTGCTTCAAACAGGTCTTCCTGTCTAAAGTCAGGCCATAAAGTTTCGGTAAAATACAATTCAGTATAGGCCATTTGCCACAATAAAAAATTACTGATGCGGTGCTCTCCGCTGGTCCTGATCATCAATTCTGGATCAGGCATATTACGTGTTGTAAGCTGAGCCGAGAAGTCTTCTTCTTTGATATCGCTGATATTTATTTTTTGATCAAACGCTTGTTGGGCAAGTTTTTTAGCTGCTTCAGTAATTTCCCACCTTGCACTGTAACTCAAAGCTAATGTTAAAGTGCAGCGGGTATTATTCGCAGTCTTATCCATTGCACTTTTCAAGTCCTCGATACATTTTTGAGGTAGTGATGCCAGATCGCCAATAGCATTGAGCCTAATGTTGTTTTTGGTCAATCGGGGTGTTTCCTGGTTAATCGTAGAAATAAAAATCTCCATTAAGGCATTTACTTCTTCAATAGGTCTGTTCCAGTTTTCTGTTGAAAAAGTATAAATAGTCAGGTATTTTATGCCGATATCTGCACACCCCTCCACTATATCTTTTACAGACAGCACACCATTCTCATGACCAAAAACTCTAAACTTACCTTGATTTTTTGCCCATCGTCCATTACCATCCATAATAATTGCAATGTGTTCAGGTAACCGCGTAAGGTCAATTTGTTCTTTAAATCCCATCTAACTATATGAAAATGATCCAAAAAAGTATAACATTTTTGGGACACAAAGGTAAAATTTTCTATGATTAATAACTTATTTATATGTAATTGATGCTAAAAGACCGAACAATTCTTGCACAAAAAGGTGTAAGTAACGCCAACTTGGGTAAACATATAGGTATCTTTTGTTCTGGAGTCTCCTCTTTGAGATCCAATATTACTAAGGTCTCCGGAAGGGTTTCCTAGAAATATACGATCTGAATTACCATCAGTTATACGCCTGTATTTACCACTTACATCATCAAGATAATCGGTATAAGCAGTCCTGTAGCCCAGTTGTGCAAATAAGGTAAAATTAGTTTTCGCTTTAAATTTAACACCGGCCCCATAAGGAATGCTTACAGCATAATTTTTATAAGGATAAAATTGATCTTCGGTTCGGTATAACCTTAAATACCTCACCTCATCCTCAACTTTCCGTTTAGGGTTAAAGATAACACCACCCAGTCCTGCGTAAACATACGGCGTAAAACGTCTGTTTCCACCACCGGCAAAAAAGTCAAAAAAGTTAAAATCCACCAGGGCACTTACTTCATGAATGGGAGAAAAGAATTTCAAATCCTGTTCATTTTCACCTTTAATACGGCCATAAGTGTAATGAAGACCAAGCCCCCAAAAAGGATCAAGGTTAAGCTTAATAAAGCCACCAACAGAAGACCCGGAAAACTTAACCGGGTTATTTTTATTTAAATCTCCCATATAACCTGCTGCACCAGCACCTAAACCAATTTCCCAGTTCTGAGCATGCACCGTAATTCCGCAGCAAAGCAGAGCCACAAATAAAAGTCCGTGTCTTTTCATGAGTATGTTAATAATTACGCGTATCAATACCCCAAAGAAGTTTTTTCCTTAAGGTAGTTAAATAGCTTTCCTGATTTAAACGGATCAAATTCACATCAAAATCAGCCTTTTTAACCGTGATTTTAACACTTTTATCTACGGTTTCCGTTCTGGAATCACAAGATACAAGGAATTTGGCACTTCGTGCCTCCACTTCAAAAGTTAAAGAAACATTATCAGGAACAATCAGTGGCCTAACATTCAGGTTATGTGGCGCTACAGGGGTAATTACAAAACTTTGCGAACTTGGGTAAATAATAGGTCCGCCGCAGCTCAATGAATAAGCCGTAGACCCTGTGGAAGTGGCAATAATTAACCCATCAGCCCAATAGGAGTTAATAAACTCCTTATTCATGTAAGCATTAACCAGCATCATGGCAGAATCATCCCTGCGATGAATGGTAATGTCATTTAGAGCAAAATTCTCTTCACCAAAAAGATTATTTTCTGACTCCAAACGCAACAAACTTCGACGGTCTAGAGAAAACTGATTATTCAAAAGTGCTATAATAGCGATACTGATATCATCCTTATTAACACTTGCCAGAAAACCCAGTCTACCAAAATTAATTCCAATTACAGGAATTCCAGATTCCCTCACTAATGCCATTGTATCCAGTAAAGTACCATCGCCACCTAAACTGATCAGCAAATCTGCCTGACCAACGAGGGCAGCATTGCCATCAAAAGTTTTAACCGTTTCTGGTAAACTTACTTTATCAGCAATAAACTGGTGGAATTTGTCGTAGACAATGGTTTGAATATTATTCTGTTCAAGGGCATTAAAAACTTCCTTAACATAAGGCAAAACGGTGTTGTTAAACTCCCTTCCGTAAATTGCAATCCTCATTATACGTTTAAGTAATTCATGAAAGAATTAAACCGGTCTTCAGTACCTTCATCTGTAGCCGTACTGTTAAAAACAGCTTTGACCTGATAGTCATACCGCTCAAAGGATGCAATGATGCCAGATAATTCTGTTTTATTTATTTTTAAAGTGACTTCCAGTTTCGTTGAATCTGAAAAAGACTGCACATAAGAAGAAAGAATCTGCGCATTATCAGCCTCCACAATTTGCGCCATGTGTGATAAAGAATTGTTTCTGTTGCTAATTTCCAGGACAATAATACCACCGGGGTCTTTTACAGCAAAAATGTCAGAAGTGTAACCAATAATACTGTGAACAGAAATGACACCTAAATAATTTTTACTATAATCTAAAACAGGCACAACAGATAAGTTAAGCTGGTTAAATAACCTGATAACATCGTACACATGGGCATCAGGATAAACAAAAGAATGGAGTAATGTTAAAGATGAACTTTCCAGATCTTGTTGTGGGTCTCTGATTTCTATCAAATCTTCTTCAGCAACCAAACCAAGGTACTGGTTATCTTTTAGAAGCGGTAAGTGATTAAGTTTAAAATCAGACAAGCGATCCAAAGCTTTCTGCACAGCATCAGTACTCCTTAATGGAGGAATTGAGTTAGATATGAGTGCAGATGCGTACATTATTTCAAAAGTATTCTATTTAAAAATGTATTCAAATATTCATTAAACATTTCTGGCTGCTCCATCATTGGGGCATGGCCACATTTATCAACCCAGTTCAATTCAGAGTTAGGTAATAACTCATGAAACTCATGAGCTACATCTGGAGGTGTAACTTTATCCTGCATTCCCCAAATCAAAGAAACAGGGATTGTAATTTTCGACAAATCTTTCGACATATTATGTCGGATAGCAGATTTTGCCAATGCCAAAATCCTGATCACCTTAGACCGTTCATTTACTGTTTTAAAAACCTCATCAACCAATTCTTTTGTTGCCGTTGCAGGATCATAAAAAGTAAAGGCTGTCTTTTCTTTAATATACTCGTAACTTTCTCTTTTTGGAAATGAGCCACCAAAAGCATTTTCATATAAACCAGAACTACCCGTTAATACCAGTGCTTTAACTTTTTCCTGATGGTTGGTTGTAAAAACCAGTCCTACATGGCCACCTAGCGAATTTCCAATCAGCACCACCTGATTTAATTTCTTAAATTTCAAAAAACGGTAAACAAATTTAGACAAACTCTTTACACCTAAAGTTAATAAAGGCAAATCATAAATTGGCAAAATTGGTACAATTACTCGATAACGATCTTTAAAATAATCTATTGTTTGCTCCCAATTACTCAATTCACCCATTAGACCATGAAGTAATACAAGAGGTTCACCCGCTCCTGCTTCTATATACCTAAACCCATTATCTTCTACTACTTCGTATTTCATATTTTTTTTGTGGATGTGCTACTAAGTTAGTAGACATTTGTTAATTAAAGGCAATTGACGTATTTTTTTCAAAAAAACACGATTATAATTATTAACACAATTTATGCCAATTGCGCTTTAACAATTTCTGCAATTAATTTTCCATCCGCTTTACCAGCTAATTCCTTATTAGCAAGACCGACAACTTTGCCCATATCTTTCATGGAACTAGCGCCAATTTCTTTAACAATAGCAAGAATAATGGCTTCAACTTCAGCTTTTTCTAATTGCTTTGGCAAAAAATTATTAATTACCTCAATTTCCTCATCCTCTACTAAAGCTAAATCTTCCCGTCCTTGTTGTTTGAAGATATCTGATGATTCTTTACGCTGTTTAATCAGCTTTTGAAGTATTTTCAACTCTACATCTTCAGTTACTTCTTCTACAGAACCTTTTTCAGTTCTTGCTAATAATAGCGCAGCTTTAATTGCTCTTAAACCTCTCAACTGAGCCTGATTCTTAGCTAGCATAGCTTTTTTTATTTCCTGATCTATGGTATTCGATATCATATTTTATTTTTTTAGCGTTATTGTTGCTGAAGCCTGCGCAGTTGGCATAATTAGCATGTCGTTAATATTTACATGAGCAGGCCTGCTTACCGCAAACCAAATTGCATCTGCAATATCTTGTGCCATTAAAGGCTCAAATCCCTGGTAAACAGTCTTAGCACGATCTTCATCTCCTTTAAACCTGACTATAGAAAACTCGGTCTCAACCATGCCCGGGTTTATAGCTGTCACTTTAATTCCATGAGGCAGCAAATCCATGCGCATTCCTATATTCAAGGCATCAACCGCATGTTTGGTAGCACAATAAACATTTCCGTTAGGATAAACTTCCTTACCTGCAATTGAACCAATATTAATAATATGGCCCTTTTTTTCCGGTATCATCCAATTAGAAACAATTTTAGAAACATACAGTAAACCCTTCATATTGGTATCGATCATAGTATCCCAATCGTCGGTATTTCCTTTATCAATTGGATCAAGTCCCTGACTTAGGCCTGCATTATTGACAAGCACAGCCACTTTTTTCCATTCTTCAGGTAGCCCCTCCAGAACTGTACTTAGCTGTGTTTTATTTCTCACATCCAATACAAGCGGCATCACAGTAATCGCATATTTATCTTCAAGGTACCTTGATAACTTCTCAAGTCGCTCTGTACGCCTGCCTACCAAAATCAATTGATAGCCTTGTTGTGCAAATAAAGTAGCACAGGCCTCACCTATTCCAGAAGTGGCTCCAGTGATAAATGCAGTTTTTGATTCCATAAAATTAAAATTATGCCACAAAAATAAGATTTTTTACCCCCGAACTTTACTGAATATATAAACTAAATGTAACATTTCTCAATATAAGCTTATCAATTGGCCTGGAAAAAGCACTGTTTTCCTGTTTGAGAATGTTGTTGAATGAAGAAGAATATTTAATTTCGGGAGACAATGTTAAAAACTTAAAATACAAGTCAATGCCTAGTCCAGCTTCATAAGAAAGATAATTCCTGCTGTTTTTCAACATTTTTTCCTGGGCTACTTTTTCTGTATCATTATTACGCTTTCCCTGTAAAATAGCTGTACTATATTTTGCACCCCCAGTCATATAAACCCCAAAATTACCGCGTCGATCTGATTTAAGTTTCAGACTCAAGGGAAATTCCAAGAGGTATTCGTTCACTTTCCGTTCTTTATAATAAATAGGCATTCCTTCAGGTGTTGTCCCTAAAACATCATGATATTTATAGTTCAATAAGCGGTTTGCAAAAGTCAGCGTAGGTACGAGCCTAAGTACGGTGTGCGTGCTGAGGTGTTTAGTAGCCCCCAATCCGATTGCAAACCCAGATGTAACAGGCGATCTCATTTCATTTAAAGGTGTTGAAACTTGGGTATTGCCCTCCATAATCGATTCCTTCCAGTCGGTTGCAGGGAAAACCTTATATTGCGAAGTAACATATTGCAGGGTATAGGTAAACTGAACAGCTTCGTAATCATTGTCCAGACCCCAATTTTGCCCTTTGGCAGAACCGCATAGAAGAAAACAGAAAAACAGAAAGTAGAAGTTTATTTTCATAACAGCAACTAAAGGATTTGTTTAATTCTATTTAATACCAGTATAAATTGAACAGATTCCAAAAGTAAGTGACCTCTGTTTAGTCATTTTAAAACCTACGGTGGTCATTAACGTCGTGAAAGCCTGCCCATCAGGAAAAGCAGCAACGGATTCGGGAAGATAAGTATAAGCGCGGGAATCTTTAGAAAACATTTTCCCAAATACAGGAAGAATATGTTGGAAATAAAAATTATACCCTTGTTTTACCGGAAACTGCTGTGGTTTTGAAAACTCAAGAATAACAATTTTACCTTCAGGCTTCAATACCCGGTACATATCAGCAAGTCCTTTTTCCAGATTTTCATAATTACGGACACCAAAAGCAACGGTTATAGCATCAAAATGATCATCTTCAAACTGCAATTTTTCCGAATCACCAGTTTGAACAGAAAAAACTGAGCTTAAATTTCTTTCCAAAATCTTTTTCCTTGCCATATCTAGCATACCTACAGAAATATCTACGCCAATGACTTTCTCTGGCTTCAAAATCTTTATTGCTTCAAAAGCGAAGTCGCCAGTACCGGTTGCTACATCGAGCATCAGACGTGGTTTTATCGATTTCAGCTCTCCTATGGCCTTTTTTCGCCATATAATATCAATTCCTAAAGAAAGAAAATGATTAAGGAAGTCGTACGTCTTGGAAATGTTATTGAACATATCTGCTACCTGTTCTTTCTTGGTTGCGGATTCAGACTGGTATGGAGTTATTTTTTCATTCATGGTTGTGCAGCAAAGATAAGTATTGTTGAAAACTAATTTTCTACCTTTGTGAAATGATTATAAAATCAGCAACATTCATTTGTAGCAATACAAAGCTTGCACCCTTACCGGTTGCCAATATGCCGGAATATGCCTTTATCGGGCGTTCAAACGTTGGAAAATCCTCGTTAATCAATATGCTGGTTAACCAGCACGGACTGGCAAAAACATCGCAAAGGCCGGGAAAAACCCAGTTAATCAACCATTTTTTAATCAATGAGAAATGGTATATCGTAGATTTACCTGGATATGGCTACGCTAAAGTATCCAAAAACAGCCGCGAGAAATGGGAGAAATTTATCCGTAACTACATCACTAAGAGAGAAAGTCTACAGTGTGTGTTTGTTTTAATCGACAGCCGCCTGGAGCCACAAAAGATAGATTTAGAATTCTGTTGCTGGCTTGGTGAATGTCAGGTTCCATTTGCATTAATTTTCACAAAAGCCGACAAGCAATCTGCGGTAAAAACAGACCAGAATGTTGCCCAATTTAAAAAAGCACTACAAGGTTGGTTTGAAGAGGTACCACCTTATGTGGTCAGTTCTGCAGAAAAAGGACAAGGGAGAGACGAAGTTTTAAAATTTATTGAAGACATTAATCAGCATTTCGTTATGCCTATTTTAGTACCTAAAGAGACTCCGGAATATTAAATAATTAAGGAAACAATTGATCCTAGTCAAACGTTTCCAACAAGAATAAAAAGATGAAGAAATATTTCTCGCTTGTGCTCTTTGCACATTCCATTTTTGCCCTACCTTTTGCTTTAATTGGATTTTTTCTTGGCGTTATCACTACCGATTCCCCTTTTCAATGGTATTTATTGGTTTTGGTATTGTTGTGCATGGTTTTTGCACGCAATGCTGCTATGGCATTTAACCGTTATCTCGACAGGCATATTGATGCCAAAAATCCACGCACTAATATGCGCGATATTCCTGCGGGAAAAGTTTCTGCCAACGAAGCTTTAATTTTTGTCATCCTTAACTGCCTTTTATTTATCATTACAACAGCCTTTATCAATACGCTTTGCCTTTACTTATCACCCATCGCATTGTTTATTGTTTTATTTTATAGTTACACCAAACGTTTTACAGCTTTATGCCATATGGTATTGGGCTTGGGGCTTTCGTTAGCTCCCATTGGAGCCTATATTGCCGTAACCGGTCACTTTAACATTGTGCCCGTCCTTTATTCTTTTGCCGTATTATTCTGGGTTAGTGGTTTCGACATTATTTATGCCCTACAGGATGAAGATTTTGATAGAGAAGAAAAGCTGCATTCTATACCTGCAACACTTGGTATCAATAACGCCCTTAAATTATCTGTAGTCCTGCATATTTTTTCTGCCCTTTGCGTCATTATCCCTGTATTTTATATTCCATTTACATGGGTTTATTATATTGGCATTGCATTCTTTTGCTTTGCCTTAATTTACCAGCACCTTCTGGTAAAACCCAATGACATCAGTAAGGTCAATAAGGCTTTTGCTACCACCAATGGTTATGCTTCTGTGATTTTTGCTCTATGTTTTTTAGTAGATGCCTTTATCAGAACTAATTTTTATATTTAAAACTTATGATCGATCTAACCATACCAAAAAGGAAAAGGAATTACATTCCACAAGATTTGGAAATGAAATGGGATAATTTAGCCCCGCTGCTAAATGAATTGTTAACAAGACAAATAGATGATGTTGCAGGCCTTGAGACGTGGCTTAAAAATAAAAGTGAGCTGGAAGAAGCATTGGAAGAAGATTTTGCATGGCGCTATATTAAAATGACCTGCAATACAGCAAACGAAGCTTTAGTTAAAGAATTCCAATACTTTGCCACTGAAATAGAGCCTAAAATAGCCCCTTTTACCAACCAGCTTAATCAAAAACTGGTGTCCAGTGACTATATCGACCAACTCGATGCAGACAAATACTTCGTATACCTGCGCGGTGTAAGAAAGGCACTGGAGATTTACAGGGAAGAAAACATAGCCCTATTTACTAAATTACAGGTTGCACAACAGCGCTATCAATCCATTACCGGAGCAATGAGCGTGGTGATAAACGAGCAGGAATATACACTTGAACAAGCCGCTAATTTTTTAAAAGACACGAACCGTTCGATACGCGAAAATGCCTGGGAAACTATTCAGCAACGCCGCATGGTAAACAAAGACGAATTAAACATTTTGTTTGATGAGTTGATCGTTATGCGAAACCAGGTGGGTGTAAATGCTGGTTTTGAAAATTACCGCGATTACATGTTCCAGGCATTAGGAAGGTTTGACTACACTCCACAGGATTGTTATGATTTCCACCAGGCTATTGAAGAGGAAATTGTGCCGATATTAAAAGAACAGGCAGATAAACGTGCTGAATTATTAGGCTTAAAAGTATTGAAACCCTGGGATCAGGAAGTGAGCACTAGTGGCAAGCCAGCATTAAAACCTTTCCAAAACGGACAAGAACTGATAGATAAAAGCATTACCTGTTTCAATGCTATAGATCCAAAACTTGGACAAATGCTTTCAGTAATGAAAGAGAACAATTTGTTTGATGTAGAAAGTCGTAAGGGCAAGGCACCGGGTGGCTATAACTACCCTTTAGCAGAAACCGGCGCTCCATTTATTTTTATGAATTCGGCAAACTCTTTAAGAGATTTGACCACTATGATACACGAGGGAGGCCATGCTGTACATACTTTCCTGAATGCCAATTTAGAATTGAATGATTTTAAACATTGCCCTTCAGAAGTAGCTGAACTGGCATCGATGAGTATGGAGCTAATGTCAATGGATCATTGGTCTGTCTATTTTGATAAGGAGGAAGATTTAATCAGGGCTAAGAAAGAACAATTAATAGATGTATTGAAAACCTTGCCCTGGGTTGCGGTAATAGATAAGTTTCAACATTGGATATATACCAATATTGGTCATAATGCTGCCGATCGGGAAGAAGCTTTTAAACAAATATATACCACTTTTGGTGGCGGTTTTTCAAATTGGGAAGATCAGGAAGCTATTTTTGGCAATACCTGGCAAAAACAGCTACACCTTTTTGAAGTGCCATTTTACTATATTGAATATGCCATTGCCCAACTGGGTGCCATAGCGATCTGGAAAAATTACAAAGAAAATCCAGAAAAAGCACTTCAGCAATATCTAAATGCATTAGCCCTGGGTTACACCAAGCCAATGGATGTGATTTACGAAACTGCAGGCATTAAATTCGATTTTAGTGTGGATTACGTGAAGGAGCTTGCCTCTTTTGTGAAAAATGAATTGGACAAATTAGGTTAATTTCAATCCTATTTTTTATGTTTGATAAACGCTTAACTGAATAACCACTAATTTATGCTTGAAAAGCTTTTAAGAAAGAAGTCCATATCCAAAATAATGGCGGATGCAGAAAAGGGATATGGAGATCATGAACCATCCCTCAGTAAAACGTTGGGTGTTCGAGATTTAACCGCCTTTGGAATTGCGGCCATTATAGGTGCTGGAATATTTAGCACCATTGGTAAAGCAAGTGCTGATGGTGGTCCAGCAGTTATCTTTCTTTTTATATTTACCGCACTGGCTTGTAGTTTTGCTGCTTTTGCTTATGCAGAGTTTGCCTCTATGGTACCGGTTTCCGGCAGTGCTTACACCTATTCTTATGTCGCCTTTGGCGAATTAGTAGCCTGGATTATTGGCTGGTCGTTAATCATGGAATATGCCATAGGTAACATCACTGTGGCCATTTCGTGGTCTGACTATTTTACCGGGCTCCTCACATCCATCCGTATTCCGGCTTTAAATATCAGCAATGGTATTCATCTACCCGATTGGATGACAATGGATTACCTTAGTGCGTTTAACGGACATAAACATGCAGAAGCCTTATTAAATGCAGGAAAAAGTTTTAGTAATTTAGATGATGCTACCCGTATGGCAAATAATGCATGGATAACTGCACCAAAAATCGGCAACTTCCATTTGGTAGCTGATTTACCTGCGCTATTCATCATCATTTTCATTACCTGGCTGGTTTACAGGGGGATGAAAGAATCAAGAAATGCAAGTAATGCGATGGTAATAGTTAAACTTGCGGTCATTTTATTAGTCTTATCGGTGGGTATATTTTACGTAGATACCGAGAATTGGAATCCTTTTGCCCCAAATGGCGTGAGTGGTGTTTTGAAAGGTGTGTCCGCAGTATTCTTTGCTTACATTGGTTTTGATGCCATTTCCACCACTGCAGAGGAATGTAAAAACCCTCAAAGAGATTTACCCAGGGCAATGATGTGGGCCATTATTATTTGTACAGTTTTATATGTAGCTATCGCACTGGTATTAACAGGAATGGTTAATTACAGTTTATTGGCCGTAGGCGATCCATTAGCATTTGTATTTGACCAGGTTAACCTGAAAGCAATAAGTGGCATTATTGCAGTGAGTGCTGTATTTGCCATGGCCAGCGTGCTATTGGTATTCCAGATGGGTCAACCCCGCATCTGGATGAGTATGAGCAGAGATGGTTTATTGCCAAAATCATTTTCAAAGATACACCCTAAATATAAAACCCCTTCTTTTGCAACAATCGTAGTGGGTTTTGTGGTTGCTGTGCCTTCTTTATTTATGAACCTTACCATCGTTACCGATTTATGTTCTATTGGTACACTGTTTGCCTTTGTGCTGGTTTGTACTGGGGTACTGGTATTACAAGATAAACCTGATATTAAAAGAGGGAAGTTTAAAATCCCTTATGCCAACGCCAAGTATATTATTCCAGTATTTTTTGCTGCGATACTTGTTGTGGCATTTACCAAATACAAAACAGAAAGTAACAATTTTCTTTACAATACAGATAAGGTTTACAACCCCACCAGTTTTGTAACTTCTTTAGATGCCCTGGAATTAAAATCAGTTCAAAATCAAATTATTGAAAGGCAAAGCCGCATTAATATTATTGAAAGAAATCCTGATGCAGAAGCATTTTTAAATAATATAGATGCTAAAGCTTATCAAAAGTTTATCGATGAATCAACGGTAAGCCCACAGAAAAAATACAATAGTGGCTGGAGTTTATTTATGCATAAAATACCGATGTGGATCTTCTTGATCCTTTGCGTGGTCATCTGTTATTATTCTATCGTTAAAAACCTTAGTCTGATTCCTGTTTTAGGCTTATTGAGTTGCCTTTACATGATGTGCGAACTGGGTATATCGAATTGGATTGGCTTTGGCATCTGGTTGTTAATAGGCTTGGTGGTTTACTTCATGTACGGTTATAAACACAGTAAGTTAAATGCGATAAGTTAAACCTGAAACACTGATTTTTCATTAAGAACAAATAGAAAAATCTATTTATACTAAAAAAAGGTTGGTCAAAATATATTTGACCAACCTTTTTTTAGGAAATTTCCTTTTGTGAAGGAAATTTTATTAACTTTCAGTCCAATCTACATAAGTATCTTTCCAGCTTTTTGAATTTGCAGAATCAATAACAGCTTCACAAACCTTTTGTGTTTCTAATGCATCCTTAAAACTCGGTGAAAAAGATTCACCTGTTTCGATGCTTTTAAGAAAATCAGCAATTTGATGAACAAAGCTGTGTTCATAGCCAATACTTAAACCAGGAACCCACCATTTATTCATATATGGTTGATCACCGTCTGTAACATGAATAGTGCGCCAACCTCTAACTTTTGAATCATCTGCATGGTCAAAGAATTCAAGTCGGTTCAAATCTTGCAAATCCCAGCGTATAGATCCTTTTTCACCATTTATTTCAAATGTATACATCGCTTTATGCCCACGAGCATAACGAGTTGATTCAAATAAACCCAACGACCCATTATCAAAATGACAATGAAAAATACAAGCATCATCAATTCCTACTTGTTGCATTTTACCTGTCAATTGATGAACCCTTTGTTTAACAAACGTCTCAGTAACAGCAGACACATCATTAATGGCACCATTTAGCCACATTGCCGTATCAATGCAATGTGCTAATAAATCACCCGTCACTCCAGAACCAGCAACAGCTGCATCCATACGCCAGTCAGTACCACCCTGTTGTATGTCCGCATTAATCGTCCAGTCTTGTAAAAAATTTGCCCGATAATGAAAGATCCTTCCAAGCTTTCCTGAATCGATAATATTTTTAGCTAAAGTAACTGCGGGTAGGCGACGATAATTATACCAAACCATATTTTTGACACCGCTTTTTTCTATTGCATCTACCATCTGCTGTGCTTCCTCTAAACTGCGGGCAAGTGGCTTCTCACAAAGAACCATTTTTCCTGCTGCCGCAGCAGCAATTGCAATTTCTGCATGCATATCATTTGGCGTACAGATGTCAATTGCGTCGATATCATCACGAGCAATTACTTTTTTCCAATCTGTTTCAATAGATTCATATCCCCATTGCTCCGCAAATGCCTTTACTTTTTTTTCACTCCTTGAGCAAACGGTCTTCAATACAGGAAGATATCCTAATTCTGGAAAAAAATTCCTAATGCGATTATACCCATTTGAATGAGTTCTACCCATAAAACCACATCCTATTAATCCTATTCTTAATTCTTTTTTTGCCATAGTTACGTTAATTTGCAATTAGCAATTTCTATTCTCTCCATCCATGTTTTTCCCGAACCTTAATCATCGTCGCTAAAATATCATTCCAAGTCTGTTGCTTCAGCATTACTTCATTGGGGAACATACAACCATCCCAACAAATATGTTTAAATGCTTTCGTTAACTGATTATTTTCATCTCTAAGCCAATAACCTGCATCATTTACAATATCCAATTTTCCATTTGGATCCAATGCCAAACAATGACGACCGGTTTTATCATGCGACCCTGATCCAAAAACAGTACCATCATTCTGCGCAACATGAAAATCTATTGTCCACGGTCGAAGCACATTCGTGAGCGTAATTAATCCTTCTTTCAATGTTTCGCGATCACTCCATTCAAAATCTTTAGGTAATATTCTATCTTCAGGGCTATTAAAACCTAGTAAGTACAATAAAGTATGCGCCATATCAGCCTGAAAACCTACATTCGGTCTATCAATAGCCTCTAATGTATCAACCATGGCTCTCCAACTATGCATTCCGCCCCAACAAATCTCCCCTTCTGCAGCGAGACTTTCATCATATTCAGCGGCGGCATCACATGCTTCCCGAAAAGTCTGAGCAATCAATTTCGAATTATTTATTGGGTCTAACGCCCAAGCATCGAGATTACTAGCCGAATCAATCCTAATGACAGCATTTGAACGAATACCAAGTGCCCGTAATTTTTGACCAAATTTAGCTGCTTTGCGAACCGTGTCAACAAACAAAGTCCTTTCTGCCTTATTGCCCATCGCAGGTCCACCCCAAATTGGGGCTACCAACGTTCCAATTTCTAGATTTAAAGCAGATACCTTGTCAACGAGTTTCTTAACACCATCATCGCTCATATCCAGATCTATATGTGGATCGAAAAGACCAATATCAATACCATCAAATTTTATTCCATCAACTTCAGCAGCAGCAGTTTTTTCCAGCATGGTGTCGAAAGAAATAACTTGATCTGAACCTGTTCCCTTTCCCACAATACCTGGCCAAGTAGCGTTGTGGAGTTTTGGGTAATTATTCTCATTCATATTCATATAATTATCTTTTATAAGCTAGCTCTATAATACTAAATCCGGATTTCCGGGTCCAAAATGCTTAAGCATTACAATGGGGTCATTAGCTGATAAATTCACAATCTTAACTCCTTCGGATGCAGCTTTCTCACTGATAAAAAATTCATCATTTGTCAATTGTCCATAACGGATCAACGCTGGCGTTTCAATATCCCAAACACCCATTTTTCCATGTCCTTGCATCATAATCATACCATAAGCTCCGCTATCTTTAATTGTAACTGAAGCTCCCGGCAAAACGGTTAGTTCTTTTGCACTAAAAGCATCAGATTTATAACAAATCCAGTTTTCAATATATCCTTCTGCTTTCATTTCTTCAATAGGTTTAACAGGTTTAGGAGCCATGAAACGATTTTGCATCATATTGGGATCAAGATTTAGATCCCAATCTATTACATCAAGTAAGGCATCAAAATCACCTTTACTCTCTTCTGGAGTTCCATTCCATAATAATGCTTCAGGTATAATTGCTTCATTGACTAATGATTGGTACATCGCAAAAACATCCGAAGCCTTTTGCGGTTCATAGGTACACATACTTCCAGGCGCATGAAGTAACCCAGGGGGCACATCCCAACCTGTTCCAGGATCCAGTTGGTAGGCTTGAGAGTAGCTTGTTATTTTATTATCACCTTTAGTGAAATTAACAAGACATTCCCGAATTTCTTCTTTTGTAGTGCCCGGTGAAATTCCCATAAAAGTATAAGGAAAATCTCCTCCATGATTATTTAATTGAGGAGGGAAATAATAAGCTTCTGGCTTACCCATTTGCCCAATCAATGCCGCCTTTTCATCGTTATGATGAATATGGTGAGGCAGTTGGCCCATATTATCAAAGAACTTTGAATACATTGGCCAACTTTTATGTTCATCCCATAAACGATCGCCAATTAACTCACCTTTAAGCTCCTCTACTGCATCTTTTAATAAAACCTGTTCTTCTTCTGTACCATTATTAAATACAATTGCACTTAGTCCTTCATTTTCTCCAGTTAAAGGCCCGTTTTTGGCAGGCGTTGTTGAAGCAAACCACCTTTCGTCAATTCCACCGCGTTCACCACCTAATACATAATAATCGTCTGGATGAAGTTTAATTCTTCTACCGGGTACGCAAAAAGACCTTGGAACCCATGTTGGTGTCAAACGTAAAATGCCCTTTCCCTGTTCAAGGGCTTTAGCAGCAATGCCTTTTTTCTCCATAATATAATGTTTAGTAATTATTGTTCTTTAAAAAATCTTGAATTTTTTCTTCATTTTTTAATACTTCGATCTCCAAATCATAGGTCCTTCTTTCTCCAGGTGCTAGGAATAAAAGTTCCTTTTTATTCCTAGCACTTGCTTGGCCAATGGGTGTATTTGTACCAGGCTCAAGTCCTGTTACATATTCTCCCTTGCCCCAGTGTTGCCAATTAGTTAACCAGGGTAATTGCTTTTTTGGAAACTTTAAGGTTACTGCTATTCCAAGATTAGCATTATATAAACCGCATACACATTGACCTGAAGAATCAGCATCTACATCAATAAAAGCGGCTTCTTCACCTCCTCCGCTATGATCAGCTAAGGGTTTAGGACATTTACGAAAATCATTTCCCTCTTTGAAAATTTTATTTTTCACTCCAGTTTCACGTGATTTCCATTTCCCTTTCCAAATAATTTCTGTTCCTTCATCAACTAGTGGCCAACCAAAATTAAAATGATAAAGCAGCATGTGAGGAGCAGGGGTATTTCCAAGATTAACCACTTCATCCTGTATCCTAATAACTGCCTTCCCTAGAGCTCCCGAAATGGTACGTTTCAATTCAAATTGTTGCCCCAATGGCTGGCTTTGTCTCATTCTTCCAACAATGCTCATATCCAACTTACCCGCTGAAAGATCTGGCTGAATAATAGATTCTATCTCGGCAGGAATGTTACTTATTGGTCCATGAAGTCCACGAGTACCATATTCGTCTGATTCAGGTCCTCCTATATGATCCAAACCACAAGTAACAAACAATCCGCCACCAAAATTTTTCAACCAATCAGTTCCTTGATTGGAGAATGGTTGAGGTCCCATAACACCTAAATGACTCAACCATGCCAAACTATGCTGATTATAAAATGCATCAGCAATATCCATTGCCCGGTCGAGGACAATTTTATACCTTAAACCTGTTCCTGTATTAATCCAAGCAATCCGAGTCCCCTTTCCAGCCCCATTGTCAAGAATAGAAGTTTCAATTCCTCCTACCTGGGCTGAATTTGATAAGTGAGTATTCCATTTTTGATCTTCCAAAATAATGTCCTCCTTTATAGCTGATCAATTAATTAAATTCGCTTTATACGAAAATTTCGATATTCCACTTTCATTGGAGGCCCAACATGTATTTGCATGCCTAACAATCCGCTGAGTTTAACATTAACAGAATCATTATCAGTCACATCAGCCATTAAAATACCATTAACATAATGCTGCAAACGGTTTCCCTTAACAATTAAATGGCATTCATTCCAATCTTCCGCTTTGATAGTTGTCTTTAACGAATCCGAATTCCCAAGAGACCCTTCAATTGTCCTTGATGACCAGGCATTATTCTCAACTTTCCCTTTACTGGAAGTTGGAATGGATACTTTTTCTCCTCTATAGGCAAGTGTGGTCCTTTTTCGCTCTTCATAATTTTGTCCCGTATAGTTGTTATTACCATCAATATCAGCTTGATAACCCTTTAATGCAAAAGGCACATTCTCTACTACCTCACTCCTATAGTTAATTCCACTGTTTCCTTGCGCAGTAATTCTGTATTCTGTTATCAATTCAAAATCTCCTAATTCGCCACCATTCCAGGTAAGAAATGTATTATTCTTCAAAACAGGTGTAGAGAGGGTTGTTTCCCCTACAACAATACCGTCTTCCATTCTCCAATAAGTGGCATCACCTTCCCAACCATTCAAGGTTTTCCCATCAAAAAGATCCGTAAAATCTTCTTTAACAGCTACTACAGCTTGCTCTTTTTCTTGACCAGAGAAACTACAACTAGAAATAATAAAATAGAGCAGGAAAACTAATGTGCCAAATGGCTTGAAAGAGTTTTTCATAATATCATTGGTTTAAAAAAATTTAATTTTTTAGCGAGGTAATGAAGCAACCTTCATTTCAATGTTGAACTGAAGGTTGCTACCATACCACATCTGTTGTTCTTTATTTAGAAGCAGAATTGTTCTTTTGACCGCCAGACATTAAATAGGCTATCAAATCCTTTAATTCACTTTCATTTAATTGATTAATAGTGCCTGGTGGCATCAAAGAAACCTTTGCTAACCTCACCTCAGAAACGTCCTTTTTAAGGATTTTTTTAATGGTTTGCGGTGCATAAGGATTTTGAGAGATAAAGTATGTATTTTCATCTTCATTTGTTAATCTCCCTAGTGTTGAAGTACCATCCTTGTAATAGAAAACTTTTGATGCGTATTGATCAGAGATTACATCATTAGGGTTTAGAATAGATTCCAGCATGTCTTTCGCAGAAAATCTAGTGCCCAATTGAGTCAAATCAGGACCAATTGTTCCACCTTCTCCTTTAAAACTATGACAAGTACCACAACGAATTGATGAAAACAACATCTTTCCTTGTTTTAGATCCCGATCTCCAGTATTCTTTTCAACAATAGGTAGAGCATCTTCCATCGTCCAACCGCGTCCAGGTCCTTTTGGTCCTTCTTCAGATTGTGCTAATGAAGTTCCCGACTTACTTAACAAAGAATCACCTGATATGGTATTGTAATGTGCAAATTCTGATTTAGGAACATTCTCGAGGGCTAACTTTCTAGCCCGATCTACAAAGCCTATGTAACTATTGCCACCTTTAAAACCGAAAGCATCGTAGAACCATTTAAAATACTTCTCACTTTTTTCTGGAGTCCATCCATTTTTAGCCTTACTTAAAACAGTTGCTAAATAGATCTGTTGCGCAGGGGGTGTTTTCGCTAACATATTTGCGATGTCTAAACCATACTGAGGATTTCTAAGAATTAAATCAGACGACTTAGTAACTGTTTCTTGATACGTTGAATCATCTTTCGCCTCAAATAATATCGAAAGTGTTTTTCCAACTACCTGAGGATCGCCCAAATGAACCAGGATTTTACTTAATTCTCTATTGAGCGAATTGATGGAAGTTGGATAAACTTTATCCAAATAATTTATTACTAGATTTTTGTCTTGCTCGTTCGGCATTCCCATTCTTGAAATTACCAATTCAAATGCTCGTAAAAGATCTATTTTCCTTTCCAAAGAAATCCGTTCGATATTTATTGTCATCAGCTTTTTAAGCATGTTTGACTTCAGGTTGGGATGTCCCATCCTTGCCAGGGCGATATGAGATTGAGTTATCGCGTGAATGTTTCTTTCCTTCCAAGCTAATTTAATCCAAGAATTAATAGGTTGATGTTCAAGTGCAATACGTGCTGCATACCTTATATGCCTATCATCATGTTTTAAATACGGCCATATAAATTTAATCGCGTCTACATCAGATGGCTTATGGTATTGTTCAAGTTGTTTTCTTATTTTTTGTTCAGGTGTTTCATTACCTAACTTTTCATTTTTTCTCTCTTCTTTTATCTCATCTTGTTTCTTGTAATATACACGATAAAGATCTGAGTCTAATTTTCTACCACCCGTAAGAAAATACAATGCGCCATCAGGACCAATTTTTCCATCCGTTAAGGGTAATGGAGCTCCAGAAATGAACTCTTCCGCTGTTGCATTATAGGTCGCACCGTTAGGTTCTAACTTTATAGCATAAATAATTCCAAAGCTCCAATCGAATGCAAATAAACCTTTTCTATATTTTTCAGGGAAGTTTGCTTTACCTGCATAGATTAAATTTGTTGGCGAACCCTGTCCGATATTAATCATTGCAGGTAAATTATCAGGATAAGATGGAGACCATTTACTATTTCCAGTACGCCATCCAAATTCACTTCCACTCGTTACATGCATTAACCTTGTTGGTCGGTACCATGGCATTCCAAAGTCCCATTCCATGTCTGAATCATAAGCAAACATTTCTCCTTCATCATTAAAAGTTAAATCAAAAGGATTCCGAAAACCAGCACCTATTAACTCCCAATGCTTTCCTACCGAATCAGTTTTAGCTATCCATCCACCTGGAGCCATCCGATCGTTAGCATGCCCTTGAGGATCTTTAATTAATTGAAATAAATTATCTTCTTTCCAATTAGAAGGCAAACGATAACTATCCATTTTTGGAACATCGGTATGATTTCCAGCAATAATATAAATTGATTTGCCATCAGGGCCCAAAACTACACTATGTGGGCCGTGTTCTCCTTCTCCTTCTAATGAAATTAATTTTGTTATTTTATCAAATTCATCATCGCCATTGGTATCTTGAAGCCGATAAAGTCCACTTCCTTTTTTTAAGTTTTCATCACCTTTATGGTTCACCATCACATAAAGACTATTAAATGCCCATAGCAGTCCTTGTGCATAGCCCATCTCAACTTTTGTTTTAGAAGTATCATTCGCTGAAATATCTACTTTGGGAAAAGTAAGTTTCTCAATTTTTAGCAGACTTGAGTCTGCTCCAATTGGCGGCAATTTCAATCGATACAACGCTCCATATTGATCTGAGGCAATCATTCTTCCTTTTTCATCAAAAGTCATTGAAACCCACGAACCGTTTTTATTGTCAGCTGGACTGTAAAGGTGTTCAATCACAAAATCAGGCGATACCGTGAACTTTTCCACTTTAGGATCTAAAGGCACCTTTTTTTCTGGTTCCTTGTTACACGACCCCATTATTAAAATTGATAATAGGGCTGTTAAAATGGCAATTTGCTTAAGATAGACTTGCATAATAAGAGTTAAATTCAATATATATAATTAAGTTTCGGAAAAATACAACAAACTATCCTTACCAACCTGGATTTTGTGCAAAACCGTTCAGGCGTATCTCTCTTTCAGGTATTGGAAATAGCAGTTTATAAGGTTGCACATTATAAGAAGCGCTACTCAAACGAGTTAGTCTTAGCTTTTCTTCTGTACCATGTTGGTTCATAATCTCTGCTGCCTTACCTGTTCGAAGTAATTGAAACCAACGATGATTTTCAAAAGCCAATTCAACTCTTTCTTCTTTAAGTACAGCATCTCTAAAAGCAGTCTGACTTAAACCAGATAAAGGTGCTAAATTTGCACGTTGTCTAACGGGGTTAATATACTTATATTGATCTCCACTTCCCAATTCATTAGTAGCTTCTGCTAACATTAACAACACATGAGAATAACGATAAACAGGCCAATTCTCGTTTGCCCTACCATCTTCTGTAAATGGTGTATGGTAATATTTTTTAATAAATGGAATCTTACCACCAAAAGCTTTCGATTCTTCAAAATTTACGTTGGAAGGATCGCTAAACATTTGTATTGACTCTTCTTTACGAAGATCACCAACTTCATATGCATTAACCAGACTTGGGGTTGGAATATTACTTCCTCCAAGATTACCAGTATAACCAGTTAATTGCTTCTTTCCGTTTCGAGGACCGAACATAAAGATAAAGTTACTGGCTTCTGATTGGATTCCAGCGTCGAACTGAATAGAGAATATTGATTCTGAGTTGTTCTTTGTAGCAGGATTAAAATTATCGCCATACTTTGGAACTAAAGTATAATTCATTGCAACAACTTGCTGTAAATTAGCAATCGCCGAAGTATAATCCTTTAGAGTTAAGTATACTTCTCCTAATAAAGTAAGTGCTGCACCTTTGGTTGCTCTTCCTCTTGCATTACTTTCATAAGTTGCCGGAAGTTTTGCGACTGCATCTTTAGCATCAAGAATAATTTGAGCATATACTTCCGGAACACTTGCACGAACTTTAGTAAAAGCTCCTTCTGGATCCGAAACTTCCTTAACAAGGAGTGGAACAGCGCCAAAAAGACGTACTAAATAAAAATACTGCAATGCGCGAAGAAATTTGGCTTCTCCTATATATCTTGCTTTAAGTTCTGCACTTACAAATGCCACAGGTTCAATCCGATCTATAATTACATTTGTTTGCTGAATATTTCTATAAAGCAGTTGCCAGGAAGTGTTTACATAATTATTAGTTGAGCTAATCAAAAACTCATCAATCTCCTCTCTTTGTTGCGCACCGCGGTCAGTTTCATCAAATTGATAATTAGTATTGTCTGAACTCATTTCTGTTAATGCCCAGAAAGAGTCTCCGGTATAAATTTCTTGAAGCGAACCATAAGCACCATTTACAGCTCTTAGAATTTGCCCCTCATTTTCGTAATAATTAGCATCGCTGGAAAAAGAATAAGGTTCTACGTCCAATAATTTAGTGCATGACGTTAAACCGACAACTAAAAATGCTATTATATAAATTCTATTTTTCATCTTTATTTTGATTTAAATGCTTTAAAAAGTAAAATTGGTTCCAATTGAAAATATACGTGGCACAGGGTAGTTAGAATAATCATTCCCTGGAACTAATGCCCCAGAATCAGATCTATTGTAATTCGTTCCTTCTGGGTTTCCAGGGTATTTGGTAATTAAAAATGCATTCTGAATAGTTCCGTATAATCTTATACTTTCAATAAACTTACCCTTTCCTAATCCATTAGGTAAATTATATCCAAAAGTTATATTTTTCACCCAGGCATAATCAGTCTTTTCTACTGAATAAGAATGCGTATCTCTAAACATTACCCGACCTCTACCGGTGCCGTTTGTTGTAGGCACTCTACCGTTTCCAGGTTGTTCTGGTGATCTCCACCGATCAGCAATTTCTTTTCTTACGTTAAATACACCATCAATATTTCCGGTATAGTAGTTTGTAGCCCGGAGCATTTCTCCTCCCATTGCACCAACAACCAACACCCTAAGATCGAAATTTTTATAATTTAAGGTATTAGTGATCCCCCAGGTAAAATCAGGATATGGATTACCGATCACATCAAAATCTTTAAAGGGTGTTATTTCACCATCCCCATTAACATCTCTAAATCGCATATTTCCAGGAATTGCACCCGGGAAAGATGCATATTTATCCAGGTCTGCCTGATTCTGATAAATACCTTCAACTACATATCCATAAAGCATTCCAACAGGTTGTCCAATTCGGGTTATATTTGTTGGGTTTCCTTCACTACTTGCACCAGAATATATAGGATCTGTGCTTCTGCCAAGTGCAATTACTTTGTTCCTATTAATAGAAAAATTAAAGTTTGTGCTCCAACCAAAGTTTTTGGATACGATGTTCTGAGAATTGATTCCTAGCTCAAAACCTCTGTTCTGAACATCTCCTCGATTTTCGGTTACACTACCAAAACCAGATGACTGAGGAATCTCCACATTTAACAATAAATCTTGTGTATTTCTATTATAAAAATCTGCATTAATCTTTAAACGATTATTAAAGACAATCAAATCAACGCCTATGTTTAATTCACGCATTTTTTCCCAACCTAAGTTTGGATTGCCTAAAGTATTCATCACACGGCCACTTGCCAGCGTACCATTAAACACATAGTCTCTGGTACCGATATTACTCATATAGGAATAATTACCAATATTAAAATTACCAGTAAAACCATAAGATGTTCTTAATTTCAGCTCGTTAATCCATTTAGACTCTTTTAGGAAATTTTCTTCAGATAATCTCCATCCTAAGGCTAAGGAAGGAAATGTACCCCAGCGATTGTTTGAACCAAAGCGAGAAGAACCATCCGTTCTAACAGTAGCAGTCACTAAGTATTTACTTAAATAAGAATAATTAGCTCTTGCAAGATAGGAAACTAGCCCCCAGTCACTTTTATCTATGGAGCCCACCGTAATTCTAGCTGCTGCATTCAACGTTTCAATATCATCATCAGGAAACTGGGATCCATTAAATCCGATTTGATTAACATTTTGGGATTGCACAGTAAAACCTAACAAACCTGAAAAGGAATGACCGTTATCTGTAGTGATATCATAATTTAAAGTATTCTCATTTAACCAATTCAAATACTTTGCTCTTCCATACCTTCCACTTGGAACGGAAAGACCAGGAGAATTCTGATTAGGTATAGTAGAAGGTCTGAAATATTCAGAATCTCTATCCTCAAAATCAACATTAAAAGTTGACTTAAATTTTAAGTTATCTATTATCTCATATTCTCCAAAAACATTCGTCAATATTCTTGTTCTCGTATTTTTATCTACTCTTTCATTCAAAAACATTACAGGATTGGGATTTCCAAAAGTTCCCGGTGATACGATATAGGAATTGTAACTTCCATCCTCGTTATAAACAGCAGGAATAGGACTAGTGATATCAAAAAACTCATCTCTACCTTGTCCTCTTACGCCGCCTTTAGTAAATGACATGGTAGGCGCTATATTAATTCCAACTTTTAATCGATCTGTAATAGTCGCATTTACATTTGTACGTAGTGAAAATCGCTCGAAGCCTGTATTAAGCATCACTCCATCTTGATTAAAGTACCCCAGCGAAGTATAAGTCTTAATCTTATCATTTCCTCCGGTAATACTTAAATTAATATCAGATATAGGCGCAACTTTTGTTACCTCATCAAACCAGTTGGTACCTTCACCTATCAATGCTGGATTTCTATAAATTTCGGGAATTTCAGTTAGAGAAGGTTCCCGCCCTTCTTCAAATCTTATTTTATCCATTAAGGCTTCCTGTCTGAACTGGGCGAATTCTTGTCCATTCATTAAATCTGGTCTCCCCTTTTGAGGCACCTCTTGTAACCCTGTGTTCGCAGACAGCTGTATTTGAAGTTTTCCACTTTTACCGCTTTTAGTAGTAATGATCACTACTCCGTTAGCTCCTCTAGATCCATAAATTGCAGTAGCAGATGCATCTTTTAATATGGTCATTGATTCAATATCTTGTGGATTAATAGCACTCATTGGGTTAGATTGCTGACTCGAAGAAGAAGGAACTGGAAAGCCATCTATTACATATAGCGGTTCACTTCCTGCACCAACAGCACCAATTCCCCTTATTTGGATTTTCGGACCACCACCAGGAATACCATTAGAAGTACTAACATTTACACCCGCCACTTGCCCGGAAAGTGCTTGATCAGGACTTGAGATGACCTGCCCGCGTACATTTGACATGGCTATTGAAGCTACCGAACCTGTAACATCCTTCCGCAGCTGACTTCCATAACCAATAACAAACACTTCTTCCAATCCTTCAGACTCAGAAACTAGCAATGCATTGATTTTTGGGCTATCTCCTACAACTACTTCTTGAACTTTAAACCCAATACTTCGAAAAACAAGGGTCACCCCTTTTTCAACGTCCAAAGAATAAGCTCCAGATTCATTGGTTACAGTGCCCAACTTGGAGTTTTTGACCATAACAGAAACTCCATTAAGAGGTCCGGATTCATCAGAAACAATACCTGAAATTTTAATTGGCTTTTGCGCAAACGCAGAAAGACCTAATAGAAGACCGAGAAGTAACATGCACAGCCTTTTGAGAAAAAAAGAATAGAATTGCATCATTTTATATTTGGTTTTATATAAAAAAGGTTTAACATCACAAACATTACCCATAGGTATATTTGTTAATGATTTGTAATGTTAAATAAACTGCAATTGATCAGCAACCTGCTCTATCCTGTACCATTCTTTTAATAACTTGTCAAATAATCAAGGAAGTTACATATGCCGTTGGTCTTTTTGATTTTTAGATGAAGTATTCTTTATTTTCTGAAACATTTATTTTTCTAGTTGAATAAGTTCAGGCTGGGGCATAGAAACATTGGGATTCCCTTAACCCAAGCCCCTGACCAAATACCCACTTCCTACCGACCTCGTTCGCACCTCGTTCGGGAAATCCGGTACGAGGTCCCCATAAAGTCCCCGCCAAGCCTTCAACAGGTACCTTAGTTGGGCAACCTGTTCAGCTCAATATCATCAGGGGCAACAAAGATCAATGGAACCTTTTCCACATCTACATAGCTCGAATCCAGGCCAAAACCACTTTCTTCAGAGAGACTTAATTTTTTCAAAATAAAATAATATTGCATTATGCTACTCTCATAAAAGCTAAGGGAGGTAAATTTAGACAGGTGTTTTTCGAGCAATACAAACCTGAAATCACCAACAATTTTATGTTTTTTAAGAGAAGTGTACTGACTGGTAATGTCAACCTCACCATTTTTCACCAAATCTTCAACCACCTTACGGTACAATAAGTTTACCCTTTGCTCTTCCCTAAAGCCCAGTTTAAAATCAATACGGATCAGTTTGCCCGGTATTAAGAATTCTACCTTATAATCACTGGCAAAAGGTTCGTCAACTACATCCACATGTACCAGCCAATAAATATCTGCACGTTTAGGTTCTTTTTGTAAAATGGAATAAATGATTTTAGATTCTATTTCTGTTTTGAAGTTTGCACTGGTTAAATAGACCAGCTGAGATGAAAATTTAGGTACCGACTCATCATTGCTCAGTTCCTCAATAATCTGGTAATAATCGTCAATCTCCACATATTTTACATAACGGTTTTTGATCTTTCTAGCTATATACCAGCTCCACATTACCGAGAACAGGACTGCACCAATTAACAAAGTAACAAAACCACCATGGAAAAACTTAGTCATATTACCTGCCAGGAAAGCCAGCTCAAGCACGCCATAAATTAAGACAAAAATGACCACAATATAGCGCGGCACTTTTTTCGATAACATGTACATGGCTATCAGAATAGTAGTGGCAAGAAAAGTAAGGTTAATGGCCAAGCCGTAAGCGCCCTCCATGTTAATAGATTTTTTAAAGATCATCACAATCGAAATACAGCCTGCACAGAGCAGCCAGTTAATTGAAGGCACATAAATTTGTCCTTTTTGGTTGCTTGGATAATTAATGCGCACTTTTGGCCATAGGTTTAAGCGTACTGCCTCAGCTATTAAAGTAAAGGACCCTGTAATCATGGCCTGACTGGCAATAATGGCGGCAATAGTTGCCAAAGCCACCATAGCGAGCAAATAAGCTTCAGGCACGATCTCGTAAAACGGGTTCAAAATACCGTTATAATTTGGGTGCTGCAGTAACCATACCCCCTGCCCAAGGTAATTTAAAATCAAAGTTATTTTTACAAAAACCCAACTGATCCTAATGTTTTTCCTGCCGCAATGGCCTAAGTCTGAATACAAGGCCTCTGCCCCTGTTGTACACAAAAATACACCACCTAAAATGAGCAGTGCTTCTGGGTTGGTAGTCAACAAATGATAGGCATAATAAGGGTTCAATGCTTTTAAAATAGACCAATCCTGAGCAACATAGCTAATGCCTAAGACCCCTAAAGTGGCAAACCATAAAAACATAATCGGACCAAAAAGTTTGCCGACCAGGCTGGTGCCAAACTGTTGAATAATAAAAAGAATGACAATGATTGTAATAACCACAGGAATGACCTGAAACCACGGGAATTTAAGTTGCAAGCCTTCAATTGCTGTAGTTACAGTAATACTGGGCGTAATAATTCCATCGGCAAGCAAGGCACACCCACCTATGATTGCAGGTACAACCAGCCACCTGGCTTTTTTGCGTACCAGTGAGTAAAGCGATAAAATGCCCCCCTCCCCTTTATTATCTGCCCTCAAAGTAATCACCACATATTTAATGGTGGTTTGCAAAGTTAAGGTCCAGATGATACATGATAGTGAACCTAAAACCACCAGTGTAGTAATGGGCTGCCCCACATTACTGATGGTATTAAATATTGCCCTGAGTGTATACAAGGGCGAAGTGCCAATGTCTCCATAAACAATTCCTAAACTAATGAGTAAGCCTGCGGCCGATAACTTATGAGTCCTTTTAGGGTCTGACACAATTGTATAGATAACAGTAATTTGTGTAAAATTTGTTAAATATTGTTAAATATTGTCTTTTAAACAATTTCTTAGAATTCTTTGTTTTATAATATATACTTTTGTTTAAATCAAATGAAAAGACCAACACAAATAACGCTTCTTATTTATACGCTATGCATTGCATGTATAAGCGTATTTGGAAGCGCACAAGTTTGTGCTCAGCGAGCGGACAGTATTTACTATGCATCCTTAAAAAAGAAAGTTAATAATACGCCACAAATTAAGACAAATATAAAGTCTTACCGTCCTTTCTTCGGTTTTATCCCCTATAATACCTTCTCCAGCAACTTCAACAAAGCAACAGTATCTAAATCTGATAAAATTTTAACAGTAATAAAAGTTTATCCAAATCCGGTTGACGACCAGATCAACATCACTTTTAGATTAGAGCGTGAATCCCAATTGTCTATTAAAATAATGGATCTACTGGGTAATGAGGTGATTACCTTAGCTAATGAGCGCTTTCTTTCTGGCGAAACGACCAAAAACTTCTCCTTCCCTAATCGCTTAAACAGCGGCATTTACTTCCTTAGAATAGTTGCTGGTGGAGAAACCAGTGTAAAACGTATCTCCGTTTTATAGTTTTCATACTTTTCTTTCTTATTTTTACGAAAAACCTATTAAAACTGAAACCTGCAATATGATGCAAGCTTCATCAACATTAATAAGAAAAACGAACAAATGAAGATCATTGCTATTGGACGCAATTATGCTGCCCACGCTAAAGAATTAAATAACCCGGTACCGAGTAGTCCAGTTATCTTTATGAAGCCTGATACGGCCTTGCTAAAAGATAATAAGCCCTTTTATATCCCTGATTTTTCTAGTGATATCCATTACGAACTGGAAGTGGTTCTAAAAATAGGTAAAGAAGGTAAACATATTCAGGAAAAATTTGCTTCCAATTATTTTGAAGAAATAGGCTTAGGAATAGATTTTACAGCGCGAGATCTGCAAAGCAGGCTCAAAGAAAAAGGATTACCATGGGAACTCTCCAAAGCTTTTGACCAGTCTGCTGCTGTAAGTACTTTTATTCATAAATATAGTGTGGAGAACATTTATGATTTTAACTTTGAGCTGGATATTAACCAGCAACGCCGCCAAAATGGAAACACTAAAAACCTTTTGTTCTCGTTTGAAAAGATAATTGCTTTTGTTTCTCAGTACATCACCCTAAAGAAAGGTGATCTTATTTTTACGGGCACACCAGAGGGAGTTGGCCAGGTTCTTGCCGGAGATCACCTGGAAGCCTCGTTAAATGGAAAGGAACTTCTTAATTTCCATATAAAATAAACTAAATGAATAAAAAATACGCTGTAATATTGCTGCTCTGCTGCACTTCCTATTTTGCCAAAGCACAATTCCTAAACAGCAATAATAAATATCCACTAGTCGACTTTAGGACTCCATTAAACATCTTACCGCCAGCATTGTCTGGATCTTTTGGTGAGATAAGGGGTAATCACCTTCATTCGGGGATAGATTTCAGGACCAACCAAAGGGAGGGTTATCCTGTTTATGCCATCGGTGATGGCTATATTTCAAGGCTTAGGGTACAAAACAGTGGTTTCGGACAGGCCTTATACTTAAGTCACCCTAATGGCTATACCTCCGTTTATGGGCATCTGCAACGTTTTAATCCTAAAATAGCCCAACAGGTGGAGCGAATTCAATATGCAAAGAAAACGTTCGAAATAGATGAATTTCCTGCTCCAACGCTTATTCCTATCCGTAAAGGTGATGTTATCGGCTATTCAGGTAACCGTGGAAGTTCTGGCGGCCCACACCTGCATTTTGAAATTCGTGATTCTAAAACTGAAGCAACTATTAATCCGCAGTTGTTTGGAATTGAAATTCCAGACAATATCCCCCCGGTTATCTATTCCATGTATGTGTACCGCCTCAACAATAAACCATTTAATGAATTTACACCTAAACAATATTACCAGGTTTTGGGTGGCTCAGGCAAATATCACCTTAATCAAGTCAATACCCTTCGTATAGGTGGCGAATTTGGCTTAGGTATTACCACAACAGATAAACATAATGGGGCTTCTGGTACAAATGGCGTTTACTCCATACAACTTGAGGTAGATGGCACCGTGGTCTACACTTCTGCCATGGAGCAATTTAAGTTTGAAAATAGTAAGGGTGTAAATTCTCATATAGATTATCCTACCTATATAACCACCAAGCGCACCATACAAAAAAGCTTTGTCGACCCAGGTAATCCGCTCCAAATCTATTACTATTTACAGAATAATGGTCGTATTGATTTTACTGATCAGGGTTTACACGAATTAAAATACACGATTACAGACAGCAAAGGGAACGAAAGTAAGCTGCAGTTTAATGTTCAAGCCGACAGTAATGCGGTTATTCTTGCCAAAGCTTATCCTTCTGGAATTTTATTTCCTTATAACCAGCTGAATGAATTCAACAATAATGAGGTTAAAGTAAGTATCCCTAACGGCAGCCTTTACAATGACTTGAACTTTATTTATGCTACAAAGCCTAAACCTGCTACAAATGCCTATTCTGCTATTCATCAAATTCACAATAAATTAACCCCCTTACATACGGGCTTTGACTTGTGGATAATACCAGATGCAGCTTTAACACCTTACTTAGATAAAGCATTGATAGTGAACACCAACAGGGTTTCTCAAGGTGGCAGTTTTGAAAATGGTTATATCAAAACCAGGGCCCGTAATTTTGGTGATTTCTTTATTTCCATTGATACATTGGCACCCACTATTTCCCCTGTAAATATCTCTTCAGGAAAGAATATGAGGGGCATCAGCAAAATGACTTTTAAAATAAGAGACAACCTTTCAGGTCTGAAAAGTTTTAATGGCTATATTGACGACCAATGGGTTTTGATGGAGTTTGATACTAAAACGGCAACGCTATGGCATACTTTCGACGAGCGTACTTCCCCTGGGAAACATACACTTAAGTTAGTAGTGGATGACTTAAAAAACAATGTTAAAATTTTGAATCTTGATTTTTACCGCTAAAAAATAAAACTATGAGCACATTAATTGAAGGACAGCAAGCACCTGCTTTTAAAGCAAAAGACCAGAATGGTAATCCCGTCTCACTGAATCAGTTTGAAGGGAAAAAAGTGGTATTGTATTTTTATCCCAAAGATAACACCCCGGGTTGTACAACTGAGGCATGTGATTTCAGGGATAATTACCAGGGTTTAACAGCTCAGGGCATTGTAGTGATCGGTGTTAGCGTAGATGACGAAAAATCACACCAGAATTTTATCGCCAAATACAATTTGCCTTTTACGTTGCTGGCCGATACAGACAAGAAAATTGTGGAAGCTTACGGGGTATGGGTGGAGAAGAACAATTTTGGCAAAAAATACATGGGAATTTCCCGTAAAACTTTCCTTATTGATGAGCAAGGTATCATTACCCATATTATCGATAAAGTAGACACAAAAAATGCCACAGCCCAGGTTTTAGAGCTGTTAAAATAAATAATAATTAAACAAGTAAATAATTACATTTGCTGCTATTAACACATTTCCAATTTAATGAAACAGACAATCAATGAATTAGAAAATATCGCTTCTCAAGTTAGAAGGGATATTGTAAGAATGGTTCATGGGTGCCAATCCGGACATCCAGGAGGATCACTAGGCTGTGCAGATTTCGTGACCGCATTATATTTTGAGGCCATGAATCATTCCACAGATTTTAAAATGAAGGGTGAGGGAGAGGATTTATTCTTCCTGTCTAACGGTCACATTTCTCCTGTATGGTATAGCGTATTGGCCAGGTCTGGTTATTTTGACCCGAGCGAAATGGTTACCTTCAGAAAATTAAACACCCGTTTACAAGGTCACCCGACCACACATGAACACCTGCCTGGAATTAGAATTGCCTCCGGATCTTTAGGTCAGGGTTTATCTGTTTCGATTGGTGCTGCTTTAGCGAAAAAATTGAACAAGGATACTTCTCTTGTGTATACATTATTAGGCGATGGAGAATTGCAAGAAGGACAAAACTGGGAAGCCATCATGTTTGCACCACACAATAAGGTAGATAATTTAATTGCTACAATAGATTATAACGGTCAACAAATTGATGGTCCTACAGAAAAAGTCTTATCACTTGAAAATCTACAGGCTAAATTTGAAGCTTTTGGCTGGCATGTAATTACTTCTAATGGTAATGACATGGAGGATATTGTTAAAGCGCTGCACTATGCGAAGTCTTTAACGGGAAAAGGCAAACCGATTTTGAATTTAATGAGCACGCAAATGGGTAGTGGTGTTGATTTCATGATGGGATCGCATAAATGGCATGGTGTTGCTCCAAATGATGAACAACTGGCCGCCGCGTTAGCGCAATTAAACAGCACTTTAAAAGATTACTAAAAAGAATTCTCGTGAGAAAAAAATATACATACACAGAAAAGAAAGACACCCGCTCTGGTTTTGGAGCCGGACTACTTGAAGCTGGAAAAAACAATCCTGAAGTAGTGGCACTTTGTGCAGATCTTGTGGGTTCTTTAAAAATGGATGCTTTTATTAAAGAATTTCCTGAACGTTTTTTCCAAATTGGTATTGCCGAGGCTAACATGATCGGTATTGCTGCAGGATTAACTATTGGTGGTAAAGTTCCATTTACAGGAACTTTCGCGAACTTTTCTACTGGCCGTGTTTACGATCAGATTCGCCAGTCTGTGGCTTACTCTAATAAAAACGTTAAAATTTGTGCTTCACATGCTGGCCTTACTTTAGGCGAGGATGGTGCTACACATCAAATTTTAGAAGACATCGGTTTAATGAAAATGCTTCCGGGAATGACCGTAATCAATACTTGTGATTACAACCAAACCAAGGCAGCAACCATTGCTATTGCCGAATATGAAGGCCCTGTTTACTTGCGTTTTGGTCGCCCTGTGTTGCCGGTATTCACGCCTGCTGATCAGAAATTTGAGATCGGTAAAGCATGGATGGTAGACGAAGGAACGGATGTTACCATTATTGCTACGGGCCATATGGTGTGGAAAGCAATAGAAGCTGGTGAACAATTAGCAGAATTGGGTATCTCAGCAGAAATTATCAACATACATACCATCAAACCTTTGGATGAAGAAGCAATCTTGAAATCTTTAAGAAAAACAGGCTGTGTGGTAACTGCTGAAGAACACAATAAATTTGGTGGTCTGGGTGAAAGTGTTGCTCGTTTGTTAACTACTGAATTACCTTCGCCACAAGAATTTGTGGCTGTTAATGATAGCTTTGGAGAAAGTGGCACACCAGATCAGCTAATGACTAAATATGGTTTAGATACCATTAACATTGTTGAAGCTGCACAGAAAGTGATTAAAAGAAAATAATACATTTATGAAGCAGGTTGAAGATGCAGAAATCATCGCTAAATTCTCTCAGGAGAATACCCGAAGTGAGGCCTTTAACCTGCTTTTAAATAAATACCAACAAAAAATATACTGGCATATCCGCCGCCTTGTTATTGACCATGATGATACCGACGACCTGGTGCAGGAAGTTTTTATCAAAGTCTGGAAAAACCTGGAGAAATTCAGAAATGATTCACAATTGTATACCTGGATTTACAGGATTGCAACAAATGAGTCTATCACTTTTCTGAATAAGAAAAAACAAAAAAACAATACACCATTAGACGAGGTATCGGCTGAACTTGCAGAAAGTTTAGTGGAAACATCCTATTTCAACGGAAACAAGGTAGAATTAAAATTACAGCAAGCCATACTCAGCCTGCCTGAAAAACAAAGATTAGTTTTTAACATGAAGTTTTATGATGATCTAAAATATGAAGAAATTTCTGCTATCGTTGGAACTTCTGTAGGTGCCCTGAAAGCATCTTACCACATCGCTGTTAAAAAAATTGAAACATTTATGCTAAATGAAGACATTACGTTTTAAACCTTTTGCAGTTTAATGCATCAAAACATATGTTATGAATAAGGAGACAGAGGATAATTTAAAAGGAATGATTGGGAAGACGGGGTTTTCTGTCCCAGAGCATTATTTTGAACAGCTAAACAGGGATATCCAAACCCGTATCGCGGAAGAAAACCTGAAAGCACTTGCCACCGGAAACGGTTTTAAAGTTCCTGATTTGTATTTTGAACAGTTAAGCAACAAAATTGAGGCAAAAATAGTATCCGCAACTACTAAAAACCCAACAAATGTTATTCGTTTGTGGAATAGTGATCTTTTAAAATATGCTACCGCAGCTTGTTTCATCTTAATCACTGCACTGGGTCTTTATATTAATAACAACACTTTTAATATACCTGAAGTAGCTACTGAAATGGTAAGTGAGCAAGATCTTTTTGATATTGATGAACAATTAATCATAGATGATTTGCAAAAAGAAACGCTGCTAAAAACCAGGACTTCCGCTTCTGAACAAGAAATTGAGGCTTATATACTTAGCAATTACTCTTCAAATGACATTGCTGCTAACCTTTAAAGAATAGAAGCTTATGAAAGCTTCATCACGTTTTAAAACATATATATACCGATGAAAAACTTAATGCTATTCTTATTATTTACCTGTATAGGAAGTTACGCTTTTTCGCAGAGACCAACTGATAGAAGAGATGAGATTGAATCTTACAGAGTTGCTTATCTCACCCAAAGAATGGAACTTTCTCTAGAAGAAGCTAAGATCTTCTGGCCCATTTATAAACGCTGGCAAGATGAACAGCAGGTTTTAAGAAAAGTGCGCGGACAGAAAATGATCAGCTACAGAAAGATCGAAGATATTGAAACCTTATCTGATAGTGAAGTGCAAAGCTTAATTGCCAATGAGCTTAACATTAAACAAAAAGCATTAAATATTGACAAGAAGTACTATAACCTGTTAAAATCAAGTCTGCCCATCAAAATTGTTGGTAAGTATTACCGTGCCCAGGAAACCTTTAAAAAGGAACTTTTTAACAGGTATAGGGAAGGAAAAAGAAATTAATATTTCTTTAAGCTTAAATCACAGCCTTAAAGCTTAAGTGCAAAGTCAAATTCGTATTTTTACAACATGATCAAGACATTGCGCTTAAATGAGTATAAAGTTCTATGCTATAGAATATTTTTAGGGTATTTGTTCTATTTCATTAGCCGGATTTTATTCTATATTTTTAATGAATCACTTTTTGGCATTGAAGACACCTTTAGTTTATTAAAACTGTGTTACTATGGCCTCGCATTTGACACCACAGCACTATTGTACATCAATAGTCTGTTTATTCTGCTTAGTATACTTCCGCTAATTATCAATAAAGAATTAAAATTTCAAAAATTATTGCTATGGCTTTACTTCATTTCCAATTTAATAGCCTATTCCACAAATTTCTTCGACATCATCTACTACCGTTTTAGCCAGTCAAGATCTACCATGGCAACATTGGATGTCATTGTAAATGAAGAAAACAAATCTGCTCTTTTCACACATTTTATAGGTACCTATTGGTACGTGGCTGTTCTATTTTTATTAAGCAGCCTCCTATGGATCTGGTTGTATAAGAAGGTAAACATTATTAAAGTTAAGCAAAACAGTAAACTGCTTCCTTATTTTTCGTTCTCCCTTGTTGGTATGTTGCTCATCAGCACAATTATTGTAGGTGGAATAAGGGGAGATTTCAAACATAGTACCCGTCCAATTAATCTGGTTGATGCTTACCGGCATGTTCATATTCCAAACCAGGGCGATGTGGTATTGAACACCCCTTTTTCTATATTCAGAACATTAAAAGCGGCCAATTATAAAGTGCCGATGTGGACAGATGAAGCTTATATTAAGACCAACATTAAACCGATTAAACAGTATAACCGCAGCATAAATACAAAGCCAAATGTTGTCATTTTTATTTTGGAGAGCATGGCCAGAGAATACTGGGGCAGTATGAACCCTGAAACTTCCATTCCAAATTTTAAATCTTATACCCCATTTTTAGATTCACTTGCACACAACAGCCTTATCTTTACCAATGGATATGCAAATGGCAGGCAATCTATTCATGCCATGTCTTCTGTTTTAGCAGGTATTCCATCTTTCCAAACGGCTTTTACCTCTTCGCCTTATGCCAAGCAGAAAATACAATCTTTAATTTCAATAGCGGATACTTTAGGCTATCAAACTTCCTTTTTTCATGGAGCTGGTAATGGTTCTATGGGCTTTTTAGGTTTCAGCAATATTTTAGGCATTAAAAATTATTACGGTAGGACCGAGTATAATAATGATGATGACTATGATGGGATATGGGGCATTTGGGATGAGCCCTTTTTTCAATTCATGAATAAAACCCTTGATAAACAACAACAGCCATTTCTGGCTACCATGTTTTCCATATCTTCTCATGATCCATTTAAAATTCCTGAGAAATATAAACAAAGGTTTAAAGGAGGGCCTGTACAAATGGATAAATGTGTGGAATATACAGACCATGCCCTGAGGAGTTTCTTTAATTATGCTAAAACACAAGACTGGTATGAAAACACTATTTTCGTAATCACTGCCGACCATACCAACCAGAGTAATTACGAAGCATATAACAATGCCATAAACCGCTTTGCCATCCCGATCTTATTCTTCAGTCCAAATAAGGATTATAAACTTAAAGGTGTACGAAGAGATTTAGCATCCCAAACAGATATTTACCCTTCAATTGTTGATTTGATGGGCTATGACAAACCTTTCCGCTCCTGGGGCAGAAGTTTAATTGCTAATAACACTAACGAAACTCCTCGGGTAATTAATTCTCCTGGAAGCCTTTATCAGTTTATGGAAGGCAATTATACTTATATTTTTGATGGGGAGAAATTTTCGGGAGTATTTACCATTACAGATAAAAAATTGGAGAAGAACCTTATCGACAATAATAACGCAGAGATGCAAAAGGGCATGGCAAATTGCAAAGCCTATATTCAGGATTACATGTATCGGGTAACTAACAAACAATTAAACCCCTAATACCGCTATAAATCAAAAAAGGCAGCTGTTTTACAGCTGCCTTTTTTGATTTATGAATTTCTTATTACAATTGTTTATCTAACTTCTGTGCCAAGACAGATTTAGGAACAGCACCAACTTGTTTATCTACTACTTCTCCACCTTTAAAAAACAATAAAGCAGGAATATTACGAATTCCAAATTGTGTAGAGATTTGAGGATTATTGTCTACGTTAACTTTTCCAACAATCGCTTTTCCTTCATATTCTTTGGAAATCTCTTCTACAATAGGACCTACCATACGACAAGGGCCACACCATTCTGCCCAAAAGTCAACTAATACAGGTTTATCTGATTTTAAAACAAGTTCTTCAAAGTTTGCATCTGTGATTTCAATAGCCATAATTTCTATTTATATATAAGTTTTATATTTAATATCTCAAACAACATCAGCTAGCATTAACTGCCAACTAATTGCTGCTCTTATTTATACAAAGATATAATCAATACCAATGCCATCAACTTATCAATGCCAAAATGACATTATTTCAACTTACAATTAACACCATTCAATTGCATTAATTGTTCGAGAAAATCATTATTAGGATTGATTTTCAACGACTTCGAAGGCATTTCCAAGAAAAAATTCTGTTCACGGTCGTAAATAGAAAAATGTAACTGGCAGTTTTGCTGCTCGGTAGTCTCCTTATTAACTGCTACAATAGCATTGAAATTTTTAATAAACTCTTCATTGATGCCCTCTATTGGGATTTGTATATTGAGGCATTTGGCAAATTTATCGCGCAAATCAGACAACAGAGCCATAGAGGTAATTTTAAATTCCCAATCGCCCTCTTTCCTGAAACGCTCACCTACCCTACCCCTTATTTGCAAGAAATAGCCATCAGTCATAAATTGTTTAAACTTGATAAAATCCTCACCAAACAAAGCAATTTCACAACTATCATCATAATCTTCAAAAACAATAATTCCAAAAGGCTTACCTGTTCTGGTCATGCGTTGTTCAGCAAGTACGACCAGGCCACCAATCACCAATTCCTTGTTTTTTAAGGACTCAAACTCATACAACACCTCTTCATTGGTGTCGCCGGTTCTGATTTTATTGATCACACTGAGGTGTTTAACCTTTTGCAAACAAAATTCTTTAAGTTCAAACTTATAATTGTCGAGCGGATGGCCACTTAAGAAAATACCTATGGCATCTTTTTCATATTTAAGCTTATCAATAATGCTCCATTCGGGAGCCACAGGCAAGGAAGGTTCTAAAATCAGGTCTGCAATAGTACCACCAAACAAAGAAGACTGTGACGAAGATTCGTTATTCTGGAAGTCGTTAGCATATTTGATCAGTTTTTCGATACCATTCATTTTATCGTTAATGCCGGTAAAGAAATACTGTGCTCTGTTAAAGCCAAAACTATCAAAAGCACCCCCATAAACGAAGCTTTCATAAGCTCTCTTATTAACCGTTCTGGTATTAGAGCGTTTCGAAAAATCGTAGATACTGGTAAAAAGACCATTGGCATTTCTCTCTAAAATGATGCTCTCTACGGCTTTTTCGCCCACACCTTTCATACCCGACAAGCCAAAACGCACTTCGCCACGATCGTTGACAGAGAATTTGATGTCTGATTCATTGACATCAGGGCCAAGTACCTGTACATCCATTTGGCGGCATTCTTCCATAAAGAAAGCAACCTGTTTAATATCGTTCCTATTGTTGGAGAGCACAGCGGCCATATATTCAGCAGGATAATGGGCTTTTAAATAAGCCGTTTGATAAGCGATCCAGGCATAACAAGTAGAGTGCGATTTATTAAAAGCATAAGAAGCAAAAGCCTCCCAATCTTTCCATATTTTTTCAAGAACCACGGGTGCATGGCCTTTCTCTGCTGCCTGAGCCACAAACTTAGGCTTCATTTTGTCAAGCACATCCTTTTGTTTCTTACCCATAGCCTTACGCAAAACATCGGCCTCACCTTTAGTAAAGCCAGCCAATTTCTGCGACAGCAGCATCACTTGTTCCTGGTAAACGGTAATTCCGTAAGTTTCTTTTAAATATTCCTCACAAGCATCAAGGTCATATTGGATCTCCTCTTCACCATTTTTTCTGCGAACGAAACTTGGAATATATTCCAGTGGTCCGGGACGATACAAGGCATTCATGGCAATCAAATCACCAAAAACGGTAGGCTTCAATTCCTTCATGTATTTTTGCATGCCATTAGACTCATATTGGAAGATTCCAATGGTGTCTCCACGCTGGAAAAGTTCATAGGTCTTAGCGTCATCAATAGGAAATTCATCAGGATCAAGCTCTATTCCACTCCTTAATTTGACCAGCTTCACCGTATCCTTAATGAGGGTAAGGGTCTTCAAACCCAAAAAGTCCATTTTCAGCAAACCAGCACTCTCCACCACAGAGTTATCAAACTGGGTAACATAAAGGTCAGAATCTTTGGCGGTGGCTACGGGCACAAAATTAGTGATGTCACTTGGCGTAATGATTACCCCACAGGCATGGATACCCGTATTACGTAAAGAGCCCTCCAGAACCTGAGCCTGGGTTATGGTCTCCGCACTGAGGTCTTTGGCGTTGGCAATACCTTTAAGTTCCAGTACCCTTTCGTATTCATCAGGCCTTAAAGCCTCTTTGAGCGTTTTCTCATCAAGGTTGAATATCTTCGCCAATTTCATATTAGGAATCAGCTTGGCTATTTTATTGGCTTCAAAAAGTGGTAGATCCAATACCCTGGCGGTATCCTTTATAGAAGATTTGGCAGCCATAGTACCATAAGTAATAATTTGAGCTACTTGGTTAGAACCATATTTCTTGATAACGTAATCCATAACCCTACCGCGACCTTCATCGTCAAAATCGATGTCAATATCGGGCATGGAAACCCTGTCAGGATTTAAGAAACGCTCAAATAGTAAATCATACTTAATGGGGTCAATATTGGTGATCCATAAACAGTAGGCCACGACAGAACCTGCAGCAGAACCCCTGCCCGGACCAACAGAAACATCAAGGTTCCTCGCCTCTGCAATAAAATCCTGTACAATAAGAAAATAACCCGGGTAACCGGTTTTCTCGATAGTTTGCAACTCGAAATCCAGTCTTTCTTCAATGGCAGGTGTAATTTCTCCATAACGTTTCTTAGCACCTACAAAAGTAAGGTGGCGCAAGTACTTATTCTCCCCTCTTTTACCAGCATCCTGTTCATCTTCGGGTACTATAAATTGATCAGGGATATCAAATTTAGGTAATAAAACCTCCCTGGCTAATTTATAGATTTCTATCTTATCAATGATTTCCTGAATATTGAAAATTGCTTCAGGTAAATCGGCAAAGAGCATTTTCATCTCATCGCCAGATTTGAAATAATATTCCTGGTTAGGAAGACCATACCGAAAACCGCGGCCACGACCAATTGGTGTAGCCTGCTTTTCGCCCTCTTTTACACACAATAAAATATCATGTGCATTAGCATCTTTTTTATTGATGTAATAAGTATTGTTAGTGGCAACAATTTTTACGTCGTGTTTATTAGCAAGGGCGACTAAAGTTTTGTTGACAATATTTTCATCTTCCTGATTATGACGCATCAATTCAACATAAAAATCAGGACCAAACTGCGTTTTCCACCAAAGTAAAGCATCCTCTGCCTGGTTTTCGCCTACATTTAATAACTTACTGGATATTTCTCCATACAAGTTACCTGAAAGCACAATAATATCTTCCTTATATTGTTCAATAATTTGCTTGTCTATTCTTGGCACATAATAGAAACCTTTGGTATAGGCAATGGAAGACATTTTAGCTAGATTATGGTAGCCCGTTTTATTTTTGGCCATCAAAACCATCTGGAAACCATTGTCCTTTCTACTTTTATCAAGATGGTCTTCACAAACAAAGAATTCGCAACCTACTATGGGTTTAATGATCACTTCAGTTGGCACTTCCCCATTTTCAATGGCTACTTTATTTTTAGCCTCTACACCCTTGTTATAATTCAACACCTGACTCACAAAATGAAAAGCCCCCATCATATTGGCGTGATCTGTCATAGCTACAGCAGGCATTTTATCTGCAGCAGCAGCATTAATCAGCGCTGGAATATTGATAGTAGATTGCAGAACAGAAAACTGCGTATGGTTATGCAAATGCACAAAAGTGGCATCCTTTAATTCTAGTTTATTGTCTTTAAGGGTTTGTTTTGATATTGTACTGCCTTCTGCTTTTTTCAGTCTGGCCCTGATGGCTTCAGAAGCATGCTTGAGGTTAATGTGCTTTATGCCGGTTTTTTGAATTACCCCAGGATTAAACTCTTTAAAAGACTTTATGTATTCAGGTGCCCTGTTCAATTGCTCTGGCTTATAGCCATCAATTTTCAATAACTGCAGGAAGCACCTGGTTGTGGCTTCCACATCTGCTGTAGCATTGTGTGCTTCAGAAAAAGGTTCACCAAATAAATATTGATGCAACTCTGTTAAAGTCGGCAATTTAAACCTACCCCCACGACCACCGGGTAATTTCAACAATCCTGCAGTAATTTCAGTGCAGGTATCCAGAACAGGCATCTCGGCTAGTCTGTTTGTTATGCCCTGGCGGTAAAACTCACAGCCCATGATATTGATGTCGAAACCAACATTTTGACCCACAAGAAATTCTGCTTTAGATAAGGCGACATTAAATTTTGCCAGTGCCTCATCAAGTGCTATCCCCTGTTCTTCGGCTAGTTCTGTAGAAATACCATGGATACGTTCTGCATCATAGGGGATATTAAAACCATCCGGACGAACCAGGAAGTCATGATTTTCCAGCAGCCTGCCATATTCATCATGCAGTTGCCAGGCAATTTGAATACATCGCGGCCAGTTAACAGTATTGGTAATTGGGGCATTATAATTACCTGGTAAACCAGTGGTCTCGGTGTCAAAAATCAAATACATATTAGGGGCAAATTTACGGAATTTTTAGCACCCAATATGGTAGTATTTTTTATTGTGCAGTAGCTTTATCCTTGGCTACAGGCTTATGTCCTTGCGACACCAGCATGGAAGTATCATAACCTTTTGCCTTACAACGACTAATAATATCATCAAGCAGGTATTTGGGTAAATAGGGCTTTCTAGACATGATAAAAAGGTGTTTATTTTCGGGATGGCCAACAACCACATAAGAATAATCTTCAGGAAGTTCAATTACCCAATAATCCACTTTAAAGGGCCACACCATTTGTGCTTTGTATTCTGCATTTCCCGTGCCACGCACAGTAAACAATTTCGAACGTTTATATTTTTGTTTTTCTTCACCAATAACTTTGTAAGTCATGAAAACAGCATAATAGCCATCAGGATGTATCACATAGGTTGCTGTTGTCTGTCTCCAGTGAGCATCAAGAAAAGTGGGAATAGAAAATAGGGAATACCATTTTCCAGCATAGGAGAGCACATCTACTTTTTCAACAGGCATATTATCCATGGTCGTTTCGTTAATTTACTATGAAGCAAATGTAAATTCTTTATCATAAAACCCCCAGGGAAACATAAAGTTTTAAAAACCATTTTTTATAAGGGTCTAATTTTATAACTTGTTCAAATTAATGTAACCATGGGTTTGTAAGCTTCATCACATTTTAAAATATATCATATGAAAATAACTGTTGTAGGGGCGGGAGCCGTTGGCGCTACTTGCGCTGATAATATTGCCAGAAAAGAATTAGCACAAGAACTAGTTTTATTAGATATTAAAGAAGGATTTGCTGAAGGCAAAGCCATAGACATGATGCAGACTGCCGCACTCTTAGGTTTTGACACTAAGGTAACTGGGGTAACCAACGATTACAGCAAAACAGCTGGATCTGCCGTTGCCGTAATCACTTCTGGCTTGCCACGCAAGCCCGGTATGACCAGGGAAGAACTGATTGGCATTAATGCTGGGATTGTTAAAGGTGTTGCTGAAAATATTTTAAAATTCTCTCCGGATGCCATCATCATTGTGATCAGCAACCCGATGGACACCATGACTTACCTTGCGCTAAAATCTCTTGGTTTACCGAAAAACAGGATTATCGGAATGGGTGGAACCCTTGACAGTGCCCGCTATAAGTATTACTTGAGTGTTGCCTTAAATTGCAATTCTAACGATCTTCAAGGTTTTGTTATTGGTGGACATGGCGATACAACCATGATTCCATTAACACGTTATGCTACTTACCAAAGTTTACCGGTAAGCAATTTATTGGACCAGGCGGTATTAGATAAAGTTGCTGCAGACACGATGGTTGGCGGTGCAACATTAACTGGCTTATTGGGTACTTCTGCCTGGTATGCTCCAGGTGCTGCCGGTGCGGCATTGGTAGAAAGCATTGTACGTGATGAAAAGAAATTATTTACTTGCTGTGTGGCTTTAGAAGGCGAATATGGACAAACTGACATTTGTTTAGGTGTACCTGTTATTGTTGGTAGAAATGGATGGGAATCCATCATTGATTATAAATTAAATGAAACAGAACAAGCCGCATTCAATAAAAGTGCTGATGCGGTTAGAACGATGAATAACGTATTGAGCGAGATGAAACTGATCTAAGCTGCATGAGAACGATTATTGTTCCATTAAGGCTCATCAATTTACAAGACGACGGTTTCCACCTTTTGGTGGAAATTGTTGTTTTTGGAAAAATCCACCTGGCTGTTGTGGATACCGGTGCTTCGAGAACAGTGTTTGATAAAGCGATTATTGACAAACACATTACCGATGTAGTGATCCATGAGGATCCACATGAAGAGGATCACCAGGCTACAACACTATTCACTACATCAAATGCCATTCTGGCTACTTTTCCGGTAGTAAAACTAGGTAAGTTGATTTTAAAAGAATTCACGGCTGTAGGCCTTAACCTGCAAAGCGTAAATGAAACTTATAAACAATTAGGTCATCCGGTTATTGCGGCAATTATTGGCGGGGATATCCTCTTTCAATACCATGCGGTTATTAATTATAAAAAGCTATCCTTAAATTTGTATAAATAAGCACAAATAAAAAAGGCTGTCGACATCATTGACAGCCTTTATATAATTTTAGAAACTTTAATTAAGCATCGATTTTCGCATATTTTGCGTTTTTCTCAATAAATTCACGTCTTGGTGCTACCTCATCACCCATTAACATGGAGAAAGTACGGTCGCATTCCACAGCATTTTCAATTGTTGCCTGTAATAAAGTACGATTAGCAGGATTTAAAGTTGTATCCCATAACTGTTCTGCATTCATCTCACCCAAACCTTTGTAACGTTGAATATGAACACTCTCTTCTTTACCTGCACCTTTTAAACGTTGAACGGCAATGTCACGTTGCTGGTCATTCCAGCAATATTCTTGTTCTTTTCCTTTTTTAACCAAATACAATGGCGGCGCAGCAATGTAAACATAGCCGGCTTCGATTAAGGCTTTCATGTAGCGGAAGAAGAAGGTTAAAATTAAAGTAGTAATGTGAGAACCGTCAATATCCGCATCCGTCATGATGACAATTTTATGGTAGCGGAGTTTGGTAATGTTTAAAGCTTTGTCATCATCAGGCGTACCAATACTAACGCCCAGGGCAGTAAACATATTCTTGATCTCATCATTTTCATAGATCTTATGTTCCATTGCCTTTTCCACATTCAGGATTTTACCTTTTAAAGGCAGGATAGCCTGGTAATTACGGTCACGGCCTTGTTTTGCCGTACCACCCGCTGAGTCTCCCTCGACAAGGTAAATTTCACATTTCACAGGATCACTATCAGAACAATCGGCAAGTTTACCTGGAAGGCCTGAGCCACCCATTACACTTTTACGTTGTACCATTTCGCGAGCTTTACGAGCTGCTGAACGTGCTGTTGCGGCTATAATTACTTTATTGATGATTAGCTTGGCTTCTCTTGGATTTTCTTCCAGATAGTTATTTAAAGCCTCCCCAACAGCAATATCAACGGCACCCATTACTTCAGTGTTACCTAGTTTAGTTTTGGTTTGACCTTCAAACTGTGGCTCCTGAACTTTTACAGAAATTACAGCAGTCAGACCTTCCCGAAAATCATCACCAGTAATTTCAATTTTCAAGTTCTTTAACAGACCTGATTTATCGGCATAACCTTTTAAGGTACGCGTTAAACCTCTTCTGAAACCGGCAATGTGTGTGCCACCTTCATGGGTATTAATGTTATTCACATAAGAATGTACATTCTCAGTATAGCTGTCATTGTATTGCAAGGCCAGTTCTACAGGAATACCATTTTTGATGCCTTCAACATAAATAGGTTCTTCAATCAATGAAGGACGATTACCATCTAAGAACTGAACAAATTCTTTCAAACCACCTTCAGAGTGAAAAAGTTCAGTTTCGAAATCACCATTCTCATCAACTTCCCTTTCATCGGTAAGGGTAAGTTTAATGCCCTTATTTAAATAAGCTAGCTCCCTTAACCTGGCGGCAAGGGTATCATAACGATATTCTATGGTTTGAGTAAAGATAGATGCATCTGGCGTAAATGTAATAATGGTACCTCTTTTATCGGTTTCCCCTATAGATTTAACATCATATAATGGCTTACCAATATTGTATTCCTGCACCCATACCTTACCTTCACGATGAACTTCAGCTTTCAAGTGTGCGGAAAGCGCATTAACACAACTTACCCCTACACCGTGTAGACCACCTGAAACTTTGTATGTATCTTTATCAAATTTACCACCGGCATGTAATACTGTCATTACAATTTCTAATGCGGATATCTTTTCTTTAGTAGTGATTCCTGTTGGAATACCACGACCATTATCTTCCACGCGGATAGAATTGTCTTTCAAAATATTTACCTGGATCATATCTGCGTGTCCAGCTAGTGCTTCATCAATCGAATTATCAACAACTTCATAAACCAAGTGGTGTAAACCTTTGGTCCCGGTGTCTCCTATATACATTGAAGGGCGTTTACGAACCGCTTCTAATCCTTCTAATACTTGTATATTATCTGCCGAATAATTTGACTTTGAATCTTGTTCTTCGTTCATATATGTCATTAAAAAATTAAACACAAAAATAATGATTAAAGCGCAAATAAAGGCACATGTGGATAACTATTTGCACTGAAAACAGCATAATTCTGCATAAAAATCACTCTTTTTTAGGATACTAAATTTGAAATTTTATATTTGCTAAAATTTACCGGCCGTCAAACACTTTTATGGCTGAAAAACATACCGCTAATTGCATAGATAAATAAGAAAATAATGAAAATGACGACATTAAAATTAAGCGGAATCGCTACCGCCGTTGCTATAGTTGCTGTTATGGCTTCTTGTCAAAACAAAGATAATGCAACAAGTACAACTACAAAAACGGCTAGTACTAATGTACCGGATAAAGAACAGATTGTTTATGTTAACTCGGATTCATTGTTAACTAAATATCAATACTTTAAAGACCTGCAAACTAAAATGGATGCAAAATCTAAAGCTGCACAAGCAGATATGGGTTCTAAAACGCAAGCATTTCAAAGAGAAGTGACAGAATACCAACAACAACAAAATACTATGCCAGCTGACCAGAGAGCGACAACGGAACAGCGGTTAGCACGTAAACAACAAGAATTGCAAACGTACCAACAAAATGCAGGTTCGGCATTACAACGTGACCAGGCTACAGAACAAGAGAAACTGTATGACAAAGTTGCTGATTACTTAAAAACTTACGCAAAGAAAAAAGGCTTTAAAATGGTTCTTACATACTCAAAAGGTAACAGTGCTATTCTTTTCGCAGATGAATCTTTAGACATTACCAGTGAAGTTATTGTAGGCTTGAACGACGCTTATAAAACTGATAAAAAATAAGTTACTTACCATTTCAATTAATGCCCTGATTTTCGGGGCATTTTTTTTGCTCCTTTATTTTTAATTCAATATGGAAAACACGACTTTATTACACGAAAAATTCATGCGGATAGCCATTCAATTGGCTGAAAAAAATGTTTTGGAAAGCATAGGTGGCCCATTTGGAGCTGTTGTGGTTAAGGACGGCGTAATCATTTCCCAGAGTGGCAATAGGGTAACTGCCACAAATGATCCCACTGCACATGCCGAGGTATCGGCCATCAGACTGGCCTGCACAGAACTGAATGTCTTTGATTTATCCGGTTGCGTGATCTACACGAGCTGCGAGCCCTGTCCGATGTGCCTAAGTGCAATTTACTGGTCACGGATCAGCGCCATTTATTATGCCAACACCAAAACCGATGCAGGCAACTTTGGCTTTGATGATCAATTTATTTATGAGGAACTAGAAAAGCCGATGGACCAACGCAGCATCCCCGTTATACAATTGATGAGAAATGAAGCACAACATGCTTTCCATCTTTGGAAGCAGGATGAAATGAAAAGAACTTATTAATTAGTCCTCTTCAAATAAATTGCCTGTTAAATCATCAATTTCCCGCCTGTCACGCTTTGTCGGTCTACCAGTCCCCCTATCTCTTTTTAGCACTGGGGCATGAAACATCGATTTAAAAGCATGAGTTTCTTCTAGGGGTGTTATGTCTTTATACATGGTAACGGCTAATTTAGCTTCTACCCTATTGTATAAAAGCGCTACCACTTCGATTATTTTTTTTTCAATACCTCTGGAAACCTGGTAAACATCACCAGGCTTTACAATTGCAGAAGGCTTGATATTCTGCCCTTTGATTTTAACACGACCAGCCTTGCAGGCTTCAGTTGCTAAGCTTCTGGTTTTGAAAAGCCGTATAGCCCACAAATATTTATCTATCCTTAATTTTTCTGATTCAGCCATAAAAAATCAAAAATACATAAGAAAACATCGCTCAATACATAAATTTCATTTATTTTGTAAAAAAAATAAAATAAAACATGATAGCAGATTTAAAAAAGTTAGTCGAAGCCGCTTGGGAAGACAGAACTCTATTAGAATATTCACAATATTATGAAGCCATTGAAACTGTAATTATGCGGTTAGACAATGGTGAAATTCGTGTTGCAGAACCTGTATTAAACAACTGGGTAACAAACGAATGGGTTAAAAAGGCCGTAATTCTTTATTTTCCGATCAGAGAAATGAAAGAAATTACTGTAGGTCCTTTCGTTTACCATGATAAAATGAAGTTAAAAACCAATTATAAGGAAATAGGCGTTCGCGTGGTACCAAATGCGGTAGCAAGGTATGGTGCTTATTTAGCTAAAGGGGTAATTTTAATGCCATCGTATGTAAATATTGGTGCTTATGTTGATGAAGGCACTATGGTTGACACCTGGGCAACCGTTGGTTCTTGTGCACAAATTGGTAAAAATGTTCATTTAAGTGGTGGTGTTGGTATTGGTGGTGTATTAGAACCTATACAAGGAGCTCCTGTAATTATTGAAGATAACTGTTTTATTGGTTCAAGAGCCATCGTTGTTGAAGGTGTTCGGGTAGAACGTGAAGCAGTATTAGGTGCCAATGTGGTATTAACTGCTTCTACAAAAATTATCGATGTATCTGGCAGCACACCAGTTGAATATAAAGGGATTGTTCCAGCACGCTCGGTAGTCATTCCGGGAAGCTATACTAAAAAATTCCCTGCAGGTGATTTTCAGGTACCTTGTGCGCTAATTATTGGTAAGCGTAAAGAATCGACAGACAAAAAAACTTCCCTAAATGATGCATTAAGGGAAAATAACGTAGCCGTATAATGAATATTGGTTTTGATGGGAAAAGAGCGGCAAATAATTTAACCGGTTTAGGCAATTATAGCCGGTCGCTGCTCGCGCAGTTGCTAAAGCTTTTCGATCAAAACCAATACTTTGTTTACACACCTAAAGTTACTAAAAACCCCAAAATTATTGCTTTTTTTGAGAGCCATCAGCTTCAGCTAAAGTTACCATCACCTGGTTCCATAAAATTATTCTGGCGAAGTTTTAGCATTAAGAAACAACTTATTCAAGATAAAATTGACCTGTTTCATGGTTTAAGTCAGGAGATTCCTGTAGGTTTGAGAAAAGAAAAAATCAAGTCTGTGGTTACCATCCATGACTTAATTTACTTGCGCCATCCGGAATATTACAAAACCATAGACCGTTATATTTATAATAAAAAAAGTGAATATGCCTGTAAAAACAGTGACCGCATTATAGCCATTAGTGAAAGGACTAAGAAAGACATTATAGACTTTTACGCTATTCCTGAAGATAAAATTGAAGTCATTTATCAGAGCTGTGACGATTCTTTTAAAAAGCTAACTCAGCTTGATGCCCAAAAAAAAGTATTAAAAAAGTATGAATTACCAGACAAGTATTTATTAAATGTAGGTACTATTGAACCCCGTAAAAACTTATTGTTGGTGATTGAAGGTTTACAAGCTATAAATCACGATTACAAACTGGTGGTAGTAGGTAAACAACAGGCATATGCCAGAATAGTTAAAGCAGAAATTAATCGTTTAAACCTCAATGACAGGGTTATTTTTTTGGAGAAAATTCCATTTGAAGATTTGCCAGTAATTTATCAAATGGCTACTATTTTCATTTATCCTTCTCTATATGAAGGTTTTGGGATCCCAATTATTGAAGCTTTGTATTCAAAAGTACCTGTGATTGCTGCAACGGGATCTTGCTTGGAAGAAGCAGGCGGACCTGGAAGCATTTACATCTCGCCGTCGAATGCAAAAGAGTTGGCGCTGGAAACAAACAAGGTTTTAGCAGATAAAGAATTACAAAAAAACATGAAGGAGGAAGGATTGAAATATGTACAACAATTTGACAATCAATTACTGGCAAAACAATTGATGAACTGTTATCTAAAGACCTTAAATGGTAAATTTACATCATGCTAAAAACAGAAATAGACAATGCCATTGCGGTGCTTAAAAACGGTGGTGTAATACTTTATCCTACCGATACGGTGTGGGGTTTAGGTTGTGATGCCACCAATGAAGCGGCCGTAGCCAAAATAAATGCTATTAAAGGACGTGGCGAGGATAAAAGTTTTATTATACTCCTGGATTCTGATGCAAAGCTGCAAAGCTATGTTACCGAAATACCAGATGTAGCTTATGACCTTATTGAATATGCTGAAAACCCTTTATCCATCATTTTTTGTGGCGCAAAAAACCTGGCAAAAAATGTGATCAATAGCGATGGCAGTGTTGGTATCAGAATTGTAAAACATGAATTCTGTAAACAGCTGATACAAAAGTTTCGTAAACCAATAACATCAACATCTGCAAATGTGTCCGGACAGCCAACCCCGACCATATTTGAAGAGATTGACCCTGAAATTAAAAATACAGTTGATTATGTAGTCAATTTGGAACAAGACAAAATGACACCGAAAAAATCATCTACGCTAATGAAATTAGGGCCCAGTGGTCAATTTTCCTTTATTAGAAGGTAACTTTTACTATTTTTGCACCATATAAACCATTTACGAATTTTTTAGCATCTTATGGGTGGATTAAAACTATGGAAAAACACTTAAAACATCCTGTTTTCAAGGTGCTTGCTGATATTGCTAGTCAAAATAATATCGAAGCTTATGTAATTGGAGGTTATGTACGTGATATTTTTCTAAACCGTCCTTCTAAAGATATTGATATCGTAGTGCTTGGCAATGGTATAGAATTTGCTGAATTAGCAGGAAAAAAGTTAAAGACAAAGGTAGCTGTTTTTAAAAATTTCGGTACCGCCATGTTAAAGTATCAGGACCTTGAAATTGAATTTGTTGGCGCAAGGAAAGAATCCTACCGTTCAGATTCCCGGAAACCTATTGTGGAAAATGGATCTATCGAAGATGACCAGCTTAGGCGAGATTTCACCATCAATGCCTTAGCCATTTCTTTAAATAAAACAAACTACGGGGCACTAATAGATCCTTTTAATGGCGTAACCGACCTGAAACAAGGTTTGATTAAAACACCTCTGGATCCTGAAATCACTTTTTCTGATGATCCATTGCGGATGATGCGTGCGATTAGATTTGCATCACAGCTTAATTTCAACATTGATGAAGCTGCGCTTGTAGCTATAAAAAAACAAAAAGACCGGATAGCCATTCTTTCCAAAGAACGTATTACGGATGAATTGAATAAAGTAATTTTGTCTCCTGTACCTTCTATAGGCTTTAAATATTTATTTGATACCGGCCTGTTGAAACTAATTTTCCCTCAAATGGCTAACCTTTATGGTGTGGAGTTCATCAATGGAAAAGGTCATAAGGATAATTTTTACCATACTTTACAGGTTTTAGATAACATTTCTTTAAATACCGATGATTTATGGTTACGCTGGGCTGCTATTTTACATGACATTGCTAAACCACCTACAAAACGCTTTGAGGAAGGTCATGGATGGACTTTTCATGGGCATGAGGATAAAGGAGCTCGTATGGTACCGCAAATATTTGCACAACTTAAATTGCCTCTGAATGAGAAAATGAAATTTGTGCAGAAATTAGTTCAATTGCATTTAAGACCTATCGTTTTGGCACAAGAAGTGGTGACTGATTCTGCCGTAAGAAGATTGTTATTTGACGCAGGCGATGATATAGAAAGTTTGATGTTGTTGTGTAATGCTGATGTGACTACAAAAAATGAATATAAGGTAAAAAAATATAGAAACAACTTTGAGCTAGTTAAACAGAAACTTAAAGATGTAGAAGAACGTGATAAGGTCAGAAACTGGCAGCCTCCTATTTCTGGTAATGACATCATGATCTTTTTTGGACTAACTGCTGGGAAAGAAGTGGGTTTAATTAAGAATGCAATACGCGAGGCAATTCTTGAAGGAGAAATCAATAACACTTATGAGGAAGCGGTACAGTTTATGCTGAGGAAAGCAAAAGAATATGGCCTTAATCCTGTTCAGGAAAAGCATATAACAAAACAATAATTGTTAATTAATAAAAGAAATAAAGATTCAAATGGCAATCTATAGATTTAAAGTAAGTTTTGAAGATTATGATGAGGTGGTTAGAGAAATCGACATCAAGTCTACACAAAAGTTTGAGGATTTACACAAAGCAATTCATCGGTCCACCGGCTATGATCCAGAAAAATCTTCCTCTTTTTATGTAAGTACAGATCATTGGATTAAAGGAGATGAAATTTCCTATATGCCCAACCAACGTAAAGTTGACTGGGGGGTGAGTTTAATGGAAAACGTTAAATTAAACAGCCTGATCGAAGATCCTCATCAGAAATTTTATTATATCTACAATTTCGACCGTCCTTATGATTTCCATGTGGAGTTGATTAAAATAATTTTGGAGACGGATCCAAATATTGAATATCCCTACTTATTCAAAAGTGTAGGTATAGCTCCAAAAATCTTTGACAAAAACAATCCTGCTGCGCTTGCTACGGAAGTTGCGCCAGCGATTAATGAATTTGACTTCCTCAATGAGCTTAATATTGTGCCCGAAGATACTGAAGAACTAGCTGCAATGGGTGGTACAGGCATCAATGCCAAAGAACAAAATGTGGATGATGATGATGAAGAGAAAGATGATGATCAGGATACTTTTGCCGATGATGACGATTATGAAGAAGGATATGACAGTAAAGAGGATGATTATTAGTGCCTAATGATGGAGCTGAATAAAAGCCTTATTGTTATTGTTGGGCCAACTGCTATTGGAAAAACTACAATGGCCATTAAATTAGCCAATCACTTAGCTACAGAAATTATTTCGGCAGATTCCAGGCAATTTTTCAAGGAAATGGAAATCGGTACTGCAAAGCCATCAACAGAGGAGCTTATTGCAGCTCGTCACCATTTTATCAATTCACATAGCATCAATACCTTTTTCAGTACTGGAGATTTTGAAAATGAGGCTTTAATTACTGCTAATAACTTATTCAAAAGCCATGATCAGCTGGTAATGGTAGGTGGTTCTGGTTTGTACATCAATGCTGTTTGCAATGGCCTAGACGAACTTCCTGATACGGACTTAACAATTAGGGCTACACTTAAAGAAACCTTCAGACAAAAAGGTATTGAAGAAATAAAATCAAAGCTCTCCGCAGTAGATCCTGAATTTTATGCAAAGGTTGACCAGAGCAACCCCCAAAGGATGATAAGAGGTTTAGAGTTTTTTCTTTCAACAGGCTTTAAACTCTCTGCTTACCAAACCAATAGCAAAAAAGAAAGACCCTTTAAAATCATTAAGATAGGTTTGAATACAGACCGTGCAAAACTATATCAACAAATTAATCAACGTGTAGACCAAATGATGGATAGAGGCCTGCTGGAAGAAGTAAGAAATCTTCTCCCTTTTAGGCACCATAATGCATTAAACACTGTGGGGTACACAGAACTGTTTAATTACTTGGAAGGAAAACATAGCCTGGAAGAAGCTGTTAGTTTAATCAAACAAAATACACGTCGTTTTGCCAAAAGACAGTTAACCTGGTTCCGCAAAGATCCAGATACCCATTGGTTTGAGCCAGATGCATATTCTGCTATTTTAGCCTACATAAAAACAGCTATTTAAGCTTGGGCCGTTGGTCCGCCAAACTGCATAGGGATTGATGCGTCCTCCTGGATTTTAATACGTCCATTTATAGCTTCATATTTTTCAATGTTATCAAGAAGTGCAATGGCTATACGCTTGGCGTGTTCAGGAGTTAGGATTAATCTGGATTTCACTTTTGCTTTGGGCATACCCGGCATGACCCTGATAAAATCTATAACAAATTCTGTGTTAGAATGTGTTATAACAGCTAGATTAGAAAATATACCCTCAGCTATCTCTTCTGATAATTCAATCTGCATCTGGTTGTCGTTATTTTGTTGCTCCATAGCACAAAACTAACTTAATAATATGAAGGATGAAAATGTTTAACGAAATATAGCATGCATAAAAAAAGTCCCTCAGCTTTAACTGAGGGACTTGAAATAGTTATTAAAAAATTAAGCTTCTACTTCTTCTTTTTTCGATGCTAATAATTTATCGTACTCTTCTTGAGAACCTACAATGATTTTCTCGTAGCCACGTACACCAGTACCTGAAGGAATCAAGTGACCAACGATTACGTTTTCTTTCAATCCAAGCATGTTATCACGTTTACCAGCAATGGCTGCCTCGTTTAACACTTTAGTAGTTTCCTGGAAGGAAGCTGCAGAGATGAATGATTTAGTTCCTAATGAAGCACGTGTGATACCTTGCAGAATAGAACTCGCAGTTGCAGGTTTTGCATCACGAACTTCTATTTGCTTCAGATCTTTACGTTTAAGCTGAGAATTTTCATCTCTTAATTTACGTAAGGAAAGGATTTGACCAGGTTTCACGTTATTTGAATCACCTGCTTCAACGACAACCTTTTTGTCATAGATCTCATCATTCTCAATCATAAAGTCCCAACGATCCACAGAGTTGTTTTCTAAGAACATGGTATCACCTGGATCTTCGATATGAACTTTCTGCATCATTTGATGCACAATTACCTCAAAGTGTTTATCATTGATTTTTACACCTTGTAAACGGTAAACCTCTTGAACACCATTAACTAGGTATTCCTGAACAGCTGCAGGGCCTTTAATTTTCAAGATATCTGCAGGAGAGATAGAACCATCAGACAAAGGCATACCAGCTTTCACAAAGTCATTATCCTGTACCAGGATATGTTTGGACAATGGAACAAGATATTTTTTAACTTCACCTTCTTTAGATTCAATGGTGATTTCGCGGTTACCACGTTTCACACCACCTAAGGTTACAACACCATCAATCTCTGTTACTACTGCAGGGTTTGAAGGGTTACGAGCCTCAAATAACTCCGTTACACGAGGCAAACCACCAGTAATATCTCGGGTTTTACCACTTGTACGAGGAATCTTAACCAAGATCTGACCAGTTTTAACAGCATCACCTTCGTCAACAGCAATGTGTGCGCCAACTGGAATGTTATATCCTCTGATCAATTCACCTTTTTTATCTACAACCCTTACAGAAGGATTTTTAGTTTTATCACGTGTATCAATAATTACTTTCTCACGGTGACCAGTTTGATCATCTGATTCTTCACGGAAGGTAACACCCTCAACGATGGCATCAAATTCAATCTTACCGGCAAACTCCGAAATAATAACGGCGTTATATGGATCCCATGAACAAATTCTATCTCCTTTGGTAATTTTCGCACCATCTTCAACGTACAAGAATGATCCGTAAGGAATATTATTGGTCATGATTATTTTACCAGTAACAGGTTCAATGATTTTGAATTCACCTGAACGACCTAAAACGATCTGGTTAGCAACATCATCATTGATGTTTTCTACGGTACGAATATTTTCAAATTCGATAACCCCATCAAATTTCGCGATAATCTGAGATTCTGCGGCAATGTTTGATGCAGTACCACCTACGTGGAAAGTACGTAATGTTAACTGTGTACCCGGTTCACCAATAGATTGTGCCGCGATAACACCAACAGCTTCTCCTCTTTGAACACGTTTACCAGAAGCTAAGTTACGACCATAACAAAGGGCACAAACACCTCTTTTATTTTCACAGGTTAGAACAGAACGAATTTCAACACCTTCGATTGGCGATTGCTCAATTGCTTTAGCAACATCCTCGTCGATATCATCTCCTGCAGCTACCAATAAAGCACCATCAAGAGGATTAAATACATCATGAAGGGAAATACGACCTAAAATTCTGTCATATAAAGGCTCAACAATGTCTTCATTATCTTTAAGGGCAGTAGTATACATACCTCTCAAAGTACCACAATCAGGAGAATTAACAATCATATCCTGTGCAACGTCGTGCAAACGACGAGTCAAATAACCCGCATCCGCAGTTTTTAACGCTGTATCCGCCAAACCTTTACGTGCACCGTGAGTAGAGATAAAGTACTCTAATACGGATAGCCCTTCTTTAAAGTTCGACAGAATTGGATTTTCAATAATCTCACCACCAGAACCTGATTTTTGAGGCTTAGCCATCAAACCACGCATCCCGCATAGCTGACGAATCTGCTCCTTAGAACCACGGGCTCCAGAATCCAACATCATATAAACAGAGTTGAATCCCTGATTATCACTCGATAACTGCGTCATCACGTATGATGTTAAACGGTTATTAATACGAGTCCAGATATCGATGATTTGGTTATAACGCTCGTTATTGGTAATGAATCCCATATTATAGTTATTCCTTACCTCTTCAACTTCTGCAGAAGCTTGTTCCAATAGTGCTTGTTTCTCTACTGGAATGTTTACGTCTTGCAAATTAAATGACAAACCACCTCTGAATGCCATTTGGAAACCTAATTCTTTGATGTCATCTAAGAAACGGGCTGCACGTGACATACCGGTAATTTTAACAACTTCACCAATAATATCTCTAAGAGATTTTTTGGTTAGCAATTCGTTGATATAACCCACTTCTTCAGGTACCATTTGATTAAATAGTACACGACCAACTGTAGTATCAACAAGTTTATTTACAATAACTCCATTTTCTTCTTTAACATTTACCTTAACTCTGATAAATGCATGAAGATCAATACTTTTCTCATTGTAAGCAATAATTACTTCTTCAGGAGAATAGAAAATTGAATCTTGTCCTTTTACTACTCTTGTCTCATCAGTTCTACGGCCTTTAGTAATGTAATAAAGACCCAAAACCATATCCTGAGATGGTACTGTAATAGGCGTACCATTCGCTGGATTAAGAATATTATGAGCAGCTAACATCAAAACTTGGGCTTCCAAAATTGCAGCATTACCTAAAGGTAAGTGTACTGCCATCTGGTCACCATCAAAATCCGCGTTAAATGCTGTACATACAAGAGGGTGCAATTGTATCGCTTTACCTTCAATTAATTTAGGTTGGAAAGCCTGGATACCCAATCTGTGCAAAGTAGGCGCACGATTCAGTAATACAGGATGTCCTTTAAGAACATTCTCCAAAATATCCCAAACTAAAGGATCTTTTCTATCTACAATTTTCTTAGCAGACTTTACGGTTTTAACAATACCCCTTTCAATCATTTTACGAATGATGAACGGTTTAAATAGCTCAGCAGCCATATCTTTAGGTAAACCACATTCATGTAATTTAAGGCTTGGCCCTACAACAATTACAGAACGAGCAGAGTAATCCACACGTTTACCTAATAAATTCTGACGGAAACGACCTTGCTTACCTTTTAAAATATCAGAAAGAGATTTCAGGGCACGGTTACCTTCAGTTTTAACTGCATTAACTTTACGGGAGTTATCAAATAGCGAATCAACCGCTTCTTGCAACATCCTTTTTTCATTACGCAAAATTACTTCTGGTGCTTTGATTTCGATCAAACGCTTTAAACGATTGTTACGGATAATTACACGACGGTAAAGATCGTTTAAATCTGAAGTAGCGAAACGACCACCTTCAAGAGGTACTAACGGACGCAATTCAGGCGGAATAACAGGAACGATCTTAATGATCATCCACTCTGGGTTATTCTCAATGCGAGATCTGGAACCACGGAAAGCCTCAACTACTTGTAAGCGTTTTAAAGCTTCATTTTTACGTTGTTGAGAAGTTTCGTTTGCAGCCTGGTGACGTAAATTGTATGATAAAGTATCTAAATCAATACGTTTCAATAGATCCTCTAATGCTTCAGCACCCATTTTGGCGATGAATTTATTAGGATCTTTATCATCTAGGTATTGGTTTTCTTTAGGCAACTTATCAAGAATATCTAAATATTCTTCTTCAGTTAAGAAATCCATATATTGGATACCCTCTTCGCCCATAAAACCAGCTTGAATAACTACATAACGTTCGTAGTAAATAATCAAATCTAATCTTTTAGTAGGCAAACCTAATAGGTATCCGATTTTATTTGGAAGGGAACGGAAATACCAGATATGAGCAACAGGAACTACCAAATTAATGTGTCCCATACGTTCTCTACGTACTTTCTTTTCCGTTACTTCAACACCACAACGATCACAAACAATACCTTTATAGCGGATACGCTTGTATTTACCGCAATGACATTCGTAATCTTTAACCGGGCCAAAAATACGCTCACAAAACAAACCATCACGCTCAGGTTTGTAAGTACGGTAATTGATGGTTTCAGGTTTCAACACTTCCCCACTAGAGCGCTCCAATATAGCCTCCGGCGATGCCAGACTAATGGTAATGGAAGTGAAGTTGCTTTTTAATTTATTATCCTTTTTGTAAGACATATCTTTATTATTTGTAAGTCTTAAGTTGAAAAGCATGCGTTATGTAACCATAACGCATACTAATAACCTAAAATTAGTCTAACGTAATATCTAAACCTAATCCGCGTAACTCATGTACCAAAACATTGAATGATTCAGGTACGCCTGGTGTAGGAAGGTTATCCCCTTTTACAATAGCTTCGTAAGTTTTTGCTCTACCGATAACATCATCAGATTTAACAGTTAAGATTTCCTGCAGGATATTGGCAGCACCAAATGCCTCCAATGCCCAAACCTCCATCTCACCAAAACGCTGACCACCGAATTGAGCCTTACCACCTAAAGGTTGTTGAGTAATTAAAGAGTACGGTCCGATAGAACGGGCGTGCATCTTATCATCAACCATGTGGCCTAATTTCAACATGTAGATAATACCAACAGTTGTCGGCTGATCGAATCTATCTCCAGTTAAACCATTATTTAAATAAGTTCTTCCAGATGCAGGTACTCCAGCTTTAGCGATCCATGCTTCCACTTCATCATGCTTGGCACCGTCAAAAATAGGCGTTGCAAATTTAACACCCAATTCCTGACCAGCCCATGCTAATACAGTTTCATAGATCTGACCAAGGTTCATACGTGAAGGTACACCCAAAGGGTTCAACACAATATCAACAGGCGTTCCATCATCTAAGAAAGGCATGTCTTCATCACGTACAATACGCGCAACAATACCTTTATTACCGTGACGACCAGCCATCTTATCACCTACTTTTAGTTTACGCTTTTTAGCTACATAAACTTTAGCCATTTGAACAATACCAGAAGGCAGTTCATCACCCACACTAATAGCGAATTTATCACGTTTATAAGCACCTAATTCTTCGTTTACACGAATACCGTAGTTGTGCAACAACAATTTGATCTGGTCATTTTTATCCTCATCAGTAGTCCATTTATATGGATTGATGTGTGCATATTCCAGTTCAGTTAAACTTTTCTGAGTGAATTTCGCACCTTTAGGAAACAAGAGTTCTTTGTAAACATTGAAAACACCTTGGGATGTTTTACCATTTACAATTTGGAACAACTTATCAACCAATTCGTTTTTAAGGTTCTCAACAGCTAAATTATATCTTTTGTCTAATTTCTCAATTGCAGCTTTCTCTTCTGCTTTTGTAGTTTTCTTAGCTCTGGAAAACAATTTAGTATCAATAACAACCCCTTTAATAGATGGTGGGGTTTTTAAGGAAGCATCTTTAACATCTCCGGCTTTATCACCAAAGATTGCACGAAGTAGTTTTTCTTCCGGTGAAGGATCAGACTCTCCTTTAGGAGTGATCTTTCCAATTAAAATATCACCTTCTTTAACTTCAGCACCAATACGGATAATACCATTTTCATCTAAATCTTTAGTGGCTTCTTCAGAAACGTTAGGGATATCAGAGGTTAACTCTTCTTCACCACGTTTTGTATCACGCACTTCCAATTCAAACTCTTCAATGTGTAAGGAAGTAAAAATATCATCTCTAACAATACGCTCGTTAATTACGATCGCATCCTCAAAGTTATATCCTTGCCAAGGCATGAAAGCAACTTTTAAGTTTCTTCCTAATGCCAACTCACCATTTTCGGTAGCATATCCTTCACAAAGTACCTGTCCTTTGGTAACTTTTTCACCTTTCTTAACGATAGGCTTAAGGTTAATACAAGTATTCTGATTGGTCTTTTTGAATTTGATTAATCTATAAGTTTTGCTGTCACCTTCAAATGAAACTAAACGATCTCCATCATTTCTTTCATATTTAATGGTGATTTCATTCGCATCAACATATTCAACAACACCATTACCTTCAGCATTGATTAACGTTCTGGAGTCACGTGCAACACGACCTTCCAGTCCGGTACCAACAATCGGCGCTTCAGGACGCAATAAGGGAACTGCCTGACGTTGCATGTTGGAACCCATCAATGCACGGTTAGCATCATCATGCTCTAAGAAAGGAATCAATGAAGCTGCAATCGAAGTAATTTGATTCGGGGCAACATCCATTAAATCTAATTTCTCGGGCTCAATAACTGGGAAATCACCCTCGTAACGTGCTTTAACACGTGCCGTAGTAAAATTACCCTTATCATCATAAGCTGCATTTGCCTGTGCAATTGTTTTACCATCTTCATCTTCAGCAGAAAGATAAATAACAGGCTCATCTACTGCAACCACACCGTCAATTACTTTCTTGTATGGTGTTTCAATAAAACCTAAAGTATTAATCTTAGCATGAACACAAAGAGAAGAAATCAAACCAATATTTGGTCCCTCTGGGGTTTCAATCGTACACAAACGACCGTAGTGAGTATAGTGAACATCACGAACCTCAAAACCAGCACGCTCACGCGAAAGACCACCTGGGCCTAATGCTGACAAACGACGTTTATGCGTAATTTCAGCTAATGGATTTGTTTGATCCATAAACTGAGACAACTGGTTAGTACCAAAGAAGGAATTAATAACCGACGATAAAGTACGGGCATTAATTAAATCTGTAGGAGTAAACACCTCATTGTCACGAATATTCATCCGTTCACGAATGGTACGAGCCATACGTGCTAAACCAACACCAAATTGAGCATATAATTGCTCACCTACCGTACGTACACGACGATTAGACAAGTGGTCAATATCATCCACCTCTTCTTTAGAGTTAATTAATTTGATCAGATATTTAACTATAGCAATGATATCAGCTTTTGTTAAAACCTTCACATGGTCTGGCGTATCCATTTTCAACTTACGGTTAATGCGGTAACGACCAACATCACCTAAGTCATAACGTTTATCTGAAAAAAACAAACGTTCAATAATACCCCTCGCTGTTTCCTCATCAGGTGGTTCTGCGTTACGCAAAGCACGATAGATGTTTTCCACAGCCTCTTTCTCAGAGTTAGAAGTATCCTTTTGTAAAGTATTATATATAATGGTATAATCAGCTTGACTCGCGCCATCCTCTTTAGATAAGATGATGGTTTTAACACCCGCGTCAATGATCATATCGACATGTTCATCTTCTAATACAGTGTCTCTGTCTAAGATTACTTCGTTACGATCTATAGAAACTACCTCACCGGTATCTTCATCGACAAAATCTTCAACCCATTTTCTTAATACCCTTGCCGCAAGTTTACGTCCGATGTATTTCTTCAAACCAGACTTGCTCACCTTAACCTCATCGGCCAGGTCAAACAATTCAAGGATGTCTTTATCAGAATCATAACCGATAGCACGCAATAACGTAGTTACCGGGAACTTTTTCTTACGATCAATGTAAGCATACATGACATTATTCACATCCGTAGCAAACTCAATCCACGATCCCTTAAATGGAATTACACGGGCAGAATAAAGCTTGGTACCATTAGTGTGACGGCTCTGGCCGAAAAACACACCCGGAGACCTATGTAATTGTGAAACAATAACACGCTCAGCTCCGTTAATCACAAATGTACCCTTAGGTGTCATATATGGAATAGTTCCTAAATAGACATCTTGAATAATAGTTTCAAAATCTTCGTGTTCTGCGTCATTACAAGAAAGCTTAAGTTTAGCTTTCAGGGGAACACTATAAGTCAATCCACGGTCAATACACTCAGGTATATCATAACGAGGTGGATCAATAAAATAATCAAGGAATTCCAAAACAAAAATATTTCTGGAATCAGTGATTGGAAAATTCTCAGCAAAAACTTTAAATAAACCTTCTGTATGACGGTTATCTGAAGTAGTCTCAATCTGAAAAAATTCTCTGAAGGATTGCAACTGCACATCTAGAAAATCAGGATAATCTATAATATGCTTACTACGTGCAAAATTTACTCTTTGGTCGACTTTATTTGCCAATGGACTAAAGTTAAATTACTTTAAGAATAAACTATTTGTTTGGTTTGCCACAAATAACATTTCATCAGCCAAACTAAATGAAATGTTTATAAACAGGTATAGACTCCGACTGTAATAGTCGGAGTCTATGATAAAGTTATATTAAAATTAAGTGATTACTTAATTTCAACTACAGCTCCAGCTTCTTCCAATTGTTTTTTCAAAGCTTCAGCTTCGTCTTTAGTAACACCAGATTTCAATTCTTTTGGTGCACTATCAACTAATTCTTTTGATTCTTTCAAACCTAAGCCAGTTAAATCTTTAACCAATTTAACTACTGCTAATTTAGCACCACCAGCTTCTTTCAATATAACATCAAAAGTAGTTTTTTCTTCAACTGCAGGAGCAGCATCACCAGCAGGACCTGCAACAGCAACTGCAGCAGCAGCTGGTTCGATACCATACTCGTCTTTCAAGATTTGAGCTAATTCGTTAACTTCTTTAACTGTTAAGTTTACCAATTGCTCAGCAAACGCTTTTAAATCTGCCATTTGTATAGATTTTAAAATTTTATGTAAAATAATTTATTTTAATATGAAACTTTTAGAGGCGTTCCTTAACCTTCTCTTTCTTGAAGAGTTTTAACAATTCCTGCAATTTTACCACCGCTAGACTTAAGTGCTGAAATAACGTTTTTAGCTGGCGATTGTAATAATCCAACAATATCTCCAATAAGCTCTTCTCTCGATTTCAAGCTTACCAAGGCATCTAAATGGTTATCACCAACGTATACCGATGAATCAATATATGCACCTTTAAGTTGAGGTTTATCAGTTCCTTTTCTCAAGGATTTGATCAGCTTTGCTGGTCCATTTCCTGTTGTTGAGAATAGTAATGCCGATTGGCCTTTTAGCGCTGCAAAAATCTCTGATGCATCACCATCCAATGCTTCAATCGCTTTTCTGATTAAAGTATTTTTAGCAACTTGCATTTCGATTCCGCTTTCGAAACATTTGCGGCGGATATTATTTATTTTTTCAACAGACAATCCTGAAGTATCGGCAATATAAAAATTACCAAACTCTTGCATTTTCTCTTGAAGAGCTAAAACTAGTTCGTGTTTTTCTTCTCTGTTCATAATTATGCCCCCGCTACTGATTTAGGTTCGATAGCAATTCCAGGACTCATAGTTGAAGAAACATGAATGCTCTTAAAATAAGTTCCTTTTGCAGCAGAAGGTTTTAATTTTGAAATTACTTGTAGTACTTCTAAAGCATTTTCATAAATTTTCTCTGCAGGGAATGATACTTTTCCTACCGAAGCATGAATGATACCACTTTTGTCAACTTTAAAATCTATTTTCCCACCTTTAACATCGGTAACTGCTTTACCAACATCGTTGGTTACAGTACCTGACTTAGGGTTCGGCATAAGGTTACGTGGACCTAAAACCCGGCCCAGTTTACCTACTTTTGCCATACAAGCAGGAGTAGTGATAATAATGTCAACATCAGTCCATCCACCTTCAATCTTGGCTACATATTCGTCTAAACCTACGAAATCTGCACCTGCAGCCTTAGCTTCATCTTCCTTATCTGGATTACAAAGTACTAAAACACGTACAGTCTTACCTGTGCCGTGTGGTAAAGTTGCGATACCACGAACCATTTGATTGGCCTTACGTGGATCCACACCTAAAGCGATGTCGATATCTACCGAGGCATCAAATTTAGTTGTAGTGATCTCTTTTACCAAAGCAGCCGCATCCTCTAAAGAATACGTTTTACCGACTTCTAGTTTAGCATGTGCCTTTTTTTGATTTTTTGTTAATTTAGCCACTGTTGTAAACTGTTTTTTGTTAATTAATTTGTCCAGGGTGCGTCACCGCTAACGGTGATTCCCATACTGCGTGCTGTACCGGCAACCATACTCATTGCCGCTTCGATAGTGAAGGCATTTAAATCTACCATCTTATCTTCAGCAATCGACTTAACCTGATCCCAAGTCACCGAACCAACTTTCTTACGGTTGGGCTCAGCAGAACCACTCTTTAATTTAGTAGCATCTTTTAACTGGATAGCTACAGGAGGGGTTTTGATGATAAATTCGAAAGACTTGTCAGCATAAACAGTAATTACAACTGGTAATACTTTACCGGGCTTATCTTGGGTACGAGCATTAAACTGCTTGCAAAATTCCATTATGTTCACCCCTTTAGCACCCAATGCAGGCCCTACTGGTGGTGATGGATTTGCGGCTCCACCCTTGATTTGTAATTTAACAAGCGCACTGACTTCTTTTGCCATTTTATGTTTTGTTAATTGTAATACTCAATGTTAAATATGGAAGCATGTAACATTTAAGGTCTTTATTTTATTCTTTTTCTACTTGCATATAGTTCAGTTCAAGCGGACTTTTACGTCCAAAGATCTTCACCATAACTTTCAACTTCTTTTTCTCTTCGTTTACTTCTTCGATAACGCCTGTAAAACCATTGAATGGTCCGTCCATAACTTTAACGTTTTCTCCAACATAATAAGCAATGTTCATTGTTTCGCCTTGTTGGCTCATTTCATCAACTTTACCTAGAATGCGATTAACCTCTGATTGACGCATAGGAACTGGATTGCCGCCTTTATCTCCGAGAAAACCGATCACACTATTAACACCTTTAATAATGTGCTCTAATTCTCCATCTAGCTGAGCTTCTATCAAAACATAGCCTGGGTAGAAGTTACGTTCTTTAGCAATTTTCTTGCCATCTTTCATCTGGTAGTATTTTTCCATCGGGATTAATACTTGAGGAACAAGATTTGAAAAACCTAAACGACTAATTTCAGAATCGATATACTGCTTAACCTTCTTCTCTTTTCCGCTAACAGCCCTAACTACATACCACTTTAACTGATCGTTCATTTAGCTATTTATATTTTAATTAGAAAGTGATTTATAAAAAGTATCTAAAACAAATGTTGATCCCTTATCCATTGCAAAGATAACGATTGCAATGATAAATGAAGCTACAAGAACCAACACTGCAGAATTTAACAATTCTGCCCATGCAGGCCAGGTAACCTTTTGGGTCATTTCTTCATATGATTCTTTAACAAATTGAACTACCTTAGCCATATTTTAGTATTTGCACGGGAACAAGGATTCGAACCCTGATCAAAGGTTTTGGAGACCTCTATTCTACCGTTGAACTATTCCCGTATTGATTTTATTAAAAGAACTTAGTACTTAGATGCTTGGCAATTTTCGCCGTATCTAAGTACTAAGCTTTGTATGATATTAAGTACAAAAGTACTAAATATTATTTTAAGATTTCAGTTACCTGACCAGCACCTACTGTTCTACCACCCTCACGGATAGCGAAACGAAGACCTTTTTCCATTGCGATTGCGTTGATCAATTTTACTGTAATCGTTACGTTATCACCTGGCATAACCATTTCAGTTCCTTCAGCTAGTGAAATTTCACCAGTAACATCTGTTGTACGGAAATAGAATTGTGGACGGTATTTGTTAAAGAACGGTGTGTGACGACCACCTTCAGCTTTTGATAATACATAGATTTCAGCTTTGAAATCAGTATGAGGAGTTACAGTACCTGGTTTACAGATAACCATACCACGACGGATATCAGTTTTCTCAATACCACGTAACAGTAAACCTACGTTATCACCTGCTTCACCATAATCAAGGATCTTACGGAACATCTCAACACCTGTAACAGTTGATTTAAGATTTTCAGCACCCATACCCAAGATCTCAACAGGATCTCCAGAGTTGATTACACCACGCTCAATACGACCAGTTGCAACAGTACCACGACCAGTGATCGAGAATACATCTTCAACAGGCATTAAGAATGGAAGTTCAGTTAAACGTGGAGGAATTGGAATGTAGCTATCAACAGCATTCATCAAATCCATGATTGCACCAACCCATTTTGGATCACCATTCAAACCACCCAAGGCAGAACCTTGAATAACCGGAATATCATCACCAGGGAATTCATAAAACGATAATAATTCACGAATTTCCATCTCTACTAATTCAAGTAATTCAGGATCATCAACCATATCAACTTTGTTCATGAAAACTACCAATGAAGGAACTCCTACCTGACGAGCCAATAAAATATGCTCACGAGTTTGTGGCATTGGGCCATCTGTAGCAGCTACAACAATAATAGCTCCATCCATTTGTGCAGCACCCGTAACCATGTTTTTCACATAATCCGCGTGACCTGGACAGTCAACGTGAGCATAGTGACGTAACGCAGTTGAATACTCAACGTGTGATGTATTGATAGTGATACCTCTTTCTTTTTCCTCAGGTGCTGAGTCAATAGAATCAAATGAACGCGCCTCAGATAAACCTGCATCAGATAACACTTTTGTGATAGCTGCTGTTAAGGTTGTTTTACCGTGGTCAACGTGACCGATTGTGCCGATGTTTAAGTGCGGCTTGCTGCGGTCAAACTTTTCTTTTGCCATGTTTTTATACTTATTAGTAGGTTAACTTTTATTTTAATTTTGTTGTTTTGATAGTATTCAATACAAAAAACCCTGTTCCCTCTGTTCTTATTACAGACTTAACAAAGTTCCTTATTCTATGAGCCAAAGATGGGACTTGAACCCACGACCTCTTCCTTACCAAGGAAGTGCTCTACCGCTGAGCTACTTCGGCTAATCTCAGCTTGCAATCCATTTTAGCCGGCTGCCCAACTTATTTTAGAGCGGAAGACGAGGTTCGAACTCGCGACCTATAGCTTGGAAGGCTATCGCTCTACCAACTGAGCTACTTCCGCTTCTTTATTGGTGGGGGGAGAAGGATTCGAACCTTCGAAGTCTTGCGACAACAGAGTTACAGTCTGTTCCATTTGGCCACTCTGGTATCCCCCCATTCTTTAAACTGCCTACACCTTGCGATGTTGAGTAAAAAGAGCCTCCTATCGGGATCGAACCAATGACCTACTGATTACAAGTCAGTTGCTCTACCAGCTGAGCTAAGGAGGCTTATTAAATTTAAACTTTCATAGAACCTTTTTCCTTTTCTTAAAAGCTCAACGCCTCTTCCGATTGGGAATGCAAATCTACAAGAATTTATCACCTATCCAAAATTATTTTAAAAAAAAATTGACGGTTTTTATGCCGTCAATTTTTTATCGAAAAAACTTTGAAATATATACCTAATAATCAGACACTTCATTCGAGCTTAAAATTTCTTTATGCTCACTTAATTTTGTTCTGGTCTTATCTTTATGTTTAGTAATTTGCTTTTTTAAGGACTCTATCGACAAATCTGTCGCTTCCTCAAATGTTTTACATTGCTCCTTTGCGAACATTGTCATGCCCGGAACTAATAGTTTTATCTCACTTATCTTATTGGCCTCATCATCTACATTCTCTAGTTTTAAATATACTTCCCCACTGATGATCTGATCAAAGTACTGGTCTAACTTATCTACTTTTCTTTGTATAAAGTCTAATAACTTCTGGTCTGCATTGAAATGGATCGATTGAACTCTAATTTTCATGTTGTCCTCCTTTTTTATGCCTTTGGATGGGCTTGTTTATAAATTGTTTTTAATCTTTCAATGGAATTGTGTGTATAGACCTCTGTGGACGCTAAACTAGCATGCCCAAGCAACTCTTTGATTGCATTTAAGTCTGCGCCTCTATTTAATAAGCTGGTGGCATAAGAGTGCCTTAAAACATGTGGACTCCTCTTGTCCTGTGTTGATATAAATGTCAAATAACTTTTTACTGTGCTATAAATAAATGAACGGTTAGCCTGCTTCCCTGTGTTACTAACGATTAAGGCCTCCGTTTTGTTGTCGAAATATTGTAAAGATTTCAAGTTAATAAATTCCCTTAACAATACAGCTAAAGGTTTAGGTAAAGGAATAATTCTTTGCTTCCCGCCTTTCCCATAAACTTTTACACTCCCATCGTAAAAATCGATATCATTATCTTTAAGCGCAATTAATTCAGCAAGGCGCATACCTGTACCAAACAGCACTTCTAATATAAGTTTGTCGCGAACCGAAGCAAAACTTCCATTAAAATACTCCTCAGAATCAAGCAATTTATCTAACTGCTGATCGGCTATAAAAACAGGTAAAGGTTTAGCGGCCTTCGGACTTTTAATTAATGATAAGGGATTGGAAGTAATGACCCCTTGCCGCTGGTTATATTTATAAAAACTTCTAAGGGCAGACATTTTTCTCCCTACTGAATTGGCACCTATGTTATTCTCCATTAAATATACCATGTAATCTCTCACCTGCACATACTTTGCTTCCAGCAAATCAAGCTCAAAAGTTAACAACAGGTATTCTTTAAATTGACGTAAGTCATTTTCATACGATAAAACGGTATGTGGAGAATACCGTTTTTCATGAGACAAATAAGATAAAAATATTTCTATAGACATACTTACTGTTTATGGAAAACTTATAAAGTCAATATAGTAAAAGATCTATACAAATCAATTTATTAAAAATTATTATACAAAAAAAGCGCTACCGAAATTTCGATAGCGCTTTCTATGATAGAACTATGGGAATATTAAATTACTCCTTCTAGTTGCATATTTTGTTTGTAAATAGCGTGTTTCACTAACGTACGACGAGTTACAGATTTTTTCTCGTATGCTTGTCGGCTACGAAGTTCTCTTAAAACTCCAGTTTTTTCGAATTTCTTCTTGAAACGCTTTAGCGCTTTATCAAGTGATTCGCCGTCTTTAATATTAATTATAATCATAACGTTAAAATACCTCCTCTCGTTGTTTTTAGGATTGCAAATGTATAATAAATATTTAACAAATCAACCAGATCGCATTAAAATACTGAGGTAAATAAAAAAACCGGAGAACATTAAAGCTCACCGGTTTTTTTTGCATTATATATTTGGTTAGAATAGGCTATTTATTAATAATTGAATTCTAAGTTAGGCATTCAATACTTCTCTTGCAATAACTATTTTTTGTATTTCAGAGGTTCCCTCTCCAATTGTACACAATTTGCTATCGCGATAAAACTTTTCAACGGGAAAATCTTTGGTATAACCATAGCCTCCAAAAATTTGAACTGCTTCTGTAGATGCCCTCACGCAAACTTCTGAAGCATAATACTTCGCCATTGCAGATTCTTTAGTCATCTTGAGCCCACGGTTTTTCATGTCCGCAGCCTGCCTGATTAATAAATCAGCAGCTTCAATTTCTGTGGCCATATCTGCCAGTTTAAAACTAATGCCCTGAAAACTAGAAATCGGTTGCCCAAATTGCTGCCGTTCTTTTGAATAAGCCAAAGCAGCTTCATAAGCACCTTTGGCAATACCTAATGACAAGGCCGCAATAGAAATCCGGCCACCATCTAATACTTTCATGGCTTGTTTAAAACCATCGCCTAAATTTCCTAATAAATTTTCTTTAGGCACCCTACAATTATCAAATATCATTTCGGTGGTTTCAGAAGCCCGCATACCCAGCTTATTTTCTTTCTTACCGGCAGAAAAACCTATAGTACCCCTTTCTACAACAATAGCAGAAATCCCTTTAGAACTACCCGTTTCACCAGTACGCACCATTACTACAGCAATATCACCAGATTTACCATGGGTAATCCAATTCTTAGCCCCATTAATAACGTAATCGTCACCATCAAGGGTTGCAGTAGTCATCATCCTTAAAGCATCAGAACCTGTATTAGCCTCTGTTAAACCCCAGGCACCTATCCATTCTGCAGTGGCCAATTTAGGCAACCATTTCTGTTTTTGTACTTCATTACCAAAAGCAAGAATATGCCCTGTACATAAAGAATTATGTGCCGCCACCGAAAGGCCGATAGAACCACAAACTTTAGCCACTTCAACAATTACATCTACATATTCCTGGTATCCAAAACCTGAACCACCATAATTTTCTGGCACCAAAACCCCCATTAAACCCAGTTCGCCAAGTTTTTTGAATAATTCTACCGGAAAATATTGTGCTTCATCCCATTCCATTACATGCGGACGAATATTTTTTTCAGCAAAATCTTTAACCATTTTTCTGACCATCAGTTGATTTTCAGAAATGGCAAAGCTATAGCCCACAGAATTTTCTAACGTTTCTTCCATCATGTTTAACGAATTTGAACAATAATAATGAATAAATTTACAGATTTACTAGAAGATTATTCTTTACATTTTAGTACACAACGGTATTTAGTCCAATAACCTAAATACACGTGTTTTAAGCGGTAAAAAACAAGCTAAAATAATTCGAAATTATTTTAGCTTGTTTTCAATATTACCTCATCCATATTAAAAACCTTTAATAATTATATAATTTATGAGAATTAAGAGTCAAAATATAGATTAAAATAACGGGAATAAATGTGGGTAATAATTAGATTAATAGCCTAACTAGCTGATAATGCTGGTGATACAACGATGGGCAAAACGAAAATGGGCATTTTCAAACATGATGTCCGTGATCCGTTATCATTTGATGACTAATATCGATCTATTCAAATTTCTTAAATCACTGCTGCAGATTGGGTGCAAGCTAAACAACTTAAAACAACCCCAGTTATGCCTATTTACAACATAAGGGGCTTCTATTTACAAAGGAGTAAAGTGGTTTGCTTTGATGATAAATCAAACCGCTTTTATTGAAACTCTAAAATTTAATCGGACAGCAATGATATTTATTATTTCAATGTCTGTTTTCAAAGTAATAGAATTTGGCAAATTATTTAACTTCTTCAACCTCGGATATTATATTTGCCTTGACAGGGTAAGTTCCCGTCCACTTTCCCGTTATCTTTACCACTCTTCCCGATGGTTGGCTTACAAATGTAGCTACATAAGTAGCAGCATATTGATGCACGGTGATTGTCCATTGAGAAGTTAATCTCGTATAGGGCTTTACGGGAATAGTTTGTTTTAAATTTAATGTGCTTGGTAATTGTATTACCCGACCACTATAGCCCCATTTATCTATACCTAATTGAATATCCTTATTTGCATAAATATAATCAGGAACACCTACCTTTATGGAATCCTTATCCAAATTGAAAGCATCTTTCGCATCACTTTGGAAAATAGGACGTTTCCATAGGCTCCGGAACGACCACAGCCTGCTGCGTAACGGATGTTCTATTTATAAATACAGATGATTGGGAATTGGTTTGAAACTCTTTTTCAATATCTCCTTCTTCAACAGTATATTTAATATCTTTAAATTTATAGGTCTCTACGGGTACTGGTTGAACAGGAACGACAGGTTCTGCCAAATCTTTGTTTTTGTCACAGGCAGCCAAGAAAAACAGGCAAAGAATAAATGGAATTAGTTTTTTCATGGATTATTATCTGTCTTTGAATTATTGTTTCAACCTTAAAAGTGTACCAAATTCTTTCTCTTTAATTTCAGTTTCAGAAATAATCTCAAAAGCATAAGAACCAGAGTTCTGTTCAGTTTTAACCTTAATCTTAGCACCATTAATTTTATAGGTGCCTCTATAACTAATATCACCGGTAGGCAAAATATCCACAGATCCGTCGGGATTTAATGTTAATCGCCAACCACCGTCATATTCGTTTTGTGCCGTATGCCCCACCTCTTCATATTCCTTTATTTGATCTACATTTAATTTATCTTTTTTACAACCGGCAACCGTAAGGATAAATAAGAATAGAAGAACAGGTAAATAGTTGTTTTTTAATAGTTTTAGTTTCATAACTTGTGTTTTTAATAGTTAATTATGCTGTGTTTTTCTCCTGAGTATCCTATTTTGTACTGACAACGCAACCGGTTTTAAATACGCCTTAGTACGGGTCTAAAGCTTTTTGCAGGCCGCTTAAAATGTCCTGGTAAACGGCTGCATCATCTATTATCCCTTTGTCCTCATAGTAATGTCCGTTTGAAGCACCGCTAAAAAAGTACCCTTCACTATAAATGTTTAGCATGACATTTATATTATTGCCTGTTGGTCTTAAGATAAAGTTCATTGTTCTTCTTTCTCCTACTTTGGCTGACAAGATCTTTTTATGTTTCACAAATACTTTCGCCTGTATAAATCCGGCTTGCTTATCAACCGACTGGATGAAAAAATCCTTCGCCTGTAAATAGTCGATGGTTTTATCAAACGCAACATCTTTACCGGCGGTTACCATAATTGTCTTAAATGACTTGTCATTTGCTATAATTTGTGCAAATGTGATGGTTGTGCAAATGAACAAAAGTAGCAATGCTAATAAGATCTTTGCCTTCATGACGTATTCGAATTATTCAAGCAAATATATTGTATATTTTTACTCCAAGTGGTGATATAATTGAATTATTACCTTTTACGGTTTAACTTTAAGGCTAAAATTCATTTAGATTTAATTGTTAATGGAAAAAAGAAAGTATCATGGCCCGATAAAGGACAAGGAGCGGACAAAACAAAAATTGTTGGAAGCGGTAGGCGAAATTATCAGAAGCGAGGGATATACAGGATTAGGGGTCAATAAAGTGGCAAAGTTGGCTGGCGTTGACAAAAAACTCATTTATGATTATTATACCAATCTTGATACGCTTGTCACCACTTACATCCGTCAGAAAGATTACTGGTTATCCTTTTTAGGTGAGGTAGCAGATAAGACCAACAAAGATAAAGCGTTTCCTACTGCGGAAATGTTTACTTCCATTTTGACCGGGCACCTAAATTATTTTGCCGAAAATAAGGAAATGCAACAGATTGTTAGATGGGAATTGTCGGAAAAAAACCCCATTGTATCAGAAATTTGCCAAGCCCGGGAAATTATTGGAGAACAATTTCTTAGTGCAACCGATGGCTATTTTCAGGAAACAACAGTAGATCTACGGGCTATCAGCGCTTTACTGGTAGGAGGAATTTATCATTTAATCCTTCATTCCAATACCAAGAACAGTTTATTTTGCGGGTTAGATATTTCTACCGCAGAAGGAAAAGATAGGATAACCAATGCTCTAGAATGGATCATTTCACAAGCCTACTTACAAGTTGATCCAAAAAAGTAATTCAATAATAGCGATCAGAAAAGATCAGGGGTTACATAAGCCCCTGGTCTGGGTAGGAATAATAGCCTTTATTGGTAATAATCAAATGATCTAATACGCTTATATAAAGTAGTTTACCTGCTTATTTTAAGCGTGTAGTAATTCTTAAATATTCAACGCTGGGTTGTAAATTTCCTGAGGGATGGGGGTCACCCATAACTCCGGCTATTAATCCGCTTGACATTGATACTGGCTTCATAATGTCATATTTTTAAAAAGCAAATTCCAATGGCCCAGACCTGATCAGGGAAGCCGCTCAGCAATCATCATTATCTTTTTATTTATCCGGATAAGCTTAACCCGAACGTAACGCGGAGTTAATACAAGTCCGCTATACTTGCATTTTATTTAAATATAGTTTGAAATGTCTGAAGAAAGTAGCTTCAGTCTGATTAAAAGGCGCAGCTTTTTAAGCGGATTGTCAAAAGCGAGTTTATTAATGTGTTTGCCATTGCCTGCTTTGGCTGCAAATGATACCACAGCACCTAACGAAGGATTAACGGGAATTCAATTCCTTTCTGATCCCTATTTACAGAATTGTACCGAGCATTCGGTTACCGTGATGTGGCTGACCAATAATGATTGCCTGAGCTGGGTGGAGTTGATCGCACCGGATAATACAAGGAAAAAATGTTTTACTGAAGCCCATGGATTGGTGTCCGCTGGAAAGGGTTTGCATAAAATCAAATTGTTAGACCTCCTTCCAGATACCAATTACCGCTATGAGGTTTTTTCTAAGGAAATCGAGGACTTTCATCCTTATCACCTCGTATATGGCGAGACAATAAAAAAAGGTCCTTTTTCTTTTAAAACATTTTCAGCACAGCAGGACGAGGTTCGTTTTGTTGTCCTAAATGACCTTCATGACCATCCGGATAATATTACCGAAATGATGGCTGCCGGTTGTAAACCTTCAGATTATGATTTTGTGGTCTTGAACGGGGATGCTTTTGATTATGTGAGTGATGAAGCGCAGATTTTAAGAAATGTTCTGGTGCCGGCGACAAGCATTTTTGCCTCCGAAAAGCCTTTTTTAATGGTACAGGGTAATCATGAAGTGCGTGGTAAATTTGCACGTCAACTTTTCAGCTACTTCGACTATCCTAAAGGAAATAGCTACTATGCCTTTACCCAGGGTCCGGTTCGTTTTATTGTGATGGATGCCGGTGAGGATAAGGATGATGATCACGCGGAGTATGGCGGACTGATTTCATTTAACCCTTATCGCGAAGCTCAGGCTTTATGGCTGGAAAAGGAAATTGAGAACCCTGCTTTTAAAACAGCGGCTTTCAGGGTGGTTTTAATTCATATCCCAGTGTTCCACAGCGGCGAAGGCCACGGTTCTTTGCATTGCCGTAAATTGTTTAATCCCCTATTTAACAAAGGTAAAATTGATCTGTCTCTTTCCGGACATACCCATCGTTATGGTACATATGATGCAGATGAGGCCACACACAATTACCCGATAGTGATTGGTGGCGGCCCCGGAACAGCGGTTCGTAAGGATGGCAGGCGAACCTTAATTAAAGTTCATGCTACTAAGACCTCACTTGCCTTGGATATGCTGACCGACGATGGAAAGATTGTTGGCGCCTATCGTCTTAAAAAGTAATCCATGCAAATTCAATTATAATTTTAAATTAAATGATTAAAAAGTTTACTAATTCTTTAGGCTGTGCCATGGGAATGACTATAGGTCTTCTCTGTGTAGTTCCGACTTATGCTTTTTCGGGAAATACCGGTTCTTTTGTGTTCCGCACCGCTGATGTGGTGGTGACTGGAAAGGTCTCTGATGAAAATGGGGTCGGCCTCCCCGGCGTGACCATACGTCTTAAAGATTCCAAAGTGGCAGCAATTACTGATGTGAATGGCCAATACGGTATCGTGGTACCAAAGCAAGGTGATATACTCGTGTTTAGCATGCTTGGATATACTTCGATAGAGAAGATCGTGAATGGCGCTTCATTAAATGTATCGCTGGAGGTTAGTTCCAGTAATTTAGAGCAGGTAGTTGTAGTAGGCTACGGTACGCAGAAGGTGGCTACCGTAACCGGCGCAATCAGTTCGGTAAAGGGAGAATCTCTGGTTTCATCACCTGCAGTAAATCTTTCTAATTCCCTGGTCGGAAAACTACCTGGTTTGGTGGCTGTGACCCGCTCGGGTGAACCGGGTGGTGATGGTTCAACCCTCAGGATAAGGGGCGGTAATACCCTTGGTGATAATTCGCCATTAATTGTTGTGGATGGTATCTCCAACCGCGGTTTGGAACGACTCAACCCTAATGATATTGAAAGTGTAACTATTTTAAAGGATGCTTCGGCAGCAATTTATGGTGCGCAGGCAGCAAACGGTGTAATTTTGGTGACCACTAAAAAAGGTAAACTGGGTAAACCCGAAGTTCGGTTTTCGGTAAACCAAGGTTTTAGTACACCTACCGTGATCCCTGAAAGTGCTGATGCCGCAACTTACCTGGAGATGCTGAATGAAATTTCCATATATGCTGGTCAGAAGCCGAAATACAATGCGGAAACCATACAAAATTACAGGATTGGTAGTGATCCATGGCTTTACCCTAATACGGACTGGTATGGGGAAACTTTCAGGGATTACGCGCCGCAAACAAGTGCTAACCTAAATATTTCAGGAGGACAAGAAAGCCTGCGTTATTTTATTTCTGCCGGTTTAAACAATCAGGATGGGATTTATAAAAATAGTGCGACTAAATATAAACAAATGGATTTCAGACTGAATTTGGATGGACAGCTTTCAAAATATGTTAAATATGGGGTAAATGTGGCCGCCAGGGAAGAGAATCGTAACTTTCCAACTCGCTCGGCTTCTAATATTTTTTCGATGCTGCGCAGGGGAAAACCGAACATGCATGCATTCTGGCCTAATGGTTTAAACGGCCCGGATATAGAATATGGAAATAACCCAGTGGTAGTAACCACCAATCAAACAGGTTATGACCGTAACAAAACTGCTGTTTTGCAAACCAATGCCAAATTAGACATAACTATTCCTTGGGTGGATGGCTTGTCGATATCAGGTAATGCTGGTTTTGATCAACAGACGAATAACAATAAGTTATGGCAGATTCCATGGTATTTATATTCTTGGGATGGCGTAACCTACGATGGTAGCCAGGTGCCTGTATTGAACAAAGGCCAGAAAGGTTTTACAAATCCTCAGTTAACGCAGGATATGTCGGATACCGATCTCTTAACATTGAATACCCTCATTAATTATCAGAAGAGTTTAAATGATAAACATAATTTAAAAGTACTACTTGGTGTGGAGAGAATTTCGGGCGAGAGCATGAATTTTTCAGCATTCCGTAAAAACTTTATTTCTCCAAGTATTGATCAGCTTTTTGCCGGTGCGGATGCAGAAAAAACCAATTCGGGTTCGGCTTCTGAACAAGCACGTCTTAATTATTTTGGTCGTGTGAATTACGACTTCCTGGGCAAATATTTATTTGAATTCGTATGGCGTTATGATGGTTCTTATATATTCCCTGAATCAAAACGCTTTGGTTTTTTTCCGGGTGTTTCCGCAGGATGGCGTATTTCTGAAGAGAGATTCTGGGAAAACCTAAGTCCGGTAGTGAATAGTTTAAAAATTAGAGGTTCATGGGGGAAAACCGGAAATGACAGGATCGGTACCTATCAGTATTTGTCGAGTTATGGTTTTGCTACCGGAGCCAGTAACATTTACACCTTTGGCGCTGATGTGGAAAATAAAATCCTCAGCGAATTGCGTATTCCTAACCGCAACGTGACCTGGGAAGTAGCCAACCAAGCCAATGTTGGTGTAGATGGAGAGTTGTTTAATGGAAAGGTAAACTTTTCTGCAGAGTATTTCTATAACCACAGAACGGATATTTTATGGCAAAGGAATGCATCTGTGCCGAGTTCAAGTGGTTTGACACTGCCAAGTGAAAATATTGGGGAGGTGATTAATCAGGGTACCGAATTTCAACTGGGTTATCAGAACAATGACAATGAGTTAAAATATGGTTTTACAGCAAGCCTGAGTTTCAATAAAAATAAAATCAAGTTCTGGGATGAAACACCTGGCGTACCGGATTATCAGCAAAGTACGGGTAAACCGATGAATTCGGCGTTGATTTATAATGCTATAGGTGTTTTTAATGATGAAGCGGAGGTAGAAGCCTACCCGCATTGGGCAAATGCTCGTCCGGGAGATATTATTTTCGAAGATGTTAATCAGGATGGTAAAATTGACGGTCTTGATAGGGTGAGAATGGATAAAACTGATTTACCTATACAAATCGGGGGGTTGAATATCAATTTAGCTTATAAAGGTTTTTATACCAATTTGTTTTTCCAATGGGCGATGGGTGCTGTCCGTAATAATTATTTTGAGACGCAGGGTGAAGCTGGAAACTTTCTTCAACAGGATGTGGATGGCCGCTGGACGATAGAGAATCCAACTGCCGATCAGCCCCGTACCTGGAACCGTTATAGTGAATACTGGAGAAGTAATTCCAATACGTACTGGTATCAAAGTTCGAATTATTTACGTATGAAGAATATGGAATTTGGCTATAACCTGCCGGGTACATTCACTAAGAAATTCGGTGTGCGCAATGCACAGGTGTATTTCACCGGTCTAAACCTGCTGACGTTTACCGCGGTGAAGGATTTCGATCCTGAATCTACTTCTGGTATAGCTTACCCGCTCAACAAAGTTTACAACTTCGGAATTTCATTAACATTTTAATCTTAATACTATGAATCATTTATATAAGGCAGTCCTGCTCATTTCAATATTATCCTTTTGGGGCTGTAAAAAGGATTTCCTGGAAACAGATCCTTCTTCTGAGTTTTCTGAAACTGCAGTGTGGACGGATCCTGCTTTGGCAGAAACTTTTTTAAACCAGATTTATTTCCGCCTGGATGAACCGCTTTCTGCGGGCAGGATGAAATCCAATCTGGTTGATGAAACGCATTACCGTGGAAATGCGGCTTCCCGCAATTTTAACAATAGCTTGCTTACTCCTGATGATATCCCCAGTTGGGGAAGTGTAATAAGATACAGGTCATGGTCTGATTTGTACAAATCAGTCCGTTATTGTAATATCTTCTTTAAGAAAGTGGGTGAACTACCGGTAAGTGACGCTTTGATTGATGGAAAAACCTTGACAGACAGAATGACTGGTGAGGCACATTTTTTACGGGCTTATTTGTACTTTAATTTAAGCAGTACTTATGGGGGTGTACCTTTGGTAACACAAGTATATGAGTTAAGCGATGACTTCAGTGTTGCCAGAAGTTCTTTTGCAGAAACGATTGATTTAATTGTAAAAGACCTTGACCAGGCTGCTGCTTTATTGCCTGTTGTTAACAGTGGAAATGCTTTGGGCAGGGCAACTAAGGGTGCTGCTTTGGCTTTAAAGTCCCGTGTATTATTATATGCGGCCAGTGATTTATACAATACACCGGTATTTCCAGGGTATGCAAATACGGAATTGATTTCCTATACCGACGTAAATAGAACTGTGCGTTGGCAGGCAGCTAAAGATGCGGCTAAAGCGGTGATTGATATGGGCGTGTACCAGTTGCATAAAGCGAACCCAGCACCCAGTGATCCGATTGCAGAGAACTTAAATGAAATCTTCCTGTCGAGACAAACGGAAGAGGATATATTTGTAAAGTTTTTCACCACGGCTATGGCACAGAACTTCGGTTTGTATTCATCGCCTAACGGTTATCATGGCTGGGGAACAAATGCACCCATAGCTGAATTGGTGGATGACTATGAAATGGCGGATGGGACGCGATTTGACTGGACAAATCCTACTCAGGCAGCCGAGCCTTATTTAAACCGTGAACCGCGTTTTTATGCGAACATTTTATATAATGAGGCTCCATGGAGGACTCGCCCGGATGATGCTAAAGGCCTCGATCCGCTAAATAAAGTACAAACTGGCATTTGGCAGCGTTGGAATGCTGCCTCAAACAGCATGGTTGAAGTGTATGGTGTGGATACTCGAAAAAGCACCATAGAGGATTGGAATGGTTCTTATACTGGTTATTATATACGAAAGTATTTAGATCCTTCTGTAAATTCACAATACGTGAAACAGGCCCTAACTTGGCGTTTTATTCGTTATGCGGAAGTGCTTTTGAATTATGCAGAGGCTTGTATCGAACTAGGTCTGGATGATGAAGCACGTACCTATATTAATCTCGTGAGAAAAAGGGCCGGTTTGCCGGGAGTGACAGCGTCTGGTGCTGAACTTCGTGAACGATACCGCAATGAACGTAGAATTGAATTGGCTTTTGAAGATCATCGTTTCTTTGATGTGAGGCGTTGGGTAATTGGCCCGGAGGCTTATAAGCCTATACATGTGGCTAAAATTGTCTATCCATTGAAAACCGATAAAACGACAGCTGAACGGCCTAATATAACCCACGTAGCTTTTGAAAGTCATAGCTGGAAGAATAAAGCGTATTTTCTGCCAATCTTAAGGGCTGAGATGAATAAGAATACCTTATTAATTCAAAATCCGGAATATTAAATAAGATTATATTTTATGTAAACCACGGCGTTAATGCTTTAATGCAATTAAAGCCGTCTACGTTGAATGTCCCTCTCCTAAGTCTAACAACCAATAGAATCTTTCTTCAATTGGTTGTTAGACTTAGGAAAGGGCTTTCTAGTATAAGCGCTAATAACCATACTCTCAGGATCATAGAGTATTAATATCTGCTATTAATACGAAGTTAAAGCAAAAGTTTGCGGCGTAAATTCTTTCAAAATTTCCCTGCCATTTAAAAAATCTAAGGCGATAATAAAGGAGCAACCCACTACCTCGGCCTGCAATTGTGTAATCAGTTTAGCAGCAGCCACAACCGTACCACCTGTAGCCAGCAGGTCATCATGAATTAAAACTTTTTGTCCGGCTATTAACGCATCTTCATGCAATTCCAGTATTGCACTGCCATATTCCAGGTTACAAGCCTGCTGAATGGTTTTTGATGGTAGTTTTCCTGCTTTTCGGATAGGAACAAAGGGCACTTTTAATGCTTGAGCCAGCAACATCCCAAACAAGAAACCACGGCTTTCAATACCCGTAACCACATCTATTTTCAAACCTGCAAGCTGCTTTACCAGGGCAGCAGTAATTTCGCCACACAACTCAGCACTCTTTAAAATTGGGGTAATGTCTTTAAAAACAATTCCAGGTTTAGGAAAATCGGCTACATCTCTAACCGTTTGTTTTATCTTTGCTTCAATCATGGTGTAAAGGAAATATATGGTGCTAATTGTTCCAGAATTTCAGGAGTTAAAATAGCCACCTTTTTTAAGTCTGCAAAATTACCATAATTTCCGTGTTGTGCTCTATACTGTAAAATAGCATTCACTTGTTTATACCTTAAATAAGGGTTATTTTTAAAGTCTTCCAACTTTGCCGTGTTAATATTCAGCTTCTTAAGCCCAGAAACATCAAGATACACCTGATCTTTGATTTCCTTGAATTTGACAGAATCCAAACCAAAAACCTCCATCAGTTGCTCCTTTTTATGAAAACCACCTATCCGTTCCCGGTATTTTACAATACGCCGGGCAAAAGCAGGTCCTATGCCCCTTATTTTATCCAGCACTAAAGTATCTGCACTATTAATTTCTACCATTACTACTGTTACAGGTCCCTTATTAGATGCAGGTTGTTTTTTAAAAATAAGATTTTCTTTTTGTTGCAACGCAACCTTTATACGTACATAGGGTTTCAACATTTTATAAGTTTCGGGCGAAACCACATACAATTTCTCCAGGTCTTCTACTTTACGAAAAACACCTCCTTTTTGCACATAGTTTAAAATAGCCTGTGCCTGCTTTTCCGAAAACCCCAGCATTTGCCATCCTTGCTTATCTAATGTGTTTGGATCGAAGTTCTTTAATACCACAATTTTTCCAACCGTTATTTTTTCCTTATCATTCGTTTTAAAACTACTTTCAACATTTTTATTCTTAAAGGAAGCAGCTTTAAAAGCGGCGGCCTCCTTTTCTTTAATCACCTGCTGAAGTGCTATAATAACTTCGTCCTCTGCCAAATGATCAGGTTCAATGGGCCATACCCAACCGTAAATTACTGGTGCCAGCGTAATGCCTATGATTAAGGTTACCAACACTAATAACCCATTAAATTCTCCTTTTGTGATATCGAAGTAGCCTGTCAACCATTTTCTCATAGTCCTTTAAGGTACTACTGATTTATAAGAATATAAAGCTTATTTTTGCGGTTATTTGAAATAAATAAAACTGAAAAATGGAAATCATAACCACTGCTGAATTTGCAAAGGCTACAAAGATTGATAAGTTAGGCGTACCTGGCCTGGCAGCCTTGTTAATGGAAGTGATGAAATTAAACGACATTAATAAAGTTTTTTCTCAAAACAAACATTATAATGGATTAGAGTTCGTCGACAAGATTTTAGAAACCATTGGCGTAAGTATTGATTTTGATGAAGATGACCTGAAAAATATCCCTAAAACAGGCGGCTTTATTGCAATTGCTAATCACCCTTATGGTGGTGTTGAAGGACTTGCATTGGTAAAACTACTGTGTACAGTAAGACCAGAGGCAAAAGTGATGGTTAATTTTATTTTAAAAAAAATACCTAACCTTGATGAATTTTTTGTGGCGGTTAATCCTTTTGAAAATGTGCAGCATACTTCGAGCATCAGTGGTTTGAAGGCTACGTTTGATCTGCTTCAAAATGGAATACCGATAGGTATTTTTCCTGCTGGTGAAGTTTCTACCTTCAGCCTCGATAAACAGGAAATTACAGATCGTTTATGGCATCCTGTTGTAGGTAAACTAATTGCAAGAGCAAAAGTTCCGGTAGTACCCATTTATTTCCGTGGCAATAACAGCGTTCTATTTAATATTTTAAGTTTTATTCACCCTACATTAAGAACGGCGAAATTACCCTCAGAATTTTTAAATAAGCATGGCCTTAAAATTAAAGTAAGAATAGGGAAACCTATACATATTGAAGATATCTCTTATAAAAAAGACACCAATAAGCTACTCGATTTTTTACGTGCGCGTACTTATGCGCTCGGTACAGGATTAGAGCAGGAGAAAAAACTCTTTAACCCGATCGCACTCTTTAAAATAAAGAAAAAACCGGAACCTATTATTGATGAAACACCACAGCCAATAATTGCTGCAGAAGTAGAAACACTGGAAAATTTCAAGGTTTGGGTAGAAAAACAATACGAAGTCTACATCTGCCCTACCTCAAGCATTCCAAATATATTGAGAGAAATTGGCCGCTTAAGAGAAATCACGTTTCGGGAAGTTGGCGAAGGCACCAATAAAAAGATAGATCTTGATAATTATGATATCTATTATAATCATTTGTTTATTTGGGACACAGACCTGCAAAACATAGTTGGCGCTTACCGCATTGGAAAAGGTGATGAGATTTTAGACACCATGGGCAGACGTGGTTTTTATTTATCAGAACTGTTTAAAATCAAAGAACCATTTTATCCTATTCTTCGCTGCGGAATAGAATTAGGGCGTTCATGGATACGCAAAGAATATCAACAAAAACCCCTTCCATTATTTTTATTGTGGAAAGGGATATTAAAATACCTTCTCGATAATCCGAAATACCGTTATATGTTTGGCCCGGTAAGTATCAGCAATAACTTTTCAAAGTTTTCAAAATCGTTGATTGTGGATTACATTACGAAAAATCATTTCGATTATGAACTGGCTCATTATGTAAAGCCAAAAAATAAGTTTAAAGCAGACTTAACACCCATTAATAAAGATCTATTAATTGAAAGCAGTGAATCTTTAAAAGATTTAGACAGCCTGATATCAGATATCGAAAATACGCATATTAAAATTCCGATTTTATTAAGACAATACTTAAATTTAAATGCTAAAATTATTTGCTTCAACATAGATCCTAAGTTTTCTGATTGCCTTGATGGGTTTTTAGTGGTGGATACGCAAGAAATTCCTCGGGAGATGCTGGATAAAATAGGAAAAAACCTTTAAAACATAAAAGCCCCGACATCCATCGGGGCTTTTATATTATTCAACTAAACCTAAACTTGTAAATACTAACCAAATATTTATAAGACAAAAGTAAAGCCGGGGTGTTAAGTTGATGTTAATAGCGTATTACTTATTAAATTAATAGTTACGTACTTTTTTAATTCCTAAACCAGGCAAATTATTTAAAGTAATTTTTCCATCAATCACATCCATACCTTTATATACATCATTACCAATCAGCAAGGCGCCATCTAAATCTGCCCAATCTACCATAGGTGCCAGTTGGGCTGCCGCAGAAATAGCACAGGAAGTTTCCGTCATACAGCCGATCATAATTTTCATATCAAGCGCTTTGCCTAGTTCCAGCATTTTATGCGCTTCGCGCATACCGGTACATTTCATCAGCTTAATATTAATGCCGCTGTAAACCTGGTGTGCTTTCATTACATCGTCTAAACGTTGTACAGCCTCATCACCAATTGTTGGAATCGGACTATTTTCTGTTAACCAGGCATTGCCATCAAGATCTTCTTTAGGCATACCCTGCTCTATAAATACCACTCCTTTTTCATGCAACCAGTGTGCCATGTCTAATGCAAAGGCCTTGTCTTTCCAACCCTGGTTTACATCTACACAGATAGGTTTATCAGTAACCTCCCTAATGGTTTCGATCATATTTTTGTCCGTATCCCGGCCAAGCTTTACTTTCAATATTTTATAAGGTGCCGCTTCTTTTACTTTTTTACGGATCATCTCCGAAGTATCAATACCAATAGTAAAAGAGGTATCAGGTGTTTTAGCTGCATCATAGCCCCAAATTTTATACCAGGGCTGCTTCATTATTTTACCCACTAAATCATGCAAAGCAATGTCTACTGCTGCTTTTGCTGCGCGGTTACCTGGTTCCAGGTCATCTACGTAATTTAAAATGTTTTCCATATCAAATGGATCATCAAATTTAGACAGGTCTACTTTTGCCAGAAATTTCATCACCGTATCATGTGATTCGCCAAGATAAGGCGGCATGGAAGCCTCACCATAACCTATCACGCCATTATATTCCAGTTCTGTTAATACAACTGGTGTAGTTGATCTTGAACTTGTAGCAAGGGTAAAAACATGATTTAGTTGCAGCGTATAAGGTTTAAAACGAAGTTTAAATTTACCTTTTCCTGCAAAATTATCGCGTGCACTGACTAACAGTGGCGAGGTTCCAAGCATTAAACTTGATCCGGCTAGTATGGTGCTTGTTTTTAAAAAATTTCTTCTATTGTTCATGGTTTAATTGTGGTATAAAATTCGTGCTGGTCAATGCGGGAAATCTCTGGGCTCCCAATAGCATTTAGCATTCTGCGTGCACTAACGAAAGTTTTAGAGTGATAGGCTTCATAATCTGCTGCCGCAGGATCAAAGCTATTGATACGTACCATACCTGCCGATTGAATAAATTGGCCATTACCCATATAAATTGCTGTATGAGTAACTCTTGGATTTGGCATTTTACCTTTATTAGCTGCAAAAAATAGCAAATCCCCAGGTTGAAGGTTCTTTAAACACTTCGCCAGATTAACGGTATCTGCTTCATAAATATCTACAGCTTTCCCTACTAAAGCTTGCTGAGACGCATCTCTGGGAAGGATAATTCCATTTAAGAAATAACTGGTCTTGGTAAAACCACTACAATCAACTCCTTTTACAGAAGTTCCACCCCATAAGTAAGGCACACCCATTAAAGTTTTAGCGGATTTTAAAATTTGCGCTGCATTAGGATTTGGTCGTGCTGCCCATGTCTGATAGTCTGTGGCATCTTTTACTGAAACATAAGCAATGCGCTCATCTGGATAAGCAACTTTATAAAAACCCTTTTCTTTACCTAGCACTTTAAATACCGCTCCACTTACCAAATCAGAGACTCTTAAAGATTTATCATCTGCTGAGGAATAAGAAAAACCATAATCTGCTGTGTACACCAATTTTTTAGCATTTTTCCAGTCTTGCATTGCCGTAGCATCTATGATCGCTATAGCTCCATTATCAACCCAAGAGATGTATCCGTCTGGAGACCTAACCAAATAATAACCTCGTTCTTTTTTTAACAGCTGTACTGGTGTGCCCATGAGCATCTGCGTCATCATTTCAGCCGAATGACCAGGGTTTTTTCTATTGTTGGTAACTGAGATGCTTACCAAACCAAACACCTTATTGCCTAATTCTACTGCTGGAAGTACCGTAGAATTAACAGTTACCTTCAATCCTGCATGTTGAAAGGCATCGCGCAATGCTTGTGCTGCTGTAGGTAAGGTAGTTTCTAAGGCTAATTCGGTTGTGCTCCTGTCTATTAATTCGTAAGCGAAAATAGCCGTCCTTTTATCAGGAGCAAGCGTTTTACCTACCCCAGCTGCGATGCTATTAATCTTATTGATTAAATTGCTATCTAAGGTATTGGCTGCATGGACTGCAGAAGCAGCAAAAATTAACAAACAGCATAAAATATTTTTTTTGAAAGGCATCATGGTTAATATTATTGATTTAGAAAAGATAGGTTTAACAAAAGCTAAATGTAATTTTTATTCTGAAACATTGCAAATATAGGTAGCAATTTACTTCCTAAACCCGCATAAACACGCAAAATAAATTGTTGTTTTAAATATTGAGCGAAAGATGAAATGAGCTTATTAAAAATAAATATTGTAAATTTAGGTAAAGCGAAAGCTGATGTACCTGAATTCTTAAGGATGGCTCCATTAATTAAACTATACGGAACACTGTTTTTATTTTTTTCCTTAGCAACAAGCTATGGCCAGGAAAGTAATTATAACATCAGTTTTGAGTTTTATAACCATACCTACAATCTTGCTGTAGATTCTTCCATCATGATTACCAGGTCTGTTGAACTTTCTGAACAACATATTAAAGCTTATTATAAAAGTGTAAACCAGGGAAAGTATAACAACATAGTGGATACGCTGCTAGTTAACAAAGAAAAGTACCTGCTCAACGACTGGCTTTATTACCAACTGGTGAGAAAAACAGCTGAACAGATTAGTCCGAAAAAGCAGAATTATGAAAGGTATACTTTCTATAAATGGTTCCTGATGGTGAAATCAGGCTATGATGCCCGCTTAACCATTTCGGATGGTAGGATTATTTTTTATGTTTTCAATGACGAGGATATTTCAGACATCCCCTTTCTGATGTTTGAGAACAAAAAGTTCATGTGCCTTAATTACCACGATTATGCACATGCTGATTTAAATAAAGTACCCCCACTTGATATGATTGGCATCCCAGAGGCAAAAAAGTCCTTTTCCTACAAAGTAACCCGCATGCCCGACTTTAAACCAGAGCCTTATCAGGAGAAATTATTGACTTTCAAATACCGCCAAAAAACCTATCACTTCAATATTAAACTAAACACGGCTGTTGAAAACATTTTTACCAATTATCCTGGTGTAGCCTTTGAAAACTATTTTAATATCCCATTAAGCAAGGAAACCTATAGCTCCATTATCCCAGCCCTTAAAAAGAATGTGAGCAAAATGAAACAGAAAAAGGGTATCGATTATTTAATGTGCTTTACACGTTATGCGTTTTTATATGAAGATGATGAAGCTAATTATGGAAAAGAAAAACGATTATCGCCTGAAGGAACACTATTTTCTGAATACAGTGATTGCGATGACAGGGCAGCATTATTCTTTTACCTGGTTAAAGAGATCTATGATTTACCAGTGATTGCCCTACTCTACCCAACACATATTACCATTGCTATACAATTCGAGAAACCCATTGGTCAGCCCATTTTATATAATGGCCATATCTATTCCGTTTGTGAACCTACTCCACAAGCCGAGAATTTGTCAATTGGCCAGCTTGCTTCAAAATATAAGCATATTCCATACCAGGTTGTGTATGCTTATGAACCAAAAAAAGGGCTTTTATCAACGATAAAATAACCACTCCCGTATTTTTTGCACCTTCACTTTTTTTAGATCTCATTTCTTAACCTAAAAAGTCTTTTAGGTTATTCCCAACTTATATTTTAGTAATTACAAGGCAACGTTTACCTGGAATTTACGCTTTCAGTGTAAAGCAAAATCTATATAGGAAAAGTTAAAATTGGCAGGACGTTGGTAGGTCGTTGGTAGGTCATTGGTAGGTCGTTGGTAGGTCTAAATGACCTGCAAAGGACCTACCAACGTCCTGCCAATAATCTATCCATTTACAAGTAAAGAACTGGGAACCTCAACTTGACTGATCAGCAGGTTTCAGCCAATTAAAACAAAAATAGGATAACACAAAAAGGCCTGTGCTCATCATAAATGAGACAGGCCTTTTTATATAGACTAGATTAAACTTTTTATTTTATAGCACCTGGTGTTGTATAAGCTAAAACCTGAGGATTAAAACTTGCCCATCCTGCAGTCCAATCTGTAGTACCAAAAGCACCTTTATAAGCAACATTCTCAAAGAAAGAACCTGTAACTTTCGCATTGGTAAATAATGCACCTGAAGCTGCAGCAGATCCTGCAATTAAAGTAAAGTTAGGTACGCCTTGCTTACCAGATTTAGAAGAAACTAAATCAGGAGAAAATTTATAAGGATCAGTAAACAAACTTGAAGCATAAGCATCAGGAGTAAAAACATTATCAAGGTTTAGACCTGCGGAAATTAACGCTAAGGCAGCAGTATTAGATGCTTTAATTTGATTTGATTTTTCATTACTACCAATAATCATGTTATTTGAAAACACTGATCTGCCACTAGTGTAATTGTTGCTTGAATTTTCTGTTCCAGTGGTAGGTGCAGCATCATCATAAAAAACACCTTCTGTATAACCTGCAAAAACAGAGTTTAGAATACTGATTGCAGAATTACGACGAATTTGAACAGCATGTTGGTAATTGGCATTGATACTTCCTGCTCCTGCTTTATCTAACGGGCCTAATACTGTAATGTTAGAGAACACAGCATTTGTTTGAGGCGTATTGTTTGCACCAGAACTTAAGTTATCTGATTCAAAACCATTTGATCCTGAAACATCAGCAATGGAAGCCACACGTTGTGCAATACCGAACTGAACTTTACCAGAGTAACCATTGTCACTATCAAAATCATCATCCCATGAACCCACTGTAATTAAGTGTTTGGCATTAACAGCACCACCAAACCATTCAAAAGCATCATCTCCTGAGCGGTAAACTTGTACATAATCAATAGTAGTACCAGAACCAACACTACCAAATGTTACACCGTTAATTTCGTTATCTGGGCCTAAAGCAATACCTGCATATTCAACACGTACATATTTTAAAGTACCTGAATTATCAGCATCATCAGTACCACCATGTTTTCCTTTTTCGGTAGCATCAGAAATACCCTCTATCGGAACAGAGGTGCCTAAATTATTTTTTGCTTTTCCTAATAAAACCAGGCCACCCCAATCGCCAGGTCCACGTGCACCAGCGCCGATATTTGAAGTAAATACAATTGGTTTATCAACTGTACCTGCAGCTTCAATTTTTGAACCCCTGGTTATAATTAAAGCACCCTTGGTTGATTTATCACCTTTTATAATTGTTCCGGGTTGTATGGTTAAAGTAACATTATTGGTTACAAAAACATTCCCTTTTAACAGATAAATTTTATCTGCAGTCCATGTTGTAGCTGCAGTTACGTCGCCTGTTATTTCTACAACACCTGAAGTATTGCCTGGGTCAACCGGATTTATAGGCGATTCATCCATCGTAGTTTTTGAACAACTTGCCAGTAGTACTAACAGACTTAAGGCAGAAGCTAAAATTTTCTTTTTCATTTTTTTCGATTTATTGATTAGCACAAAATTGTTAATTTGCTTTAACAGCAACGTTAATAGAAGTTTATCTTATTGTTATGTAATGGCCTCCGGCCGTAATATTATTTTAACACTAAAAGGTATAAGAAAATGCAAGTGAGAAATTACTACCAGATTTATAGCTGCTCAATGTATCATCAGTCGGACTACCATCGTATTTCTTGTTTACGTTTTGATCGTAATACAATACGCTTCTTTGATTTAAAATATCTCCAGCATTAAATTTCACCTCTCCTTTGTTTTTCAACACTTTTAGGCCCAACTGCAAATCAATTACATCTCTTGGCGCTTCCCAAACGGCAGGGTAAACTGCACCAGCGGCTATGGCTAACCGGCGTCCAACCTTATTGTATAAAGCATTAAAATTTAATTTGTTGTCGAGGAAACTATGTTGCAAACCTGCATTGATTACATAAGGTGCCTGCCCAACCATTGGTCGTTCTGCATCTTTCAGGTTTAAACCACTTTCTTCAGGATTGCTTACTTTTGATTTGATGAGGGTCAAATTAGCGTAGGCTGTTGTATTTTTCATAAAATCATTCTCAAGAATAAAATCCAGAGATTTACGAACTTCAAATTCTAAACCATAAACAGTTGCCTTTTTTGAATTAAAATAAGTTATAGTCCTTGTAGAGCCAGCATCACTATTTAAGGTTTCTATAGCATTTTTAAACTTCTTGTAAAATCCTGACACGGAAATAATCTGCCCTGCAGAAGGGTATAATTCAAAACGTAAATCTGCATTGTCAATAGTGGAACGCTTCAAATTCGGATTTCCTTGTTGGAAAGCTAATAACTCATAATCGTAATAAGAGGAGATAGACAATTCTCTAAACTCCGGACGGGCAAGGGTACGATAATAAGAAGCGCGTAGATTGATTTTATCGGTAAGGTTATAGGTAAAGTTGGCCGACGGTAATACATCTATATAATTTTGTTTAACCGTAGAAAGTGAAGCATCCTTGGCTTCTAAATTCAAATTAAACTGCTCAACTCTCGCACCCCAAACTATTCTTGCCTTATCACCAATTTTATTATCGAGCATAACATAACCTGCATTGGTAAGGGAATTACCATTATACGAATCCTGTACATTAGGGATCTCATCTAGCTTATATATATTATTATCAATCAAGTCTTTGCCAAATAATTGATTTAAAGGTCTTTCTCTAATAGCGGCATCATCAGTTCTTAACAATAACCCAAGGAAACGCACATCAAAACTCCTATCGCGGTACTGTGATGTTAATCCGGCTTTAAAAGTGCTTGTTTTGTTAAACATATTAACCGGTAGCGTATAATTTACCGCTGCAGCATAACTGTCTTCATTGAGTTTGGAATACAAACGAGTATTCTCTTTTCCTAATGTAGAAAGGTTTGCAGCATAGCCAACATCAGGGTTATTCGCATCAACAAAAAGCTTTGTATAACTTACTTTACGTTGATCTGGCTGATCGTTTAATACATTACTATAGCTTAACGACCAATTAATTTTAGCGCTCTTTTCGCCCAATTGGTGAGTACCCTCTACTGTGGATTTGAACAATGACTTTTGCATCAAATCAAAAGCAAAAAACTTCATATCACTCTGTGTATTTTGATTTGTTCCTGTCCGGGAAAGGAACTGATCGTCGTAAATTCTGTTGTAAATATTTTTGAAGGTAATTTTGTTCTTTCCAAATGTATAGGCAAAATTAGCGAGTGCACCGATATTAGTAGAGAACTTGTAAACATCATCGCGGTAATCAAAATCGTAATAATCACGAACAACATCCTGCGAAATCGTTTGAGAATTGCGGTAGGTTAAGGACACAATGGCACCCAATTTTGAATTATTTTCCAGTTCTTTTACCTTACCAATAGTAAACTGGTAATTTTGTGTGGGTAAGGCAGATCGCTGGTAAATATTCCAGTCTTGTGGCAAACTCCTTAATGCTTTTATATTTTGCTCTGTATTTAAACCATTAACAATCTGATTTGTGTTATAGAAATTTGTTGGCAATTGTTTCTTGCCATTGTCAAACCCTAAATAATTTGTAGCTGTTCTGGTTCCACTCTTAAAGTTTTTGAAAGTGGAAACCGTATTGTAACCCGCACCTGCACCCAGGGTAATAAAATTCTGGTCTGGAATGTCTTTTGTTAAAATCTGAATGGCACCACCTGTAAAATCTGCTGGCAGATCTGGGGTAGCCGTTTTATTGATAATGAGATTATCAACCAAATTGGAAGGAACGATATCAAAAGAAAAGGCTTTTCTGTTGGGTTCTGTACTTGGTAAAGAGGCTCCATCAAGCATAGCTGTATTATACCTGTCGCTCAAACCTCGGATAACAACAAACTTATTATCCTGAATGGTCGCACCACTTACTCTTTTTAAGACATCAGAAGTATTTTTGTCGGGAGAACGCTTAATGAGTTCAGAAGAAATACCATCAGAAATTGAAGCATTATTTTTTTGCTGTGCATAAAGTGCATTGATACTTTCTTTCTTAAAGGACCCCTGTATGACTACCTCTGATAAGTTTTGACCACTTGCCTCAGCCAATATCACATTGAGGATGGTGTTTTGACCTGCAGTAACTTGAACATCACTGATTTCTTTGCCATCGTAACTTACGTATTGAAAAGTAACGATATGTTTACCAACAGGCAGACCAGTTAAGGTATATTTACCGTCAACGTCTGTGGCTATGCCTTGCGTTGATCCTTTAATTCTAACGGTGACGCCAATCAGCGTTTCACCCGATTTCTTGTCAGATACGGTACCGGAAATCTTTCCAGCATTTTGTGCGAATACTGATGTACTTATAATTACACAAATGATGGTAATTATTGCTTTTAGTTTAGTTTGTAATTTCAATTTGCCCTGATAATTAGTTAGGACAAAAGTATTACGGCCAGGTTAATTGGTTGTTAGCTAAAAATTACCATTCGTTTACCATAATGTTACATTAATGTTAAATGGCGTCTGAATTAATAACGCAAGCCTATTTTATTACAAATGAAATGTAATAACCATATTGGCCCAATTAACAAGAACTTAACATCATCTAAAAAAGAAGGCTTTTTACCTTCAATTTTATGTCCTACAATTTGACCAATCCAGGAAAGCACAAAAATAATTCCACACACCACCCAAACGGCTGGACCACCTGCCATCTCAACCTTTTCTAATTGAACCACCAAAATGCTCATGGCGAAAACAATTAGCAGCATTAGGTAAGACATTACTGGGGAAAGTTTATAATAGTAATAAATAGAAAAGGCAAGTAGAAAAGATGCCCAATTTACATATCCATTGTACTTACCTAAAAAACTCAGATATGGAAATGGAATTGACCATGCCAATCCTAAAATACTAAATACAATTAAAGGCACACAAATCCAATGTATCATTTCATTGGTGGAGTTCTGGTGACTTTCAGCATATTTATCAAAAAGGATATCTACCTTGCTTTTTGGATTTTGTTTCATAATGGTATGGTATTAATCAGCATTGTGCTTTGTTACCTTTAAACTGTATTCTATATCTTTAATTTTATAAAGATCAATAAATTTAGGACAAGAAAACAGTTAAGGTAATAAATTTTGAATTGAACTGAAAACGTGTAAAAATAAAAAAAGCGATAGATAAACTATCGCTTTTAAAATCATATTGTTGTAAAATGCTTATTTATTTTGCAAAAGCAACAGACCGTGTTTCTCTAATTACGGTTACTTTAATTTGACCAGGATACGTCATTTCTGTTTGTATGCGGTTAGAGATATCTGCTGCAAGTAATTCTGCTTGCTGATCGGTTACTCTTTCACTTTCCACTACAACCCTTAATTCTCTTCCTGCCTGTATAGCGAATGTTTTCTCTACACCAGGGTAAGAAAGTGCCAGTTCTTCTAATTCTTTCAAACGCTTAATGTAGCTTTCTACTACTTCACGTCGGGCACCCGGACGAGCACCTGATATCGCATCACAAGCCTGTATAATTGGCGAAATCATGGAAGTCATTTCTATTTCATCATGGTGGGCACCAATGGCATTACAAATTTCAGGATGTTCCTTATATTTTTCTGCCAATTGCATACCTAAAATAGCATGAGGTAATTCAGGATTGTCATCAGGCACTTTACCTATATCATGTAGTAAACCTGCTCTTTTTGCCATTTTTGCATTTAAGCCCAATTCTGCCGCCATTGTTGCGCAGAAGTTAGCCACCTCGCGAGAGTGATGCAATAAGTTTTGTCCGTAAGAAGAGCGGTAACGCATGCGACCAACCATTCTGATCAACTCAGGATGTAAGCCATGGATCCCCAGGTCAATAACCGTACGTTCACCAATTTCTACAATCTCTTCTTCAATTTGTTTTTTAGTTTTCGCTACCACCTCTTCAATACGTGCAGGGTGAATACGACCATCAGTAACCAAACGGTGTAAGGCCAAACGAGCAATTTCTCTTCTTACCGGGTCAAAACCTGATAAAATAATGGCTTCAGGAGTGTCATCTACAATGATTTCAATTCCAGTAGCCGCCTCAAGTGCACGGATGTTTCTTCCTTCTCTACCAATTACGCGTCCTTTAATCTCGTCGCTTTCAATATGGAATATAGAAACCGTATTTTCAATTGCAGCCTCCACAGCAGTACGCTGTATGGTTTGGATAACAACTTTTTTAGCTTCTTTTGTCGCCGTAAGTTTAGCTTCGTCAACAATGTCTTTAACCTGAATCATCGCTTGAGACCTTGCCGCTTCTTTCATGTTTTCAACTAATTGGTTTTTTGCTTCTTCAGCACTTAAGCCAGCTATAGTTTCCAATTGTTTTACATGTTCGGTTTTTAACAAGTCAACATCTTCCTGTTTTTTAATCGCAATTTCAGTTTGTTTTTCGAGGTGTTTTTTCTGGGTATCTAATTCCTGCTCCTTGCGGTTTACATTTTCCATGCGCTGGTTAAGACTTTGCTCTTTTTGCTTAACGGCATTTTCACGCTGATTGATTTGGTTATTTTTTGTATTTACTTCTTGTTCGTGTTCTGCTTTTAGCGACAGAAACTTTTCTTTAGCTTCCAGTAAGCGATCTCTTTTTAAGATGTCGGCATTAACCTCGGCATCCTTAAGAATTTTTTTAACTTTCGTTTGTGCAGCAACTTCTTGTTTCTTCAACAAGGTGCGCAGCAGGTATCTGCCTATTGCTATACCGATGACCAGGCCTGCAAGTACATATCCTATTATTCCAACTATTTCCATTTTTATTGTATAAAAAAAACCGTAATTAAATATTAAATTTCGTGCGCTGTATCCTCAATTGCTGCCATATCAAAAAGAAGATCCCTCTCCAAAACGAAAGCAATATAAATAAAACCAATGAAACTTAAGATTTAACTACGGTTAAATTCTTTTACGCCATAAAGAACTTTCCTATTTTGAGAAAAAATCATTTAATAAACTATCTAGTTCTTCCACTTTATCAGCAACGGCAGAGTCCTGATCCTGGACTTTATTTTCTACTCTTAAAACAGCTGTTGCATAATGCAGCACTGCCATGGAGAGTAAATCTTGTTTATCTCTTACCGCATAATTCTCCTGATAATCCTTTATGCGTTCGTTAATAATTTTGGCTGCCCGCCTTACAATTTCTTCCTCTTCCGTACTCACCTTTAAAGGGTAGATACGGTCAGAAATAGTTATTTTTATAGAGATTTCTCCCATTTTTTAGCTTTGTTTCAATTCTTGGTATTATTTACTTTTTAAGCAACACAACACACTTGTCAATCTCCCGCACAAAATCGTTAATTTTTTGCTTTATATCAAGCGACTTCTCACTTGTTCCTTCAATACTTTTTGCTAGCTTTAGTACTCTTAGCTTTTCTTCCAGGTCTGTATGCTTCGTTTTTGCCGCATCAAAGTTGGTCTTTATGAATTGATTTTCAAGCTTTAATAACTCATTTTCTTCTTGTAGAGCATTACATAACTCAATTAAACGAGTTGTTTTCTGTAATACCGAATTTAATTGTTCTGAAACCGAAGTCATGTTATTAACCTTTTATTTTAATCAAAATACCAATAAATAAAATTATTTTCTGATCTCTGCTTTTGCTGTTTGCGCTAAGTTATATATAATCTTTTGCATAACCGCATCAATTTGCTTATCGGTTAAGGTTTGCTCCTCGTCCTGAAGCGTAAAACTTAAAGCGTAAGATTTCTTTCCCTCAGGCAATTTATCGCCCAAATAAACATCAAATACTTGCACATTCTTAATCAAGCGCTTTTCAGTTTTAAATGCAATCGTTTTTAATTCGTCAAAAGTAACCTGCAAATCTACCAACATTGATAAATCTCTTCTAACCGCAGGGTATTTAGGAACTTCCTTGTTTACGATTTTATTCTTTTTTACCATATTTAACAATAAGGCCCAGTCAAAATCTGCATAAAAAACATCTTTATTCACATCCGCTTTCTTTTTATCGGCTGTTGTCGCTGCTCCAAAGGTTACAATTGTCTTATCGCCCCTGTAATACCTGATGCCATAAGCAAAATCTTCATTACTCACTTCTTCCACCTGGTAGTTAGCAATACCCAATCTGCCAATCACCGCATCAACAGCGGCTTTAATATGGTAAAAACTTACTGCACTACTTTTATGATTCCAATACTCAGCCTGGTTAGCGCCAGATAAAACGATTAATAAACATGGCCTTTCTACATATTTTTCATTAATCAAATGGTAGGTTTTGCCAAACTCATAAAATTTGATATCCGGGTTCTTCCGGTTATGGTTATAGGCAACACTCTCCAAAGCAGGCATTAATAAGGCCTGGCGCATTACATTTAAATCTGAACTTAAAGGATTTAGAATTTTTACCGCTTCATCGATGTGCTTAGAATAAACAGCTTTAGTGAGTGAATTGCACCATATTTCTAAGAAACCATTGGCCGTAAGCATGTCTGCAATCACATGCTGCGTTTGCTCAGAATCAGGTTTATCGATATAAGATAAAGAAGCATTAATTTTGCTTGGTATTTCAATCGTATTGTAGCCGTAAATTCGTAATACCTCTTCCGTAATGTCGCATTCCCTGGTTACATCCACCCTATAGACTGGAACTTCCAATACTAAATTGTCCTGATCTTCAGTAGCGATCTTAATGTTTAAAGCGAGGATAATATTTTTTATCTCTTCATTTGGAATGTTTGCCCCTATCAATTTATTGATATTGTGATAAGAAACGGCCACTTCAAAAGGCTTCATTGGTAGAGGATAGACATCAGAAATTGAAGAAGAAATAACACCACCTGCTAATTCTTGAATTAATAAGGCTGCTCTTTTTAAGGCATAAACAGTGATTTCCGGATCGGTACCTCTTTCATAACGGAAAGAAGCATCGGTTTTCAGCCCATGCCTTTTTGCTGTTTTACGAACAGAAACAGCATTGAAGTAAGCGCTTTCCAGGAATATATTAGTCGTGGCCTCCGTTACGCCAGAATCTTTACCACCATAAACACCTGCTATGGTCATAGGTTGCTCAGCATCACAAATCATCAAATCCTCAGCAGATAATTTACGCACAACGCCATCAAGGGTTATAAATGGCGTTCCTTCTGCACACTTCTTTACCAGTACTTTTTTACCAGTTATCTGATCAGCATCAAAAGCATGTAAAGGCTGACCAAGATCATGAAGCACATAATTGGTGATGTCTACGATGTTATTAATAGGACGGATACCAATAACTTTCAACTTATCCTGCAACCAATCTGGCGATGGTTGTATGGTTACACCACTAATGGTTACGCTGCTATACCTCGGACAAGCAATACTATCTTCAACCTCAACACTAATGGTTAAGTTCTCATTTTCTGTGTGGAAAGCAGAAACATCTGGCATGGTAATTTCCGTACGGAAATAGGCCGCTAAATCTCTGGCTACACCAAGGTGTGAGGCCGCATCGGCACGATTGGGGGTAAGTCCAATTTCATACAGAAAATCATCCTCCATTTTAAAATGATCTTTTGCCGCAATGCCAATTACCGTAGTTATTGGCAACTCCATAATACCATCATGAGAAACGCCTAAACCAATTTCATCTTCCGCACAAATCATTCCCTCAGAAACTTCTCCCCTTATTTTTGATTTATTGATTTTAAAAGGCTCCCCTTCATTTGGATGAACAGTAGTACCAACAGTGGCTACAACCACTACTTGTCCTGCGGATACATTAGATGCACCACAAACAATCTGTAGCATTTCTGCCCTGCCTACATCAACAGTTGTCACCTTCAAACGATCAGCATTAGGATGTTGCACACAATTCAATACCTTTCCAATCAACAAACCTTCAAGGCCACCTGCAATGGGTTGGACTTTTTCTACACTTTCCACCTCTAAACCAATATCAGTTAAGAGGAGCGAAAGTTCTTGTGGTGTTTTATCTGTTTGTATGAATTGCTTGAGCCAATTATAAGAGATCTTCATGTTTTGTTATCAGTGTAAAACGCAAAGATATAAAATATCAAAGCAATCCTTCATCTGCAAAACTAAAGAATAATTTATCTGCAATGATTAAATGGTCCAGTATAGGTATATCCATCATTTTCCCTGCTTCCACTAACCTTTTTGTAACCTTTATATCTTCGGCACTGGGTTTGGAATTACCAGAAGGATGGTTATGTGCCAGAATGATTGAAGCTGCATTGTTTTCCAATGCGCTTTTAAAGATAATTTTAGAATCTACTACCGTACCCGACTGCCCGCCCTTGCTGATCATAAATTTACCTTTCACAAAATTAGCCCTGTTCAAAATCAATATCCAGAACTCTTCGTGATTAAGATCAGTCATAAATGGAGCCAGAATATCATAAGCATCTTTTGCTCCTGAAATTTTCAAAACCTTGGCCACAGGATTATCTTTCCTTCTTCTGCCAAGCTCCATTGCTGCCACAATAGCAATCGCTTTCGCCTCACCAATTCCTTTAAACTTTGAAAGCTCAATAACCGTTGCTTTACCAAGCGCATCGAGGTCGTTATTTGAAACAGCGAGGATACGCTTGCTGAGGTCTACCGCAGTTTCCGTTCTATTGCCAGAGCCAATCAGGATGGCAATCAATTCTGCGTCAGTCAAATGCCTTCTTCCATGAAGCAGTAACTTTTCCCTCGGACGGTCTTCTTCCGCCCAAAGCTTTATCCCTAGTTTTTGTTCATACGATTCCATAGAAACAAAAAAAACGGGATAAGCAATGCTTATCCCGTTTTCAATAGTATTAAAGCTAAACTTAATTCAAGCTATTAACAAACTTTGTTAATTTTGATTTGTTGTTTGCTGCTTTATTTTTGTGAATAACATTTTTCTTAGCTAAACGATCTAACATGGAAATCACTTTAGGTAATAATTCTAATCCAGTTTTTTTATCTTCAGCACCACGTAATCTTTTGATAAAAGTACGTGTAGTTTTTGCCTGATATCTGTTACGTAGACGTTTAGTTGCGTTTGCTCTAATTCTTTTTATTGAAGATTTATGATTTGCCATTGTTCTTTAGCCTTTGATTTTTCTATTTTTTTTCGGACTGCAAATATAGAGTTTATGTTTTTAATATGCAAAATGATATGTAACTTTTTTCATTAAGCCAATTAAATTATCATTAATTCTATTGCTTTGTTTCCTTCTTGCTGACAAATATACTGAGAGTTCATGACATTTACACAATTGATTTCGGAAAAAAACATTTAAGTTCTTCAAAGTCAGTATTGCAAAGGAATATGGATTTGCTGTAATAAAGTAGAAAAACAGGCGGATAAGAAGCAAAAATCGAGTTTTCCATGAATTAAAAACACTATTAAGTTCTTAAAATACTAATTTTGGAATAGTAATAACGAAGAAATACAATCCAATGAAAAAACGTATTGCCATACTTGCCTCAGGATCTGGCACTAACGCCCAGAAATTAATAGAGCACTTTTCGGAAAGTGCTGAAATTGAAATAGCTTTAGTACTCAGCAACAATCCGGATGCCTTTGTTTTACAGCGCGCCGACAATTATGAAATACCTACTCATATTTTTACTAAGGAAGAATTTTACAATAGCGAAGAGATTGTTGGGTTATTAAAAAAAATGGACATCGACTTTATCGTTTTGGCGGGCTTTTTATGGCTGATTCCAAAAAATATACTGGCAGCCTACCCTAACCGCATCATAAACATTCATCCGGCCATATTACCGAAATTTGGTGGCAAAGGAATGTATGGTGATAAAGTCCATAACGCGGTACTGGCTTCAGGAGAAACAGAAGGCGGAATTACGATTCATTTTGTTAACGAACATTACGATGACGGAGAGTATATTTACCAAGGCAGATACAAGATTGAAAAAGGCGACAATTTAGAAATGATTAAATTCAAAGGTCAGCAGCTTGAACACCAACATTTTCCACGCATCGTAGAAAGTGTTTTGAAGAAGATAAAAAAGTAAGTATTTTAATTTATTTCTGTTAAAATTTATCGCATAAAAAACCTTATTTTTGCGGCTCAAAAATTAACTCTAATGAGCCAATCCATAAAGATCAAAAATGCTTTAATTTCAGTGTATTACAAGGACGGTTTAGCGCCTTTAGTTCGCCTTCTTGCAGCACAAGGAGTACAATTATTCTCTACAGGTGGAACTGAACAATTTATAAAAGATTTAAATCTTCCTGTTACTGCTGTAGAAACTTTAACGGGCTATCCTTCTATTTTAGGAGGCCGGGTTAAAACTTTACACCCTAAAGTTTTCGGGGGTATATTAAACCGCAGAAACTTAAGTGAAGATAAAGAACAAATCGAAGCTTATGAAATTCCTGAAATTGATTTGGTAATTGTTGATTTATATCCTTTCGAAGAAACGGTTAAAGCCGGAGCTTCTGAAGCAGAAATTATTGAAAAGATCGATATTGGCGGCATCTCCTTAATACGTGCAGCAGCTAAAAACTTTAATGATGTCGTTATTTTAGCCTCTAATGACGATTACAGTAACTTACAACAACAACTTGAAGCTCAAAATGGGGAGACCAACTTGGAACAACGAAAAGCGTATGCAAAAAAGGCTTTCCATACTTCTTCTCATTATGACACTGCTATTTTCAACTATTTCAATAACGACGAACCTTTAACGGTATTTAAACAAAGTATTAAACAAGCCCAAACGCTTCGTTATGGTGAAAACCCTCACCAGCAAGGTGTATTCTATGGTAATTTAGATGAAATGTTCACCAAATTAAACGGCAAAGAACTTTCTTATAATAACCTGGTTGACGTTGATGCTGCTGTTTCCTTAATTGAAGAATTCGACGAGCCTACATTCGTGATCTTAAAACACACGAATGCTTGTGGTGTTGCCTCTAGAACAACTATTCTTGAAGCATGGAATGATGCTTTAGCATGTGATCCTGTTTCTGCATTCGGTGGGGTCTTAATTGCTAACGGAGAAATTGACCTTGCAACAGCAACAGAAATTAATAAACTATTTTTTGAAGTATTAATTGCACCCTCTTACCAAGCTGAAGCAGTTGAATTGTTTAAGACTAAAAAGAACCGTGTTATTTTAAAAAGAAATGAAATCGACTTGTCTAAAAAACAATTCAAAACCTTACTTAATGGCGTAATTGAGCAAGATAAAGATTTAATTATCGAAGGCCCGGAACAAATGACCAGTGTAACTGAAAAATCAGCTACTGCGGAAGAATTAAAAGACCTGTACTTCGCTAATAAAATTGTAAAACATACAAAATCCAACACCATCGTTTTCGCAAAAAACAACACCCTAATTGCAAGTGGCGTCGGACAAACATCGAGAGTTGATGCACTGAAACAAGCTATTGTTAAAGCTGATGCTTTTAACTTCAGTTTAAAGGGCGCAGTGATGGCTTCTGATGCTTTTTTTCCATTCCCTGACTGTGTAGAAATTGCTGCAGAAGCAGGAATTACAGCCGTTTTACAACCCGGCGGATCAATCAAAGATGCTGATTCTATAAACATGGCTAATGAGAAAGAAATTGCTATGGTAACAACCGGCATCAGACATTTTAAACACTAATATATTTAACATTAAATACAATAAAAAGATGTAGTTTTACATTACTATATTATATAGATATTTTTAATTCATAATTTTCTCCTATAAATGGGTTTATTTAACTGGTTTACACAAGAGGTCGCTATTGATTTAGGCACCGCTAACACCCTGATTATACATAACGATAAAGTGGTTGTTGATGAACCTTCTATCGTTGCATTTGACAGACAAACAAATAAAATTATAGCAATTGGCCGACAAGCCATGCAAATGGAAGGTAAAACCCACGATAACATTCGTACGGTGAGACCTTTAAAGGATGGCGTGATTGCCGATTTTAATGCTGCCGAAGCAATGATCAAAGGAATGATCAAAATGCTCAATGGTGGTAAGGGATGGATGTTTCCTTCCCTGAGAATGGTAATTTGCATTCCTTCAGGTATAACTGAAGTGGAAAAACGTGCAGTTCGCGATTCAGCGGAAATTGCCGGAGCCAAAGAAGTTTACCTCATCCACGAACCAATGGCTGCTGCTGTAGGTATCGGTATCGATGTGGAAGAACCTATGGGAAATATGATCATTGACATAGGTGGTGGTACAACTGAAATTGCTGTTATCGCTTTATCTGGTATTGTTTGTGATCAATCTATCCGCGTTGCGGGAGATAATTTCGATTCTGACATCGTTAACTACATCCGTCGCCAGCACAACATCATGATCGGTGACCGTACTGCAGAGAAAATCAAAATTGAAGTTGGTGCTGCTTTGCCAGAATTACAAGATCCACCCGCAGACTTTGCCGTTCAGGGAAGAGATTTAATGACCGGTGTACCTAAACAAATTACAGTATCATATACTGAAATTGCCCATTGCCTCGACAAATCCATTTCTAAAATAGAAGAAGCAATTCTTAAAGCATTGGAGATTACGCCTCCAGAACTTTCTGCTGATATTTATCAAACTGGGATTTATTTAACTGGTGGTGGCGCTTTATTACGTGGACTAGATAAACGTGTGGCTGCTAAAACTAAGCTTCCGGTACACGTTGCTGAAGATCCACTTAGAGCCGTGGTACGCGGCACAGGTATCGCACTTAAAAACATTGGTGGTTATAAATTCTTAATGCAATAAAGGTAGTTCTGTTGTAAGTTATAAGTAAAGAACTTATAACTTACCGCGCAACCCAACAACTCTGAAATTATGCGTAACCTTTGGATCTTTATTAACAGATATAACGCATTTTTCCTATTTATAATTTTCTTTACAACAGGTATTGTACTCACCGTAAAAAACAATGCCTACCAGCGAAGTGTAACCTTTAACTCTACCAACGAAATTGTTGGTAACACTTACGAGAAACTTAATGTACTTAAAAAGTACCTTAACCTGGGTAAAGTAAATGATAGCCTGGCTTTTGAAAATGCACAACTGTATACTCAACTCCTGAGGATGAGGAATATTGACAGTGCTAAAAACACTATTGTTAAAGACACTTTAACACATCAGCAATACACCTATCTGCCTGCGAGGGTCATCAAAAACTCAATCACTTTAAGGAACAACATCATTACCATCAATAAAGGTAGTCTTGATGGTATAAAAAGCGGCATGGCAGTTATCTCTCCACAAAAAGGAGTGGTCGGTTTTATACGCGATGTATCTGAACACCTCGCTACCATTCAATCTTTGTTGCACAAAGACACAAAAATTAGTGTAAACATTAAAAAGAACAATGCGCTAGGCTCTTTAGTATGGGGAGAAAGAAACTTCGATTACCGAAAAGCATATATCAAAGATATTCCAAATCATTTTAAAGTTAACTTAAAAGACACTGTCATCACCTCCGGTTTTGGATCATTTCCACCAGGAATTATTGTTGGCAGTATCAGCAATGCAGGTATTACAACAGGCGACAATTTCTTAACCATTGAAATTAATCTATTTAATGATTTCAATACCTTACAGTATGTTTATGTCATTAAAGATAAATTTGCTGAAGAGCAAAAATCTTTAGAATCTAAATTGTCAAATGAATAGCAAATTAATATTAATCAACATTCTGCGGTGGTTTATACTACTTTTTATTCAAATTATCCTGTTACGGAATTTGAGTTTTTATGACCTGGCCACTCCGTTCATTTACGTATTGTTCCTGCTGTTACTCCCTTTTGGAATCCCAAACATCTTGCTTTACCTTATTGCTTTTGGTACCGGCTTAACACTGGATGCTTTTTACGATACCCTTGGCGTTCATGCTTCAGCCTGTGTGACACTTGTCTTTGTAAGGATACAGTTTATCTCCATTAGTGTTAACCGTGATGGATTTGACGAGCCTGAACCTGGATTAGGAAACATGGGTTTCAAATGGTTTTCCTTATATTCATTGTTATGTATTTTCTCCCATCATCTTGTGGTATTTGTTTTAGAAGCATTTAAAATATCTGAACTCTCTTATACGTTGATGAGATGCCTGATGGGCGGAATATTTACTTTCTTTATCATCATTTTAATAGAATTTTTATTTTATAATAAGAGATTACGCTAATGGACAATCTGTTTAGTAGAAAATATACCATACAAGGAATTTTCCTTGTGGTTTGCCTCATCCTTGTTGGCAAACTTTTCTATATGCAGGTAGTTAGCGATAAATACTTTCTTTTATCTAATAGCAACGTATTGCGCAAAATATATACTTTCCCGGCAAGGGGAGTAATTTATGATAGGAAAGGAAAAATACTGGTACAAAATGAACCGGTTTATGATTTAATGGTTATCCCAAATCAGGTTAAACCATTCGACACATTAGTACTCTGCAACATTATAGGCATAGATATGCCTGGTTTTAAAAAACGTTTTAACAAAGCCGTTGCACAATCCAGGTACCAGCCCTCTGCCTTTGAGAAACAACTTTCTGTACAGACCTATGCCGCATTGCAAGAAAAGCTTAGCAGTTTTAAAGGATTTCTTGTACAGGGCAGAACGGTACGCCATTATCCAGATAGTATTGCTGGTCAGTTTTTTGGATATGTAAAAGAAGTTACTCAAAAAGACATAGACAATAACAACGGTTATTACAGACCAGGTGATTATATTGGGAAAGCAGGTGTTGAGCGGCAATACAATGAGGCTTTACGTGGCGAACGTGGCGTAATCAATATGCTTTATGACGCACGAAATGTTCCACAGGGCAGTTACCTGGAGGGTAAATTCGACACTTTAGCCCGTTCAGGGGAAAAAGTAGTTTCTTCACTGGATATGGAAATCCAAAGACTCGGCGAAGAGTTGATGCAAAATAAAGTGGGGAGTATCGTGGCTATAGAGCCATCCACAGGAGAAGTACTTGCATTTGTGAGTAGCCCAGGTTACGACCCAAATAAGATGGTAGGCCGCCAGCAAGGAAATAATTACATGGAAATATTTGGCCAAGCCAACCGGCCATTCCTGGTCAGGCCAATTTCAGGATACTACTCACCAGGATCAGCATTTAAACCTTTAGATGCTTTAATTGGTTTGCAAGAAGGCGTAATAGATCCAGAAACAACCTTCTACTGTCCGGGTGCGTACTGGGCGGGTAACCATAAAGTAAAATGCGAACACGTAGATGGTAACATCAGTTTACGCAGAGGGCTGGCCAGATCTTGTAACACCTATGCCAGTTATGTTTTTGAAAGACTGCTTACTCAAAAAAAATACAAGAGCCAGAAAGTAGCCTATGATGAATGGCAAAAAAAGGTTCGTAAATTCGGCCTTGGATCAAAATTAGGTATCGACATGCCTTTTGAACGTAAAGGAACCTTATTCACTGCAGAAGAATACACGAAATGGTATGGTAAATACTGGGGATATACCACTATTATTTCTCTTGGTATCGGACAAGGAGAAATAAATACCACGCCCCTACAAATGGCTAACATTATGGCCATCATTGCCAATAAAGGCTATTACATTAAACCACACCTTATCAAATCTATAGGCGACAAGAAGATGATCAATAAAGATTATGTTCATAAAAACTATGTAGGTATAGACCAAGGGCATTTTGACCCTGTAATTGATGGGATGCAGGAAGCGGTAAACAGTCCTTGGGGAACTGCCCTTGCTTCGCGTATTCCCAACATCATGATGTGTGGAAAAACAGGAACCGTACAAAATCCACATGGCAAAAATCACTCTGTATTTATAGGCTTTGCTCCGAGAGACAATCCAAAAATTGCTATAGCAGTCATTGTTGAGAATGCTGGTTATGGTTCTTCCTATGCAGCACCAATTGCCAGTTACCTTACTGAAAAATACCTTACCGATTCTGTTTCTACAGGTCGATTAGCACAAATGGAATGGATGAAAAAACAAAATATGTTACCAGAAATTCCTAAACCTAAAGTAAAAGTCCTTGCAAAAACAACAGATACGCTACTCAACAAAAATACAAAGCCCACAGATAAGGAAAACTTACCAGCAACAAAAAGTAATTTACCACCAGTAATTAGCAAGCCAGTGGAAGTGAAAAGCAATTTGCCCACTACAATAAGCATTACAGCCAATAAACTAAAAAAAACAGGTAGTACAAAATGAAAAATCAACAAGCCAACAGGTTCTTTTTCAATGTAGATTGGATTACAATTCTAATTTATATGGCCTTATGTACCGTTGGCTATGTTAATATTTATGCTTCTGTTTACAATGCGGACGTATCTGATGTATATGATTTTGGCAGTAACTATGGTAAACAATTCATTTTCATTTTATCAGCATTGATTTTAGGATTTTCTATTCTGCTGCTCGATGCTAAATTCTTCAGCGTATTTTCCCCAATTGTGTATGGGGTTACCATACTGCTGTTAATTGCAGTACTGGTAATTGGGCGAAAAATAGCAGGTAACCAGGCCTGGATACCTTTAGGAAGTTTCAGGTTACAGCCATCAGAATTAGCTAAATTTGGAACAGCATTGCTCTTATCACGGTATATCAGCACCTTTAACCCTAAGTTTAAAGACTTCAAATCCATTTTATTTGCGGGCATGATTGTGGCATTGCCTTTATTTTTCATCATGATGCAGCCCGACGCAGGCTCTGCATTAGTCTTTTTGGCCTTCATGTTTCCAATGTACAGAGAAGGCTTATCGGGCTATTTTCTTTTGATATTTTTAGGAATGATTGTGCTTTTCATCGCCGTATTTCTTCTGCCTTTATATGTCGTTATACCCGCAATTTTAATTGTAGGAGGGTGTAGCATTTACTTAAACAAAAGAAAGCAGAAAATTATGATTTCTATAGCCATGGCCACAGTTATAGCCATTGCTTATCTGTTTCTGGTGAAGCTTACCTATACCAAGGTTTTAGAGCCTCACCAACGCAGCAGGATAGAAATTATGCTAGGATTGAAAACAGATCCAAAAGGTGCAGGTTACAATGTGATACAATCTAAAATAGCTATTGGCTCCGGACAAGTATTAGGCAGGGGATTTTTATTAGGTACACAAACAAAATACGGTTATGTACCTGAGCAAAGCACCGACTTTATCTTCTCTACCATAGGCGAAGAATGGGGTTTTGCAGGTTGCGTTGTTTTAATTGGGCTATACTTATTTTTAATGCTAAGGGTTATCAATTTAGCTGAGCGGCAACGATCACAATTCTCCAGAGTATACGGCTATTGCGTAGCTAGCATTATCTTTTTCCACGTGTTCATCAATATCGGGATGACCATAGGTATCGTGCCGGTTATTGGTATCCCATTGCCTTTTATTAGCTATGGGGGTTCCTCCTTATGGAGTTTTACAGTGCTCCTGTTTATTTTTCTAAAACTAGACTCTAACCGGATGGGCTTTATTTAACCGGAAAGCGCCTGTTTAAAAGATCATAAAAACGATCTACCGTATCCTGTTTAGATTTCCAGTCGTTCTTTAACGCATAATTTTGCTGTAGAAATTTATCAGCTGTATTTAAATCAGGCATTTTGTTAAGCAATTCGATTACTTCCGCGTAAGCAAGGTTGTAGCCATGAAACAAATCTTTAACAAACATCAGCTTGTCATTCAAACTAATGGCCTTTTTTAAATCTTTAATTTCAACCCTGGTACTTTCCGTATTTCCATTAGCAGTTTTTTTTCCAGCAAGTAATTCATTTAATGTTAATTTTTCAGCAACTTCTGAAACAGGACTTTCTATAGGAGCAGGCTCAACATTAACCACTACAGCAGCAATTGGTGTTATTACTAATGGTTCCTCTTTCACTATTTCAACCGCTAAAGTTTCTTCTTTTATAAACTCCTGTTGTTCTGGCACTAAAGACGGCTCTGGCTCTACCTCTTCCTCCTGATGAACCTTTTTAATCGTTTCTACATCATTTTTAACAGCTTGCTTCTGCGCAATAATTTGTTGCTCCTCGGCAGTTAATGGCCGGTTAAAAAGTGAATTAACTTCCTTCTCCTCAAATTCAAATTTTTCTTGATTTTGAGGACCATTGTTCAAAATACCCAAAGTTGCAGGCTCTTTTTCAGGTTTATAAATCTTTTCAGGAGCAATGGATTTCACTTCATGCAAGTTATTTGATTTAATGACAATATGAATATGATCTGTTAAAAAATTGGCATTAGACAAAAACAACTCTAATTCTAACTCATTGATTTTTTGAGGATTTTCAGCTAAATATTGATACTGATCCTGAAGTTCCGTAAGTATATTTCCGATTTTTTTAAAAAGATATTCTTGATTCATCATAGATTAATAACGGTAAAATGAGTGTTTTATGTTGGTAACTTGACTATCAAAAGTACTACAAAATTCTGATATTAGCGGACTCTAAAGTTTCAACAAACAGGATGTTATTCAGCGAACAAAATTACAAAAGGGGCATTTACCGTGGTAGCATAGAAGTGATATGTGGTTCAATGTTCTCGGGTAAAACAGAAGAATTAATCAGAAGAATTAAACGTGCGGAAATAGCTAAACTAAATGTTGAAATTTTTAAGCCTACAACAGATATCCGCTATGATGAAAATGCAGTCGTATCACACGACTTCAATTCTATTCAATCTACCCCTGTTGACAACTCTTCTGCCATATTGTTTCTCCACGCAGCTACACAGGTGGTAGGTATTGATGAAGCACAATTTTTTGACGAAAACCTGCCTGAAGTTTGCAATAAACTGGCTAATAAAGGCATTCGGGTAATTGTGGCAGGATTAGACATGGATTTTACTGGCAAACCCTTTGGCCCCATGCCCGCATTAATGTGCATTGCAGAACTGGTAACTAAGGTAAATGCTGTTTGCGTGTGCTGCGGCAGTCCGGCAATGTACTCTTATCGTAAAGTAACCAATAATGCAAAAATATTGCTTGGTGAAAAAGAGAGTTATGAGCCCCGGTGCAGGTTTTGCTATAGTCAAGTGGATTAATTTTCATCATTAAAAGCCTGCTTTAAGATCATCCTACTTCAAAAAAGCACTCGCTAAAACTTATAAAAACCAACAGCTTTTTTCGTGTCTGGCTAATGAAAACACAATATAAGTAACCTAAGTTCTTATAAATTATTAAATTATAGGAAGTGTGGTTTCAGCTACCTTAATATTTTGATTCAATACTAATTTACTCTTTGGCTTATTCTTTTTCATTTTGTTGATCCAGATCAAGGTACCAGTAACAGGCAAACTGGTGGCAATTAAACATGCCAGGAAATAGATGATCTTTGTAAACATGCCATAAACATCGCCCATATGTAGTGCTTTAATAGAGGCTGAAACCCGCTCGTTAAAAGGCATATCTGCAAAACGTTCCACTCTAATAACTTTATAAGTAAACTGTTCCAGCGCTAAGCGATCGGCAGCAGCAGGAGCAAAAAAACCAGCTTTAAACTTAGTTATACTCACTTCTTCTCCTGCAACTGCTGGTAAAGAAATCATAACATCCCCTTTAAAATTAAATATTTTAGCAGCCGCTGCTTGATAAGCATCAAGATCAATTTTTTGAGGTTCCCTTGAAGGAATTGCGGCGACTGGCCATTTCTCTGAACTACTTTTACCTTTTGGTTTTGCTGCTTTTTCAGGTTTATAAGTACCTAAAGTTTTCTTTAAACCCGTTCTATACCACTCAAAAGACCATTGCGGACCAGTAATACCCATTATAAACAAGAATACACATGCATAAAGACCTAAAGAATTATGGAGGTCATGGTTAATACGTTTCCAATTACTACTCCACTTTATCTTAAAACCCTGTTTCCAGGCCCTAACTTTTCTAGGAAACCAAATTACCATTCCGGTTATTACCCCTATAGTAAATAAGATTGTTGCCGTACCCGTTATATAACTCCCTAATTTTCTATTTTCTAATTCCCCGAATATGGGTTTCTCAATTTTATCTAAAATTAACCACCTGTGCAAGCTAAACATATAGGTCATGAAAGTAACCGTTCCTGATTTTATTTCACCTGAATTTCCTAATATCGCTGCATTATAAGGATTTACATAATATACTGTTGGTCTGGCACTGCCACCTTTGGCCCCATCATTTTCAACAGGTTTTTTAACATTCAATTGCCAGGAACGAGCTGCATCTGCAGGAATTTTTACACTAACCACTTTTCCGCCACTGGCCGCTTCTACCCTAGTGATCAATTGAGCACCGGCAATTTTCCGACCATCAGCAGCAGGTATAACTTTAAAAAGCTCTGGCGTTGCCGCCTCCCTTATTTCAGTGTTAAAGACATAAATAGTTCCACTTAAACATACTGCAAAAACAATTAATCCACTGGCAAGGCCAATCCATAAATGGATATCATTTAAAAACTTTCTTGTTTTAGTCCAGTTGGTGGTGTTTGTTATCATATCCTTATATTAATTGCTATTTACAACCTGTAGTCTTCTAATGGTTTTACCAGTAGTCATAACTATGTAAGTTTCCATTCAAAAAGCATAACAGATATAATTTCCCTTACGTCAAAAGTACTATTTAGAATTAGAATAAATAAACATCTATTAAAATAATCTTTAGCAAAGTGCATCTCCTAACGCTTTTGTGTATAGCAAAATTTATAAATCAGCTAAATTATAAAAGTTGCTTAAAAGTTACGAGGTGCAGAAAGTAAAGATTAGCTCAAACCCACAAATTCTTTGGAACGAGTATTGAAGTAAGAATTACACTAAAATTGTGTAAATTACATTAATAAATAAATGACTTATGGATACTATGACAACCGTTTCGCAGGTATTAAATCAATTGAAAGAGCAAGGATACACTGTAGATTTTAATCTTGATGACAATTGCATTATTTGTTCAGGCAACAGCTTAAAAATCCATCCCGATGATTTCGAAGTAGATAAGCATTACCGCTTTGAAGGCATGTCAGATCCTGCAGATGAAGCCGTCGTATATGCAATTTCATCAGCTAAACATAATTTAAAAGGCGTTCTGGTTAATGGTTACGGAATTTATAGTGATGCGCATACGGATGAAATTATCAAAACATTGTACAAAAAAACACTTGCCACTAAAGCCGCTGAACATAAAGCAGCCTCATCAACTAAATTTAATGAGGCTACTCCGTTAAGACCAGAAGGTGACCGTGCTTTGGATGCACCGATACTGAACATGGATTTAAATGCCTTCAAAATACAAATTAAAGAGGAACAGTCGTGGAAAACCAGTGACCGTACTGCCATCACCATTTTTAAAACAGATGTAATGCGTGTTGTTTTGATTGCAATGCATGAAGGAGCTGAGATGAAACAACATACTGCCCCAGGAGTTATTACCGTGCAGGTATTGGAAGGTCATATTAGCTTCCACACCAGTATACAAACCGTTGAATTAAGGGCTGCACAAATGATTGCTTTACATACGGGTATACCGCATAGTGTATTTGCAAATCAGGAATCTATTTTCTTGTTAACCATGGCTATGTCAAATTCATAGCTACATTTTCTTTAAACCCATCGCATATTGCAAACCACCTAAAACATGCTTTAAAAACAGTGGATTGGAATAGGCTTCAGCGGTATGGCCAAGTTCGGTATAGAAAGACCTGCCGCCATCAAAATTATGGTACCAGCTAATAGGGTGCTTTGCTCCCATTTTTCCTGGTCCAGCCTCATAACTATTCTCATCAACGGTAATCAATACATTCAACTTTTCCTTAGTCATCCATTTAAAATTATACCATTCGTCTGTCCATATCCATTCTTTTGGTAAATGCCTGGTAGAGTTAGTCTTATTATTGAGCACATTTAAAGTTGCTTCTTGTATCTTAGGGTGACTTAAAAAATAAGCACCAACTAAATTTCCGTACCAAGGCCAATCATATTCCGTATCTGTAGCGGCATGAATACCTACAAAACCTTTTCCGGATTGAATGTATTCCTGAAGAGCATTTTGTTGTTCTGGATTAAATACATCTCCTGTGGTATTTAAAAATACAACCGCAGCATATTGCTTTAAATTTTCTTTGTTAAAATGGCTGGCATCATTAGTGGTATCAACATCAAAATCATGCTTTACACCCAACTGTTGAAAAGCAATTTTGCCCTCTACAATTGACTTATGATGATAACCACTCGTTTTATAGAAAACGAGAATCTTGTTTTTTTTCTGCGCGATGCTGTTGAAGGTGAAAAGAAGCAGGAAGATTAAAAAATAACCGCTAAGTTTTATAGCACTTTTGTTCATTTAAGTAGGGATCTGGTTATAGGTTGATGAAATTTTATTCAAGATAGTTTAATTACTGGAGAAAAGCGACTAATCTTAAAGATACAGGAGAATATTACCAACACTTTGATTTAAGAATAAGCCGCAACAAACAGGGCCTTTATAGGGACCTGGTTCGGACCTCGTTGCGCTTTACCGCAACGAGGTCAGTACCAGGTCTGAACTGGCATGCCATTTGCCTTGAATTTGGTATGAACATGAAGCAATTTATACCATTACTATTGTTAACAATGCTCCTTACTGCCTGTAGTATTACAAAACAAGAAACAACAACAGGTGCACCCGCCGATAAGACTAATATTAACTTTTCTGCGACGGGCAATGAACCTTTCTGGTCTTTAAACATAGATTTCAACGCTAGCATGCACTTTAAAACAATAGATGGGTATGAGCTTATTGTACCGACAGTAAAAGGAGAAAAAGCAGCAGATGCAAATGTAACTCGTTATTATTCAGTTACACCTGAAGGTGCATTAACAGTACAAATTTTTAACCAGCCGTGTGTGGATAATATGTCGGGTAAAAATAATGACTTTAAAGTGCAGGTCAATCTAAAAAAGAGTGGGGACAAAGAGGAGCAGTCCTTTAACGGTTGTGGAAATTACCTTGGCACTTATCAGTTAAATACCATTTGGACATTACAAAGCATAGGAAGCAAGAATATTGACCTAAAAAAAACGTCAAATAGGCTGCCTAATATGGAATTAAATTTAAATGAGGAAAGAGTTTTCGGTTACGCAGGATGCAACCGCTACTCTGGAAGTTTTAAATTGGAAAAGGACTCCATTACTTTTGGTAACCTTTTGAGCACAAAAATGGCTTGTGCAGCTTTGGATGTAGAAACAGAATTTCTAGCAGCATTATCAGCCGAAAAAAAACCTTATAAAATAGTAGAAGGAGTCCTCTATATCGGAAAGGGAGCGAAAATGCTTACTTTCAAAAAAGTTAATGTAGTGAAATAACTAAAAACAGCCATCTTATAAAGTAATTATATTTAGATGGCTGTTTTAATTAATTAAGGAAAGTTAGGTTAAAACTTTAACCTCACAAAAGCTTCCATAGCTTCATACTCTGCTAAACCAAGCTGATTGTATCGACTTGCGGTTTCACTTGTTCTTTGTTCGGCTCTAACCCAAAACTCACGCTCATCTTCACCCGGAAACACAGGTCTGTCTTTTTGTGATTGGTGTTTAAAAATTGCCAGCCTTTTTTTCTCTACTTCTTTTGGAGATAAAGGAACAGCCATTTCAATTTCATGGATTTCAAATTCATGCCATGCACCACGATATAACCATAACCAGCAGTCTTTAACCCACTCTTCGGTTTCTTTTAAACGTTTTAAAGCTTGCAAAACAATGTCAAAACACACCTTATGCGTACCATGAGGATCGGCGAAATCACCAGCAGCAAAAACCTGCTGCGGTTTTACTTTATTTAAAAGCGCCATGGTTTGCACAATATCATCTTCAAAAGAGACATTCTTTTGCGTTTTGCTGCGATCATAAAATGGTAAGTCCATAAAATGGATATTTTCATCTTTCAATCCGGCAAACCTTGCCCCTGCTCTTGCTTCTCCTTTTCTAATGGTTCCCTTAATATTTCTTAATGCGATGGTATCTGCCTGATTGGGTTGTTTCGTTTTCAGGAAAGTCCTCATTTCAGCATATAATTCATCCAAATAAGCAGTCTCCATTTTCAACTGTTTGTTTAAATCGATAGAGAATTCTAAATACCTTAAAGCTTCATCATCCCAGACAGCAGTATTTCCAGAGGTTTGGTAGCCAACATGAACATCATGACCATGATCGGCTAACCTAATGAAGGTACCGCCCATAGAAATTACATCATCATCAGGATGCGGAGAAAAAATAATGGAAGCCTTTTTAGCAGGCAAAGCTCGTTCCGGACGCTGACTATCATCGGCTTCTGGTTTACCACCCGGCCAACCCGTTATGGTATGTTGTATTTTATTAAAAACATGGATGTTAATGTCATAAACAGGCCCTTCTTGCGTGGCAAGCTGCGCCATCCCGTTTGTATTGTAATCTTCTTCTGTTAATTTTAAGATAGGCTTATTTAAAGTTGTAGACAACCATATCACTGCTTTTTTGATTAAATTTTCATTCCATAAGCAATCTTTAACCAGCCAAGGCGTGTTAAACCTGGTCAGTGAAGTAGCAGCATCCAGATCTAAAACAAACTCTACATTATCTGATAACTGCAAATAAGTAGCTGGAACTTCAGCAGAAAGCTCTCCTTCAACAGCCTTTTTAACGATTTCTGATTTCTTTTCATTCCATGCCATGAGTATTATTTCCCTTGCTTTGAAAATAGTACCAATACCCATGGTTATTGCTTTTTCAGGAACATTTGCCTTACCACCAAAATCTCTTGAAGCATCTATCCTGGTTAAATCATCTAAAGTTACCAACCGGGTTCCTGAATTTGGTGCAGAACCTGGCTCATTAAAACCGATGTGACCTGTACGGCCAATACCTAAAAGTTGTAAATCTAATCCACCTAAAGCACTAATTTTCTTTTCATAAGCAAGGCAAAAAGCGGCAATATCTGCTTTAGGAATTGTTCCGTCTGGAATGTTAATATTTTCAGGTTTAATATCAACATGGCTAAATAAATGAAGATTCATAAATTTGACATAGCTCTGCTCTGCATTTGGCTGCATAGGGTAATATTCATCCAGATTGAACGTGATGACATTGCTAAAACTAAGTCCTTCTTCTTTATGCAACCTTACTAATTCTGCATAGACATCAATTGGAGTTGCACCTGTAGCCAGCCCTAAAATGGCATTTTCACCATTTAGTTGTTTCTTTTTTATAAGACCTGCTATTTTTTTAGCTACCGCTGTTGAAGCCACATATTGATCTATATAAATACGAACAGGTACTTTTTCGAATCTTGTTTCTTCCAGAAGATTTAATCTTTTCATGTAAAATTTTTTTAAACTTATTATTTATTCAATTATAAAACTTAATTTTTGATTTTATGGACCCAAACAGCATAATAAAATATAATTATGTAGCCATAATTATCGCTTGCAGTTCTTCACTATCTTCTTCTAACCGCAGCAGTAACCTTAATTGTGCCTTAGTACGTTGTAAATTATGTTCTGGAAAATCTATTTTAAAATAATGATCACCTTCAATAAAGTCTGTCAGAAAACGAACCGCTTGAATATAGGGCAGCAAAAGAGCCCCTAAAAACAGAGAATTCACTTCATCAGGCGTTATAAATATTTTTGATTCAGCCAAATACCCCTTAGTAAAAGCAGCAAATAAGGGTATGTTAACATCAATTTTGTCTAAATCTTTTTCATCTTCAGCAGCTGTATTTACAGAAGTACGTATTGCATCTCCAAAATCATAAGCAACGTAACCAGCCATTACTGTATCCAGATCTACAACACACTGCGCTTCATCATTTTTATTTAACAGTACATTATTGAATTTCGTATCATTATGCGTAATTCTTTTGGGCAATTTACCTGCTTCACCTAAGCGAAGAATGGCACACATTTTATTGGCTCTTTGATTTATAAAGTCAATTTCAGCAGTAACTTCTTTAACCCTGTTTTTAGGATCTGAAAGAAGTGCATTTCTAAAACTTTCAAGTCTTTTTTCAATGTTATGAAAATCAGGTATAGTGTCTGTGAGTAAATTGATGTCGAGATCTGAAAGTAAAGCCTGGAAACGGCCAAATGCTAAACCACCTTGATAAGCCTGCTGTTCGGTAGTTACAATATTATAACTATTAGTATCTTTGATATAGTTATAAATCCGCCAGTAGTTACCAGAATTGTCTTTATAGTAATACATCCCTTCCCTTGTTTTATTCAGTAACAACACTTCTTTTGTTGCATCCGAACCAGGCTGATTCATTAATTTCTCCCTTAAATGAGAAGTTACCTGCTGTATATTAGCGATCATTGCTGGAATGTCCTTAAATACATTGCTGTTAATTCGCTGTAATAAATAGTCAGGACATGAAGGATCTTCATTTTTCACTAGAAATGTATCATTGATATGTCCGGAAATATAAGGTTCTATAGCATTAACCTTGCCTTCTAAGCAGAATTGACTCACTATAGCAGTAATATCGTATTTGAAGTTTGTAGACATAAGCTATTGAAGAATAGTTGACACACAAATATATATATTAATCGTGTGCACGCACACACAAATAATATATTAATATATAATATTTCACTTTTCAATTAATTCGTTATAAAATTCTTTCTTCCACATCATCACCAATAAAATAGTTGGCATTCTCTTTTGTCACCACATCTAATGGAAGATATTTTAAAATGGGCACTTCTTTTTTAAATATTAAATGATCGGCAAACATTTTTAAACCCCAATAACCTTGGCCCTTAGGGTTTTGATTAATCAAAAAACTGATAAAATTATTTTCCAGAAAATGGAGGTTTTTAAGCACCAAGTCATACCCTACTATTTTAATATGATGAATATGCCTTTGTTTTAAATAAGTAGCTATTTCATAGGCTTTAGATGTTGACACAAAAACACTTTTCAAATCAGGCGTACTTTCAAACAATTCATCCAATTGTTTCACAAAAGAAGCATAATTTGAGCTGTTTAATTCGGCCTTTATAATCGTATACTGGAATAAGTTATTTTGACTAAAATAATTGCGAAAGCCTTGCTCTTTTTTTTCAAGATGGGCCGAATTTGATAGGTCTTCATCAAAATGTGCAATCAATATGGCGCAAGGGTTTGGTTGGCCATATTGAACCAGCTTACCTGCCAGGTAACCACTTTTATAGGAATCCTGACCAATATAACTAATTGGCTCACATGCTGTTATTTCGGTATTGATAAGAACAAAAGGAATAGCCGTTTCTTTCCATTGTTTGAAAAACGGTAAAGCTTCCCGCTGAAAAATAGGCGATAACAATATTCCATCAGGCGAGCTAGCTGTAGCTTCACGAGCTTTCTCTACAAAAGATTCTACTTTATTTGGATTAAAAAGGTATTTATCAACTACCAGTCCATATTGTTTTAAGTCTTTCTCTGCTTTTAGAATCCCCTCTTTTGGCGCATGCCAATAGGAATCATAAGCTTCATCGGGTATTAAAGCGGCAATATGATAGGTTTTTTTTGAACTCAGTGCTCTTGCAATTAAGTTTGGCTCATAATCCATCTCTTTTAAAATCTTAAGCACTTTTTCCTGCACAGTAGCAGAAACACGCCCCCTATTATGCAGCACTCTATCTACTGTACCTGTTGATACCATTGCTTTAATTGCAATATCTTTAATTGTAATGGTTTTATCTTTCATTAAAATATTCGTCTCTACCGGTGAAATTACAACTAAGCAGGCAAAAGCCATATCAATATGATGACCATTTAACCACTGGCCAATAAAACTACATAATATTTGAGGATACGAACATAAAAGAATAGTGACAAATTAATTTCAATCATTCAAAATCAACTTGTAAACGCATCATAACTGTAGCGGCGGTCCAACAACCTGCATTTCATGGTCTGAAAAAATTTTATCTATTTCCTGAGCAGTAGGATCATGATCTAAAGCTGCCACAGCTAAGAAAAAACTTTCCATTTTACCCGCGGGTTGAAAAATTACACTCAGTTTCCCTTTTTCAGAAGCCTGAACCCAGGAATGCGGAACTTTACGTGGCAAAAAAATGCTGTCACCACTATTTAATTTATACTTTTCCTTACCTACTTGAAAGTAATAAGCTCCTTCTAAAACATAAAAAACTTCGTCCTGAAAATGGTGAATATGTAAAGGTGCCCCTCTCCTTTGAGTATGTGATATTTGTTCAAACATAGCCAGGTCTCCGTTGGTATCATTTCCTGATATCTTCATATCTAGTATATTAGAATTAATACCTTTTAACACAATATGTCCATGTTTTCTACCTTCACCAGCTTTCACAATAAATCCTTTAGCATTTATCAGCATCGGTTTTTGTCTTTGAGATAATAGCAAGAAGGGCGCTGCTGCTATAGTTAAAAAAGAAGCTATAAATTGATTTCTTTTCATCGTACAAAAATTAATTCATCCTATTTCAGCATCTGAAAGATTCTACTTAAATTTAAGAAAAAGACAGGATAAATTATACCGAATTTTACAACTTAATTAATAGAATTTGAAACACATTACCCCCACAATTTGGATTTTATCAATAGTAAGTTTGCTGACAGATACAGCAAGTGAAATGCTATATCCCATAATGCCCATTTATTTAAAGTCAATAGGCTTTTCAATTATACTTATTGGCATACTTGAAGGGGTTGCAGAAGCAACGGCAGGAATTAGCAAAGGGTATTTTGGCAAACTATCGGACACTTCAGGCAAACGCATTCCATTTGTGCAAATAGGTTATGCGCTTAGCGCTGTATCAAAGCCTATGATGGCAATTTTTATTTATCCACTTTGGATATTCTTTGCGAGGACAATAGACCGTTTTGGAAAAGGAATAAGAACGGGAGCAAGAGATGCCATACTTTCAGATGAGGCCATGCCTGAAACAAAAGCAAAAGTTTTCGGCTTTCACCGCTCTATGGATACGTTAGGTGCTGTTTTGGGCCCTGCACTGGCATTAGTGTATTTGTATTATTACCCACAAAACTATAAGATGCTTTTTTTTATTGCTTTTGTCCCTGGCCTGCTTGCTGTGCTCGCTTCATTTTATTTAAAAGACAAAAAAACAAAGAAACCTGATCAAAAGATTTCAACACCTTTTTTTTCCTTTCTACAGTATTGGAGCGCAAGTCCACAGGCCTACCGAAAAGTGGTTATTGGATTGCTTATTTTTACTTTATTCAACAGCTCAGATGTCTTCCTTTTACTTAAAGCAAACCAAGCGGGGCTGGATGACAAAATGGTCATTGCCATTTATATCTTTTACAACTTCATTTATGCACTGTTTGCTTTTCCTATCGGAATTATTGCCGACAAAATAGGACTAAAAACAGTTTTCATTATTGGCCTTACGTTTTTTGCAACAGTATATTTTGGAATGTCTTTCTATACAAGTATTCCCTATTTCTTTGGCTTATTTTTTCTTTATGGCATTTATGCTGCAGCTACTGAAGGAGTTTCAAAAGCGTGGATTTCAAATATTACCGACAAGAAAGATACAGCAACTGCAATTGGCACCTATACTGGACTTCAAAGTATTTGCACAATGTTAGCCAGTTCTCTAACAGGACTAATTTGGTTTAGATTTGGCGCCAATGCTGCATTTATAACAACAGGAACAATGACTTTATTAGTGATCATTTACTTTCTTACCCTTACTGATGAAGTGAATATAAAGCATCAATAAGACCCTAAACCACTTTAAATCAATGATTAGACTTAGTATTTTAACTCATTTTTTTGCAAAGATAAGTTAAAACGACCTTTTTGATAGATTTAATTTATCTTTGCAAGATTATCTGAATAAATAGTATTCGAAATAAATGATAGAATTAAAAAACGTAACTAAAACGTTTATTCAAAAAAACAAAAGTATAGTTGCTTTAGCTGATGTGTCTTTACATGTGCCAAAAGGAAAAGTATTTGGTGTTATTGGCTCTTCCGGTGCCGGTAAAAGCACTTTAATTAGGTGTGTAAATCTTCTTGAGCGCCCAACATCCGGAGAGGTAATTATTGATGGCACTAACTTACTTACGCTAACCTCACGCGAACTCGCAAAAGAAAGAAGACAGATAGGAATGATTTTTCAGCATTTCAACCTCCTTTCTTCAAAAACAGTCTTTGAAAATATAGCTTTCCCTTTGCAGCTCGATCAAACTTCTAAAGTGGATATCAAACGAAGAGTTTTAGAATTATTGGATTTAGTAGGGTTGCAGGACAAGGTGAATGACTATCCTTCCAGCTTATCGGGGGGACAAAAACAGCGTGTAGCAATTGCGCGAACCTTAGCTACAAATCCTAAAGTATTACTTTGCGACGAGGCAACCAGTGCGCTGGATCCTGCAACGACAATGTCCATACTAACCTTGTTAAAGGATATTAATAAACGTTTGAACATCACCATATTATTAATTACACATGAAATGAATGTGGTAAAACGAATCTGCGATGAAGTAGCCATTATAAGTGAGGGCAAACTTATTGAACAAGGAACTGTTAGCGAGGTTTTTACAAACCCTAAAACGGAATTAGCAAAAGATTTCATCACCTCTTCAATTAATTATTATGTCTGATGCGATGATTCTGATGCTACTCAAAGGAGCAGGAGAAACTATATTTATGACTTTAGCGTCAGGTCTTTTTGGGTTTATAATAGGCCTTCCAGCAGGGGTACTTTTATTTATGACAAGAAAAGGCCAGGTTTTAGAACATAAAATTTCACATTATACGCTGGCCGTATTTGTAAATATATTTAGGTCGATACCATTCATTATCTTAATAGTTTGGATGATTCCATTTACTCGTATGGTTGTCGGCACCTCAATTGGAGTAGAAGCCGCTTTAGTGCCATTAAGTATCGGTGCTGCACCCTTCATTGCGCGTATGGTTGAAAACAGTTTATTAGAAGTTCCACCAGGTTTAATTGAAGCTGCGAGAGCAATGGGTGCTAAACCATTCCAAATTATTTGGAAAGTACTCCTGCCGGAAGCCTTGCCTTCATTAATAAATACGGCATCAATTACCTTGATAACATTAGTTGGCTATTCTGCAATGGGTGGAGCTGTTGGCGCTGGTGGATTGGGACAAATTGGTTACCAGTATGGCTATGTTGGTTATGATGTGACTGTAATGAATACGGTTCTGCTTTCGTTGGTTGCCTTAGTTTTTATCATCCAATTTACAGGAGATTTTTTTGCCAAACGTGTAGATCACAGAAAATAAAATAAATCATATTACTTATGAAAAACAATATTAAACGATTTTTAACAGTATTCTTACTTGCAGCCACCTTTTCATATGGATGCGGTAGCGGAAAAAAAGTCAGTGACCCAAACCATATTAAAGTTGGTGTAATATCCGGTCCTGAATACACAATAGCACAGGCAGCACAAAAAGTGGCAAAGGAGAAATACGGACTAGAAGTAGAGCTGATACAATTTAATGATTATGTAATGCCAAACGAATCCTTGCTGCAGGGGGACATTGATGCAAATGCATTCCAAAACAGACCTTTTCTGGATGTACAATCAAAACAACGGGGTTATAAATTTGCCATTGTAGGGAATACATTTGTTTATCCTCTTGCTGGTTATTCAAAGAAGATTAAAAACATTAGCGAGCTTAAGGATGGCAGTACAGTCATTATACCAAACGACCTCACTAACGGTGGCAGATCTTTGTTGCTCTTACAAAAAACTGGCCTTTTAAAGCTTAAAGATGGTGTTGGCTTATTGCCAACTGTTAATGACATTACAGATAACCCAAAAAAGCTTAAGATCGTAGAACTTGAGGCACCTCAACTTCCTAGAGCATTGGATGACCAAAACGTTACCATAGCTATTATAAACAATACTTTTGCAAGCCCCATAGGTTTGATTGCTGGCCGTGATGGCCTTTTTGTTGAAGCCAAGGAATCACCATACGTGAACATAATTGTAGCAAGGGAAGATAACAAGAATGCTGAAAATGTAAAAAAGTTTGTTAAAGCATTTCAATCTGCCGAAGTTGCAAATGCGGCCGAAAAAGAATTTAAAGGAAGTGCAATAAAAGGATGGTAAAATAAAATTTTATCTATCGGTTATTTACAGATTTTTTGATCTGATATTTAGATACTCATTCCTGTACTGAAGAGGGGTCTTACCGGTCACCTCTTTGAACTGCTTATTAAAGTTAGAAAGAGTAGTATAACCCGAATCGTAGCTCACGCTGTTAATACTTATTTTATTTTCATTCAAAAACTTACGCGCATAATCAATTCTAAGTTCTTTTAAAAAATCAGAAAAAGACTTGTTAACCCTAGATTTGAAATATCGGCTAAACGAAGTCGGGGTCATATTTATCAGCTCGGCTATTACTTTCAGATTAATTTTATGTCTAAAGTTTTTCATTATGTAATCATAGATTTTATTCATCCTGTCGGACTCCGTTCTATTATTTATCGGAATATAATTAACATGAGTTATAGGCATGCAATCTAAAGAATCAGCGATTGTATTAAGAATCTGGAGCAGAATTATTATTCGCAATGCACCTTTAGCAGGAAGCAGTTCTTGCATCATTTTGCTAACGATCTTATTTGTTTTACCATGAATTTCAAGTCCTCTGCCTGCTTTTTCAAATAGCAGACGAATGTTCTCCAGTTCATCCTTTATATTTATAATATCACCCAAAAAGTTTTCAGGAAAATAGATAACAATACCAAGTGTTTTAGAAGATTTTTTATTGTCTGCAGGATCATTACGCCATAAGTGCGGCAAATTAGGACCCGTAAACACAAGATCGCCTGGGTTGAATTGCTTAATGTTATCTCCAATAAAGCGTGTCCCGCCTCCATTTAACACCAAAAAAAGTTGATATTCTGGGTGTAAATGTAAGTTGGGATCAAAATTTAATTCTTCCAGACGCTTAACAACAAGAACTTTAGAATCAGGAATGGCAGATTTTTGTACAATAGTTTTCATGATTTCGAAATTGTTTACTCCTTATGATTTCATTTGATATGAAAGTACAAAAAATTAACAAAATGATATAATAAGCTCAGAAACTGATAATATTTAGATAGAATAATGCCATAAGAATTCTCTTATTTGTCTTTCCAAATATAAGAATAACCAATATGAGAAAGTTTATTATTCTAATTGTACTAGCAAGTACGCTATTTCAATATTGTTCAAACAGAACTAGGTTAACCACTGGCAATGCAGATAAACAATATCCGCGCAGAGCAGAAGTTCTGTTTCTTGGCAATGAAAGCACCCATCACAATTCGTCAAGATTTGCACCAATGCTGCTCAGCCCTCTTTTTGAATTGGGAATTAATGTAACCTATACAACAGATACCAGCCTGCTAAACGCTGAAACATTAAGTAAGTATGATGGGCTAATCATCTATGCTAATTACGATGAAATAACGCCCAATAATGAAAAGGCACTTAAAGACTTTGTAGAAGGAGGAAAAGCCTTGATACCTATTCATTCAGCTTCATTTTGCTTTCAGAATTCAGACTGGTATATAAAAGCAGTGGGTGGGCAGTTCAAAACTCATCAAACGGGCACATTCTCTGCTGTTACCGTAAATAAAAATCATCCCGTAATGAAGGGTGTAAGTCCTTTTTCATCCTGGGATGAAACCTATGTACACACCAAACTCAATCCTGATATGACTGTTTTGCAGGAACGTATAGAAGGCGATTTACATGAACCATATACCTGGATTCGCAAACAAGGAAAAGGGAGGGTCTTTTATACTGCAAGCGGCCATAACGATAGCACTTGGAAACAACCTGATTTTATAAAGCTAATAGGAAATGGCGTACTATGGGCACTGGGAGATAAGGTTCAAAAGCAAATTGCCGATTATAAAATCTCAGCAGGCGTATATTCAGATGCCAATATTCCAAATTATGAAAAGCGTGATCCGGCACCCAAATTCCAGCATGCTTTTACAACCCAGGAATCTCAAAAACGTATTCAGGTTCCAGTTGACTTTGATATAGAACTTTTTGCTTCAGAACCAGATATTACCAATCCTATTTCGATGGCATGGGATGAAAGAGGAAGACTTTGGGTGATAGAGACGGTAGATTATCCTAATACCATACGGAACAAAGATGGTAAAGGCGACGACAGGATAAAAATTTGCGAAGATACCAATGGTGATGGTAAGGCAGATAAGTTCACCATTTTTGCCGAGGGCTTAAATATCCCAACCAGTATGATGTTCTCCAATGGTGGTGTAATTATAGCACAAGCACCAAACTTTATTTTCTTAAAAGACAACGATGGTGATGATAAAGCGGATATACGCGAAAATTTAATAACTGGATGGGGTAAAAGTGATACACATGCTGGCCCCTCCAACTTAAAATATGGATTTGACAATAAGATCTGGGGAGTGGTAGGATATGCCGGTTTTGAAGGTAAGGTTGGCCAAAATAGCTTGAAGTTTGGTCAGGGAGTTTACAGTTTTACTCCTGATGGCAAAAGCCTCGACTTTAAAGCAAAAACAAGTAACAACACCTGGGGATTAGCCTTTACAGAAGAGAACGACGTTTTCATCTCTACGGCCAACAACACCCACACTGCATTTCTCTCCATGCCAGAGAAATACATGAATAAAATACTGCCTGGCTCCACTATTCATCCGGTTCAAAAAATCGACGGCCATTATGAGATGCATGTTGTATTTCCAAATTTAAGACAGGTAGACGTGCATGGTGGTTTTACCGCTGCCGCAGGTCACAATTTCTATACGGCTAGAAACTTTCCTAAAAGTTACTGGAACAGTACCGCCTTTGTTTGCGAGCCTACAGGACGGGTAATCCATAGCGCCATACTAGAAAAGAATGGCGCTGGTTTTGTTGAGAAAGACGGATGGAATTTACTGGCGAGTTCAGATGAATGGGTAGCACCTGTACATGCGGAAGTTGGCCCTGATGGTGCGGTATGGGTAGCGGATTGGTATGATTTTATTATTCAACATAACCCAACACCGCGTGGCTTTGAAAATGGTGAAGGCAATGCTTACATCAATCCACTTCGCGATCGGGAACGTGGCCGTATATATAGAATCAAATATAAAAACGCAAAGGCTTATACACCCATCAAACTATCAAAGGATAACCCCGAAGGACTATTGTCGGCCCTTGAAAACGATAATCTATTTTGGAGGATGACGGCGCAACGTTTATTGGTCGAATCTAAAAACACCAGCGTTATACCAGGGCTTTACAAAATAATTAACAATCAAGAACTTGATGAAATCGGATTAAACGGACCTGCAGTAAACGCTATATGGACCCTACAGGGGTTAGGCACCTTAGATGGAAGCAATGCTGAGGCTTTAAAAGTAGTACAAGCAGCTTTAACGCATCCCGCTGCAGGAGTAAGAAAAGCAGCAATTCAGGCCCTTCCAAAAGACAATGCCATGATCGGATTGATTCAAAAAGCAGGCTTGCTTAAAGATAAAGATCTGCGTGTTCGACTTGCAGTACTGTTAGCAGTTTCAGATATTCCTGCATCAATACATATTGGTCATCTTTTATTTGAGGCAGCAGCAGATACCGTTAATGCCAAAGATAAGTATATCGCTCAGGCATTGTATACAGCTGGCTTATTGCATTCTGAAGGATTTTTGGCAATGTCCAAATCGGCTTCCAATCCTTCTCCTTTTATTCAAGCCATCATTAAGGCTATTTTACCGATTGCGAAGGATAAAGAGATGGCATCAGACAAAGAACATCATTCTACTGCTCCAGCTGATGAAATTGTAATCAATATTAAAGTTGTAGAGCATTTAATGAAATTTAATAAGACATCCTTCACCGTAAAAGCTGGGCAAAGCGTAACCATCATTTTGGAGAATCCAGATTTTATGCAACATAACATGGTCATTGCAAAACCAGGAACACTTAAAAAAGTTGGTGCTGCTGCAGATGAAATGGTTAAGGATCCAAATGGAGCAGAAAAGAACTACGTTCCAGGCATTCCAGAAGTATTATTTTCATCTAAACTTCTGAATCCAGAGGAAACACAAACATTTAAGTTTACTGCACCAGATTTACCTGGTGACTATCCATTTGTTTGCACTTTTCCAGGGCATTGGAGTATTATGAATGGAATAATGAAAGTAATAAAAAAATAAGCTCATGAGTTTGAATAATAAATTAGGAGTTAGTACATGGTTGTGGGCCTCCCCTTTTAAAACAGAAACCATAGCATTGTTCTCAAAAATTAAGCGCATGGGGTACGATATGGTAGAAATACCAGTTGAAGATCCATCTTTAATTGATATCAAAAAAGTTAAAGAAGCCCTCAAAGAGTTTGATTTACAGCCTGCAATTTGTGGGGCTTTTGGGCCAGGTAGAGACTTAACAAATGAAGATGTGAGTTATCACCAGGTTAGTTTTAACTATATAGAATCTTGTCTGGAAATAGCCTATGGACTTGGAGCTTTATTTTTTGCCGGCCCCATGTATTCTTCTGTAGGTAAAGCACGGCTGGTCTCACCTGAACAGAAAAAAAAAGAATGGGATAGGGCTGTTACTAACCTTCATAAAGTTGGCAAGATGGCAGACGAAAGAGGACTTCAGCTCGCTATAGAACCTTTAAATCGTTTTGAATCTGATCTAATTAATACAGCTGAGGATGTAGTTCGTTTGATTAAAGACATCAATCATCCGGCAGCAAAAATATTATTAGATGGCTTCCACATGAATATTGAAGAGCCTGACATTGAAAAGGCTCTTTTACTTGCAGGCGACAACCTAATACACCTGCAAGTATCAGAAAACTACAGAGGTACACCAGGCACAGGACAAACCCGCTGGGATGCGTATAAAAAAGGTTTGGAGGCCATAAATTACCACGGTGCAATTTCTATCGAAAGCTTTACCCCTGAGGTAAAAGAACTAGCCGGAGCAGTTTGCATCTGGCGTGCACTTGCCTCCAGTCAGGATAGTTTTGCCGATGAGGGGATTAAATTTTTAAGGAACTGGAGTAAATAATAGCTTAAACAAACATTCTAAAAGGGAATAAAATGAGTCAGAAAAAAATAAATATTGCCATCGTTGGACTTGGATTTGGTGCAGAATTCATCCCAATTTACCAAAAACATCCTTATGCTAACATGTATGCTATTTGCCAGCGTAATACAGAAAAACTTAAGGAAATAGGTGATGCATTTGGCATTGAGAAAAGATATGCGAGTTTTGAGGAATTACTTCAGGATCCTAATGTAGATGCCGTTCACATTAACACACCAATACAAAATCATGCAGAACAGTCTATCGCAGCGTTAAGAGCTGGTAAACATGTGGCTTGTACCGTGCCCATGGCTACAACTGTGGAAGAGTGCCGTCAGATTGTTGAGGCTGTAAAAGAAACCGGATTAACCTATATGATGATGGAAACGGTGATTTACAGTCGTGAATTTCTCTTTGTTAAAGAGCTATATGAAAAAGGAGAATTGGGTAAGATTCAATTTCTAAGGGCCTCTCACCAACAGGAAATGGCAGGCTGGCCGGGATATTGGGAAGGATTACCACCAATGCATTATGCCACACATTGCGTTGCGCCTGTGTTGGCTTTACCAAAAGCACAGGCCGCCTATGTTTCGTGTTTTGGTTCAGGTAAAATTGACGATAACCTTATTGAAAAATATGGTTCACCATTTGCCATCGAAACCTGTCATATTAAATATCGTGATTCAGATCTTTCTGCAGAAGTTACCAGATCGCTGTTCAATACGGCAAGACAATACCGCGAAAGTTTTGATGTATACGGATCTAAAAAATCTTTTGAATGGACATTGGTTGAAAATGAGGATAGTGTAATTCATACGGGTGAAACACCTGAAAAGGTTAAAATACCAGATTATGCGCACCTTCTACCTAAAGAAATTCAGCATTTTACAACTGCAGGAGTTTATGATTCTGAAGAGAATCAACATCTTTCATTTATACAGGGAGCAGGCCATGGAGGTTCACATCCGCATCTGGTAAATGAGTTTATTGATGCACTAATAGAAAATAGAAATCCGTATCCTGATGCCAAAGAATCAGCTAATATAACTTGCGTTGGAATTTTAGCTCACGAATCGGCAATGAAAGGTGGTGAAATTATTCATTTACCTGAATTCACATTCAAATAAAGTGCTTTTGGCATCATTGGAGAAGGAAACGTCTCCATTACCTCAATCATTTTAGTCTCGAGCTGCGCTCCAGCCAGTTTTTTTTTGTATTGTGCCTTGTTTTCGTCCGAAAGGAATGACTGGTCGATGAGGTCAAAAACTTTGTCCTGAGCTGCGGCAAATTTGCTGATCACTCTTTGAAATACTTTATCTAAAAGGCCCAGGGCTTTTGCAAGGTTTTGAAAATCCTTCAGTTTGATTTTAATTTTGCGCCCGCTCAGCATTATGGCCATATCTTCCTTCTCCTTTGGATAAACCAAGGCGCTGTTGATTAAGTCATAGGCTGGTGAAAGCACGATCTCCTCGCCTTGGTACAGGATAGAAAAATTCTTCATGTGAATCTTAGCGTTTCCTTTTCTGTCAAAGCTTTTAGCGATGACTGCCATGCGTAACTGCTGACTTCCTAAAGGGATTAACGGCTTCATGACGGGGTCCTACCGGATACAAATAGGTAAGCTCCCGTATTAACATATTCCAAAGCACAATATATTAGCTTTACCCTTTTCTTTGTTAAGGATTTTACCCTATCCATTGACCTTAATGAATATAAACTATATAGCTGTTAATGTATATTTAGGACTACCCCAAATTTAATTTCATATTGTATTCCATTATTTAAACTCGATTCAATTACTCTCGAAATACATGGGTAAGTTAATTAGTTTGAAATTATGATCAAACATGAAGTGGGCAGATCTGGAGTTACGGGATCTATCCCACTTCCTGTATTACTACCAACAGAACAGGTAGTTTATGAATTGGTTTCACAGTTAGAAATACCGCCCACAGTTATACATGCATTCACAATAGTTGTAACGCATTCTTGAAATCCTTGAGTTGACATACCTCCTCACGCTGACATAAGTTTGTCTCTCGAAGATTAACTTATGTTTCTTTTTAAATTTATAAATATGGAATTTGGTTTGAACCAATTTTCAACTATCATTATCTCACTAAACTCTTTACCTTCAGACCAGTAATGATCTGTGATCATTCCTAACATTTCTATCGGAGAAGCATTAAACCCCTTTCCTAAATCGATCCCATTCCAAAACCTGATATGTTCTGGGCTTGCTCATTATCCACCCGGTAAAAGCGGTCAAAGCCTTGATTCTGTACAGAGACCTGAAAGAAATTTCCAATGGTGGTACAGGCTACGTTGATAGTCGTTTCGCCAGGAGCATATTTAATTACATTACTAATAAGGTTAATAATTTGCTTTAAAGCGTTCAGGATACAATAGAACGGATTCAGTTTCATTACCGTCGGAACAATTCTATAATACCTGTTTTGAACCTTTATCAGGAACCAAGCTAATCTTCTTCAATGAAAAATGTAAACAAACCAGTTTTCGCTTCGGAATACTCCATTTGGATCAGTAAGACTGCTTGTAAAAACCATTACGGTCTGGACAATAAACCGTATTAGGAAAACCTGCCTTTTATTGATATGTAACCGTTGCCAATCCTTTAAGGCTAACTCACTGCTTAAAAATAATCGTCAAGGAGCGCTTTCAAACGTATAAAAATTTAATGGAGCGTCTTTCTTTGTGTAAACTGGCAATTATAAAACCGTTTAGCATAACTCAATGTAGTCTCAATATTCAACATAATTAGATTATTTTTTTTTTGCGGTTTCAGTTCAATTATACTTTTTGGCAAGTTCATTCTCAAATTTTGTCACTTTAGGCGAAAATGATTTTTCCGGACAATCCTGCAGCTACCTTTGAGCTACAAATAAAACATATAATATTAGAAATATGAAAAAATCAATTTTAATCTTGCTATTTGGAATGCTCGCTTTTAATACGACCTACGCACAGAAGTATATTAGAAAGACGTATCCACACACAAAAATGATAGATGAGTATTTTGATGTTGCCGATCTAACAAAGGAGCATACTGTTGGTGCGGATTGTAGATGAAACAAAATTAATTACAATAGACGAAGCTATCGCAAAGACTTTTTTTAATGATCAATGCGAAATTACTTTTCATTCTCCAAAATAATTCAATTGATTAATAAGTCATAGCATCTATTTCCTATTATCTATCTACTGTTTATAATTACATTTTTAACAAATGAAAAACAATTTTATGAAACGTTTTAATATTTTTGCGTTAATTTTTACCTTCTCTTTTATGCTGCTTGCTGGTTGTAAAAAAGAAATGGATCATCCCGTTAACCCGGATTTAGCCGAAGTGGTGCCAACTGACTGCGGTGGTACTAGTCCCTCAAATCTCTGGCTTTTAGAGCAACTTACTGGCTGGAGTCAAGGGGCAGTAAACATTATTAGCAATGAGGAGGCGGCAAAATTGGCAATTTTTGTCGCAATATTTTCTGAAAATAGTTCGGAAAACCAATATTATGGTATGAACGGCGAATATACCGCTCAGTTAAATAAGGGCTTTAAAGATCTAAAGCGTTTTTGGGACATTAAGTCGGACGACATCATTATGGTTGCAGCGCATGGCTCCATGCTGCAGGACCGGGAAAAAGTACTCAAAGTGTATAAGGCAGAATATGGTTACAGTGATGAGAAGGCTAATTATTATGCTGACTCGTTAACCACTTTATTTAAAACTTATCCAGAGTACCTAAACGGAAATCATCCTTTTTTTACCGTTAATGGCTATGCCCACCAGGAAAAAAACTATCCTGCTGTTGGTAAAATTCAGGATAAAATTGTTCTTGGTGATGGCCTTTTGCAGGCTTTTGAAGCGCTCGGTTATGGAGATATTGCTCCGCAGGCTATTCTGGCCCATGAGTTTGCGCATCATATTCAATATAATTTGGGAATAAAAGATTATGGTATCCCACTAACCCCGGCAGGTAATCGCCGCACCGAGTTAATGGCCGATGCGTATGCTGCATACTTCCTCTCGCATCCCCAAGGTGCAGCAATGCAGTGGAAAGGCGTGGAACAAGCCGCGGAGGTATTTTCTAATCTGGGTGATTGCCTGTTTGACATTGAATTGCACCATGGTACTCCTACCCAACGAAAGGTAGCCACCGAGTGGGGGTACAAGCTGGTTAACGATGCAGACAAACAAGGCTATATTATAAATAGTCGGGAATTTGCGAGCCTATTTGATGCAGCATTAAAAGATATTGTCAAAAATTAATCCTTTATAACTGATCATAAGGGCAAAATCGTCTTGCTGCCTTCCAGCTATAAACCGTCCCTGGAAGGCAATCAAAGAAAGTTATCCCCCCTCTCCGGCATGAATAAATATTCAACTGACGGGCATGACTCCTTAAAGGCGCTAATTTATCCAATATCAATGACAGTAATGATTTAAACCTTTCACCAAGCGGTAATGCATTCGATTTCAAGGACGACTACAACCGTTCACTTGGATTCGAGGAGGGGCTTTCTTCTGTTTTGGTAAAATGTTCTATATCCAGCTAGAGATTTTGATGTCTCCAAAAGGCGGCAAGTTCAATGTATAAGAAGACGTTTTGGTGAACGATAGAAAAGTGGACGTGCGTTTTTCCAACTTTGATGTTCCTGTCCTTTTTAAGGTGTTATAATAGAAAATCCGTAAGTATTGGTTTGAGCTCTTGCCTTTTGGCCTTTAGTTTATGGCTTCAACAAAAACAGTTATCAAAAAACGGTAAAATCTCTAACCTAGCGGACAATTGGCGCATCATTGATTGCCACAAACATTTCTGCAGAATAATTTATCGGAAAGAGCGGATCAGGCTTTAAAATGGGGTTTGCTATTGCAAATTATGAATGGATATGAATACTTCGGCTTCATGACAGGCGTAATTGTAGCGTATCTCATGGCAGCCGCTAAAAGTGATGCTTGAAATCTAATAGCCCCTTAGTTATTGCCTCATTTTGCGTTTCTCTTATTCTTAGCCAGTCAAGTCATTGGTAGAGGTCGTTAAATTTAATTTTGAATAAGTAAGATAAAAACCATTAATATCCACATAATCATCAACTAATTACGTACCGTCATGGCGATTAGAAAGATAATTGTGACTCGATGAACTTACTCCCTAATCTATGAAAGTCGCAAATTCGCTTTCAGGTATCCTAACTTTCCTTAGGTTCGCGTAAGCATCAAGTTCCTCATCTCTGAATCCAATAGCAAAGGTTACCACGGTTTTCAACCCCTTTGCTTTTAAACCCAATAGATCATCAAACTTAGCTGCATCAAAACCTCCTGTCCATCTGTATATCAATATCAGTAATGAAGCAAACCATCTAAATAATAAAGCGGCAATGAGAGGAGCTACAAACTTTACCCCCTCTTGCATCGGCTGGCAGATCCCCCGTATCATGTACGCCTTATGCAATGGTTAATCCATGTTATTCATTCAAGGTGACTGGTTCCAGCCTAAGGTATCTACGCCAAGTTCTTTTGCCGTTTTGATGACAGCGGATGGATAAGATTTCGATTCCTGTGGGTTGGAATGTGCTGAGAGTATTCTAGCAATTGGTGGATTTAATTTAATCATCAATTTTAACAACCAAGCGCCAATACTCACGGGCAGTAAGAATAAAAGATAATCCGATAAGTTCCGGCGCAGTACAATTCCTCTGGCTTCAACGAGTTTAAGGCCCCATCTAATATTTAATATTGCCTTTTTGGCCTCTTGGTTGTTGGTCAAAACCTGAATGACATTCCTCGTGCCACCGACCCTGGAGAAAAGCCCAGCATTAATAATGAAATGAATGTAAAGCCAGCCTTTAAAATCTCTATGTTCAATGATCTTGAATTTTGCTTCCTTAAATACAGCCCTAATGATCAGGTCAGCTTCGGACATTTCGGTACAAAAGGTTCCAAAATGAACGTCTTTTAAAATGGAGCCTGTAAGTGTATGCTCCTCTGTCCATCCTCCTCCCGCTTGTGGAAAACCCCAGACAAGTTTTTTAGCAGGGAAATCTTGAGTTAGCTGTTGGGGATCTTGCCAGAAGTTGCTAAAAACAAGGACAATGGCACCGTTTATTTTGGACAAAAGCTCCGTAGCTGCCTGTCCAAAACTATAATGTTGAACACTTAAAATGATTAACTCGTAGTCGTGATCAGCTGGAATGTATTCGATTAAGGTGATATCCACAATCTTAACCACGCGCATTTGCTTGGCGTCAAACCTTGCGTCAAGTAAATCGAGATGGACTTGCGATCCATATAGTTCCTTTTTACCGGGCCGAACATAAAAATGAACTGTGTGCCCTGCTTCTTCTAAGGCCCAACCATACTGTAGCGAGATAACCCCTCGCCCAAACATCAATATTTTCATTTTAGTAGTTTTAAATATATACAACATTCCACTCTAGATAATCTATTTTCTATTGGGTGTTATATTGCAAAAGTATAATTGATTCTATATGTTTGCAATAAGAGACGTGCTGGTTCGTAAAGCACCTAAGGGTTAGAAATGGGAGAACAGGCTACAGGAGCAGAAAAAAAATTAAAAAATATTCAGGATTTTCTTTCCGCAGAAATCAATGAAGAATATTGTGGGAGCGTATTGAACATTTTTTCCTTCATAACTCAAAAATGGACTATGTCAATTCTAGCTGCTTTGGAGACCTCTTCGCTCAGAAATTATGAGCTTCTGCGCAAACTACATGGAATTTCACCTAAGATGCTTAATGAAGTTCTAAAGCGTCTGGTGGATTATAAAATGGTTCATCGTACAGTTTATCCTGAAGTACCCCCAAAGGTGGAATACGAACTTACGGAATTTGGCAGAAGCCTCTATGAACCTACACTTTCGATTTTACATTGGGCAGTAAAAAACAAAACCGAAATTCAAGAGATCAAAAAACAAGTGTAAGTGCATCTAGAGTGATAATTAATTTATCAAAACATCAATTATAATATGCTCTTTTCGATCTGAATCTTACCAAGATTTTTAAGTTGGTTATCGTTCTAGATATTCCGATCAAAGTACACCAGTGTTCCTCGTTAAAGTACCCCCATTTATTCCGGAGCAAAGTACACCAGCCAGACCGGCCAGTATCATCACTAATCAAGAGTGAAATTAGTCAAACTTAATAATTTTTTTCTTTCTCAAAGATTTACCCGTAAGGGCTATTCTATGTGTAGAAGCTGTCAGTCAGTCCATAATGGCGTCAGCCAGGGTAGGTTCATTAATAAAGTTGTACCAACTATCCACTTTTAAGTTGTAATTCCAGTTTGCGCCCTTGCTAATCAGGCCAGGTAGCATGAAAAAGTAAGACAAACGGGATTCAAAGCCTTCAATACAATTGCTAAATCTATACAAAATCATTTCGCAACAATCCTGAACCACTTTGATAACAGATCTACCAATGCTTCTGCTGAATCTTTTAAAATAAAGGCTTTTAGAACCCAATTCACAGGCGTGAAGAACATAGAATTCTTTCTTTACAGACTCACTCAGTTATATGCTTAAAATCAGAAAAAACTCCCTCATCCCATAACATTTGGCATTGATCCGAAACAAAGCCCTTGAACACCGCCAAACCCTTTAAAACAAAAAAGCTCCAGATTTCTCTGAAGCTTTTTAAAGTGGTGTGGGTCGGGATCGAACCGACGACACAAGGATTTTCAGTCCTTTGCTCTACCGACTGAGCTACCGCACCAACTTTTAAAGTGCTATTTTCATAACGTTTCCCCGTTGTTGGGAGTGCAAATGTAGTTTCTTTTTTCAATCTTCCAAACTTTTTTCTAAAAAACTTTAAAATAATTTTTAATCACCCTAAAAAACCTAAAAATAATAGCTTTTATGCATGCATAGTAATTTGTTACCAGAATTAGTTTTAACTTAGCATAACTATAAAGATATTTTACAAAATGATACCACAGATCCTATTTATAGCGCTTACCATTGCAACAATAGCTTTATTTAGCTTCAATGCAAAAAAAGTCATTCGCAACATTCGCCTTGGAAAAGCAGTAAACCGCTTTGATCAACCGCAAAAAAGATTAATGACCATGCTCAAGGTAGCATTCGGACAAACCAAAATGTTTTTCCGACCTATACCCGCCTTACTACATCTTTTCGTTTACCTCGGCTTTGTAATCATCAACCTCGAAGTGCTGGAGATTATGATCGATGGAATTTTCGGTACGCACCGTATTTTCGGCGGACTAGGAGAAATATACAATATACTGATCGGTTCATTTGAGATCCTTGCTTTAAGTGTGTGGCTGGCCTGCGTTATTTTCCTCCTCCGTAGAAACGTTTTAAAACTTAAAAGATTTAGCGGGGTCGAAATGACCAGCTGGCCTAAATCTGATGCTAATTATATCCTGATCACAGAAATTTTGCTCATGACTGCCTTTTTATTCATGAATGCAGCTGACGCTAAACTCCAAGCTTTAGGTTACGGTCATTATATCACTGCTGGTGCATTCCCTGTAAGCCAGTTCCTGCAAAATCTTTTACCCGACAGTGCCGCAGCATTGTTAATGGTGGAAAGAGTTTGCTGGTGGTTCCATATTGTTGGTATTTTTGCCTTTTTAAACTACCTGCCTTATTCAAAACACTTCCATATCATGCTGGCTTTCCCTAACACCTGGTTCTCGAACCTGAAGCCTAAGGGAGAGTTCACCAACATGCAAAGTGTAACCAATGAAGTTAAAGCCATGCTCGACCCTTCTTTTACGCCAGAACCTGCCGAAGGAGGCCGTTTCGGCGCTAAGGATGTCAACGATTTAAGCTGGATCAATTTAATGAATGCCTATACCTGCACCGAATGTGGAAGATGTACTGATGTATGTCCTGCAAATATAACCGGTAAGCTTTTATCTCCACGTAAAATCATGATGGATACCAGGGATAGGCTAACTGAAGTGGGTAAAAACATTGATAAAACGGGTAATGGATTTGATGACGGCAAATCACTGATCGACGATTACATTACCAGAGAAGAAATATGGGCCTGTACCAGCTGTAACGCTTGTACGCAGGCTTGTCCAATTAACATAGATCCTTTAGCCATTATTACTGATCTTCGACGCTATGCCGTTATGGAGGAGTCTAAATCCCCGGCAAGCCTTAACACTATGATGAGTAATGTGGAAAACAATGGTGCGCCTTGGAAATATTCTCCGGCAGACCGTTTTAACTGGGCTAAAGAAAACTAACAACAAAAATTTGAGCTGAAAGATGAGCGAGCAATTAAATTTTGAAGTGCCTACAATGGCACAAATGGTGGCGAATGGTGAAGTCCCTGAAATTCTTTTTTGGGTCGGCTGCGCCGGAAGTTACGATGAACGTGCACAAAAAACAACCCGTGATATTTGTAAAATCCTACACCATGTTGGTTTAAAATATGCCGTGTTGGGTACCGAAGAAAGTTGTACCGGTGATCCTGCAAAACGTGCTGGAAACGAATTCTTATTCCAGATGCAGGCCATGACCAATATTGAGGTCTTAAATGGTTACGACATCAAGAAAATTGTAACCGGCTGCCCCCACTGCTTTAATACCATCAAAAATGAATATCCCGGTTTAGGGGGCAATTATGAAGTGATCCACCACAGTCAATTGATTCAACAATTGATTGATGAAGGAAAACTTAAAGCCGAGGGTGGTGAAAGTTTCAAAGGTAAAAAAATTACTTTTCATGACCCCTGTTACCTTGGTCGTGGAAATGATGTATACGAAGCTCCCCGCAGGGCTTTAGAAGTCTTAGATGCCCAGTTGGTTGAAATGAAACGCTGTAAATCTAACGGTTTATGCTGTGGTGCCGGCGGGGCACAAATGTTTAAAGAACCCGAAAAAGGTCTTAAAGACATCAACATAGAAAGAATTGAAGAAGCATTGGAAACTAACCCCGAAATTGTTGCCGCTGCTTGTCCTTTTTGCATGACCATGTTAAGTGATGGTGTTAAAATGAAAGACCAGTCAGACAATGTAAAAGTTTTAGATATCGCAGAAATCACAGCAAGAGCAAATGGCTTGTAACACCTTATTTATTACCTCTTTAAATTCCGGAAGCAATGGAAACTGCTACTATGTGGGCAATAAAGAGGAAGCGATATTAATTGATGCCGGAATTTCTTGTAAGGAAACGGAAATAAGAATGCAGCGCTTGGGGCTTTCCATGGGTAAAGTTAAAGCTATATTCATCTCTCATGAACATTCAGACCATATCAGGGGTGTTTGTGTCATGGCCAGGAAATACCAAATCCCGGTGTACATTACGCCAGCAACGCGTTCAAACTGTAAGTTTAAAATCAAAGACGAACAGTTTCGCGACCTCCGCAGCCACGAAATCAATAATGTCGGAAATTTAAAAATTACTGCTTTCCCAAAAATCCACGATGCTGCCGAGCCTCATAGTTTTATTGTTACCTGTGGTGAAACAAAAGTTGGTGTTTTCACCGATTTAGGAATCGTATGTAAAGAATTAATCAGCCACTTTAAACAATGTAATGCTGCTTTTCTAGAAGCTAATTATGATGAGGAAATGCTCCAAAATGGAAATTATCCCTATCACTTGAAAGAACGCATCCGCGGTGGCGAAGGTCATTTATCGAACAAACAAGCTTTAGAATTGTTCATTGAACATAAACCGGCTTTCATGACCCACCTGTTGTTGTCGCACCTTTCGAAAGACAATAATTCTCCTGAATTGGTACAACAGCTTTTTGAAACCCATGCGGGTAATATAAAAGTTATCATTGCTTCCAGGTTTGCTGAAACACCAATCTTTTCTGTAAAAGCTGAAATTCCGATTGAAACTGCGCTACCTGCTCCGACAAAATTTTTAGATCAACTCATTCTATTTCCTTCAACGGGATAGAAACAAATTAACTTATTATAAGTTATAATAAATTGTTAAATTTGCAATATGAGTCTTTCACCACAATCTAAAGTTTGGGTTTACCAAAGCGACCGTGAGTTAACCGGCCCAGAGGTTGAAGCAATTCAACAACAACTGAATGTTTTTACAGAACAATGGAAAGCACACGGCCATCAGTTAGCTGCTGTAGCTAAAGTGCTTTACAGCTTCTTTATTGTCTTTATTGTTGATGAAAAGACAGCTAACGTTACTGGCTGCTCCATTGATGCTTCAGTAAGGATAGTTAAAGACATAGAACAAACTTATCATCTTGACCTGCTTAACAGGTTCAATATGGCCTATAAAATAGGCGACAAGGTTGTGGCAACCAACAAAGAAGATTTTGAAACCCTCGTCAACATCAAAAAAATAGGCCCTAAAACCATGGTATTTAACAACATGGTTCAAACCCTTGCAGAGTTTGAAACCAAGTGGGAAATCCCTTTTGAAAAAAGCTGGCATAGTACTGTGTTTGCACACTTGTTGTAATTGCCTGGCTATTTTAAATTAAACTGATCTCCTGCTGTATACAGGCTGAAGCGCAAATTATCCATAGAAATCAAATGCTTTGCACTTACCTTTATATGCTTAGGGCTAGATAGGCTCAATACCTGGCTCACTCCTGCTACAGTAATCTTTTTACCCTGCACAATAATGGCTGTGCCCTCATCTATACCAATGCATTGAAACTTTGGATAAGCAGCTAAGGCAGAAATGAGCCGGTTGTAGCGACTGCGTTTAAGAAAATGCTGGTCAATAATGACCGATTGCAACAAGCCCAACCCTTCTTCAAACTCAATATTATCTGCCCATAGCTTATTAAATGTTTCCCTGTAATTGGTGTCCAGCAATTCCTTGCCTGTAATCATGTTTTTACTCATCACAGCGGCACCAGCGCTGGTACCAGCAATAGTTGCCCCATTTTGATATGCCCTATGGATAGCCCTATAAACAGGAGTGTTCAAAACCACTTTCATAAAGCGGCTTTGGTCTCCTCCAGTAATAAAAATCAACTTCGCATTGGCTAAAGAATCCAACCACTTTTTATCTGTAACAAGCTCCGCAGTAAAATTAAGGTTACCAATATTATTTTTTGAAGCTATAGTAAGTTGCTTTTTAATCGCTTCATAAGAAGCTTCTGGTTCACCACTCGACATAGGCAACACAATCATGTAATCCTGAGCACTCATATCAGCTGTAGTAACCAAAGTTTGAATCAATGCTGCAGAACGAGTTCCACCACCTATAATAAACAACTTACCTTGTTGTGCCATTGCCTGATTCAATGATAACAGGAAAAAGACGGTTAGTATATATTTAGTAACGCCTTCAATAAATTTCGACATCTTCTAGCTTATTTATAAATCAACACCTCAATTTTCCCATCCTCAGTAACTGTACCTCTGTACATGCCTTCTGTATTAAATGGCATTGTAACGTTTCCATTTTTGTCTAAAGCAATCAGACCACCATCACCACCCATTTTACCTACTTTGTCTAAGGCAGCTTTAGCGGCCGCAGCAACAGACATTTTTTTGTATTCCATCATCGCAGAAATATCATAAGCTACAACATTACGGATGTAAAACTCTCCCCAACCAGTACAAGAAATACCTGCTGTTGAATTATTGGCATAAGTTCCTGCACCAATAATAGGCGCATCTCCAACCCTGCCGAATTTTTTATTCGTCATACCCCCTGTTGAAGTACCTGCAGCTAGATTACCAGCCTGATCTAACGCTACAGCGCCTACAGTACCAAATTTATAATCATGGTTAAGGGTTCCTAATTTCATTACTCCTTTACTATGATGATCTAGTACGGCTTTCATAGAATCTTCTTTCATTGCCTGCTGTAAACCATTCCAGCGTTCTTTGGTATAAAAATATTTCGGATTAACCAATTGCATTCCGCTCTGTCTTGCAAATGTTTCAGCTCCTCGGCCAACCATCATCACATGTTCAGACTTTTCCATTACTGCCCTTGCAGCTGAAATTGGATTTTTGATGATAGAAACTCCTGCTACTGCACCTGCCATTTGGTTGCTGCCATCCATAATAGCGGCATCCATTTCATTTTTCCCATCATGCGTAAAAACTGAACCTTTCCCTGCGTTAAACAATGGAGAATCTTCCATAATGTGAATTGTAGCCTCTACTGCATCTAAGCTACTTTTCCCTGCTTTTAAAGCATCATATCCTGTTTGTAATGCTTGGGTTAACACCGCAGTATATGCTTTTTCCTTCTCAGGCGACATGTTTTTCTTTAAAATCGTACCCGCGCCACCATGGATAACCATCACGTATTTCTGTCCTTGTTTTTGCGCAAATGAATTCATTGCCACCATACAAAAAAGGAGGGCCATTGTTACTTTTATATGCTTGTTCATTTCTTTAATTATTAATATTTTTAAGTTTTATCAATTTCCCGTTGTCAACATTCCACCAAAACCAGGTGCCACCATTAGCTTCAGTAGTACTAAAATTAGCTAAATTAAAATTACCATTTCCGGTTAAAGAGCCAGTAATTTCATATACTTGAATGGCCTTATCGTTTTGCTTCCATACCATAGGTTTATTCGCTAAAAATTGCTCAGGTAATTTGTTAGCATCAGGCAAGAGAAAATAAGCGCTGCTGCTGCCAAAAACTTGTGCTTTGCCATCTTTATCGATACAGACTGCCGTTTTCTCATCAACAGCAATTCCTTTGGGAAGCAGGTTAAAATCATTATAAATCTTACCTAGAAAAACAATACTTCTACCTTCACGCGAGCGTGTTAGATAATGTTGATCTGTAATTACATTTTCTAAAAACGGAGCATGCAAGAAATCGTTATTATAGAGATTAATATTACTTGCAAAAGGATTAGCTAAGGCTTCATCAGAAACAACGCTACCATTTTCTCCACTAAAATAAAAACCTCCCAAGATGGCACAGCCTGCGCTGGTACCACCAAAGGGAGCCTTTTTTTCTTGCAACAAATAGTTAAGCGCTTTTTCCGTTTTCGTACCTTTCCATAACCTCATGTAGTCTGATTGGTCTCCACCAGCAATAAATAGCATTTCTGCATTTCTAATGATATTCGCCACCGTATCATTATTGGCCAATTCGCGAGTATCAATTTTTAATGTTTCTACAGAATTTACTGCTGCAATTTTATTTACAAAACTATTGTAAGCATCCGTGCCAGAAACCCTTATAATCACTACATCACCTCCGCCACTCCTATCCATCATCCATTTAAAGGCAGTCTCCACATCCGTTCCTCCACCCATTAACACCATACCACCATTAACAGCCTTTGTTACATTAGCTGTATCACCAATAATACCAATAGATGCAGGCCTGCGGCTTACCACTGGAGTGGTTGTACCTCCACCTGTAACAGGTATTCCCGGTGGTGTTTGTTTACTGCACCCAAAGGTGGAGAGCCAAATGAAAGCAAAAGCAATAATTAATAGATAACGCATCAGCTTAAAATTAAAATTTAATAGTTAGGGTTTTGAACTGTATTTTTATTTACAGAGATCTCCAAAGCCGGAATTGGAAACGAATATTGTGCTTTCTCTGGCAATAAAGTAAGTGCTCCAGAAGTGTTGATTGCATCTTCGGCTAAACGCTGTACTGGCATATTCCTTCTTTTTAAATCAAAGAAGCGATGACCTTCAAAAGCCAATTCTTTAAAGCGCTCGATATAAATTGCACTAATTAATGCTGGTTTATCTGCGAAAGCTACATTATTATAACCTGTAATCCTTGCAGCACGTAAAGCATTAATATCCGCAGCAGCATCACCAGTAGATTCAGCTGCGGCTTCTGCCCTAATTAAATACATTTCACCTGTTCTAAACATTTTAACATCGGCCATGCCCGGTGAAGCTGTTGTACCAATGTATTTATTAACCAGGAATTGAGATTTCGTTCCTGTTCTGCTTGCATCAAATTTTATATATGCTGCATAACGAACATCATTTACCTTATCAAAGGTATTGATGAGCTTAAATGCAGGTGCATATAAAACAATACCACCCGTCTGACGGAAAAATAAATCACCTGTACGGCTATCTGTAGGTAAACGTTTCAATTTCCAGATCACTTCATTATCTACTGCATCAGTCCAAACACCAGGAAACTGTGCTTTGGTTGCCAAAGGCATGGCATTGATCACTTCCGTAGAATAAGTAATTGCTTCAGCCCAATTTTTCTCATATAGAGCCAGTCTTGCTTGAATGGCTGAAACACCTATTTTAGTAAGGTGCGTTTTATCAGTATATAATGCAGGAATCAATGCTTTTGCCGCTAAAAGATCAATTTTAGCATCAGCGACTACAGACTCAAAAGAATCTCTAGCAGGATAGCCATTGGCAGAAACTTTCATATAAGGAATACCTAAAGCCCCATTTTGATAAGCAGAGGCATAAGTCCTTAATAACTCAAAGTGGCAAAACGCTCTTAAACCGAGTAACTCACCCTGATAGCGGTTTTTCAACGCCTGCTCTGCTGCAGGAAAAGTGATGGCGTTTATTCCTACCAGCACCCTGTTAATCCTGTCTATAGCCACATAAAAAGTGTAATAAGAAGAAGTAACCGAACCACTTCCGGCAGTATATAACCACCGGTGGGCATCTGTATTACTTACGGTATTTTCCGTTGGCAACATCACCTCATCTGAAGCAATTGCATTAGTGCCTATCAGCGTATTGTCAAGTACGGCATAGACCCCAAGCAAGCCCAAGTTGATGTCACCGATGTTCCGGTAGGCTTTAGAAGCATCAATTAAATCTGTAGGTTTAAAATCAAGCTTTGTACATGACACCGTTAGCATCAACAAAGAAAATAAAAGTGTATATGGGATAGATGTGTTTTTAATCATTTTCGTAAGTATTAAAAGTTAGCACTAAGTCCTGCGGTATATGTCCGGGCATTTGGGTATTGAAAACGACCATAAACGCTGTTATTTTCCGGATCCAAGCCTCTCCATTTCGTCCATGTAAATAGGTTTTGACCTTGAACGAAAACTTTTAAAGTTTTAACGACCTTAATTTTTTCCATAAAGGCCATAGGAACAGTATAGCCGATGTTTACATTTCTCAACCTCAAAAAGGAAGCATCTTCAATATCTTTTGATGAAAAATTTCTAGGTATATCAAACCGCTGCAGGGTTTTCACATCTCCTGGTTTCATCCACCTATCGGCTAACATTCTTAGCGATTGGTTACTGGTGGCATAACGTTGGTTCTCATTATAGAAATCTTCATTATTCCATCGGTTTACACCAGAGACGAACGACAACAAAGCACTTGCACTAATGCCTTTATAGGTTAGGCTCGTATTAAAACCTCCGGTTAATGAAGGATATAAACTGCCTGATTTGGCTACACTTTGCGTATTTACATTATATGTTGTGGTTACGCTGCCATCAAGGTTATAATATTGTGCTTCACCGGTAGTTGAATTTACGCCCGCCCATTGTGGCGCAAAATAAGACCCATAAGGCAAACCAACTTGCAAAATTCGGGTATCTCCATCCGGATAAGAATTAGTAATATCCGTAACATGAAGAATTTCATTTTTATTGTAACCTGCATTTACACCTATTGTCCAGGTAAAATCTGCCGTTTTTAGCACATCACCACTTACATCAAATTCTACTCCCTTATTTCTCATTTTCCCAGAGCTTAAACTTAGGATAGGGAAACCAAAAGTAGCTGAGGGCGGTTGATCGATAAACATGTTATTGGTAATCTTATTATAATAATCGGCAGTTAATCGTAACCTGCGGCTTTTAAATAATGTCAGCTCAAATCCAGTATTAAACTCCTTCACATATTCCCAGTCGAAATCAGTATTTCCCGCTGCTGTTGGACGAATTCCTGATGCCCCTCCATAAGTTGTGTTGGCCGCATAGGTTGCCAAGTATAAAAAATCATTACTGCTAAAAGGACTTGCTGATGTACCGTAACTAGCCCTAAGACTCAATTCTGCTATAAAATCGTTGTCTTTTAGGAAGTTCTCGTTCTTAACATTCCAGTTTCCTCCAAGAGAATAAAAGCCATGCCACTTGTTTTTTGGTGCAACTTTCGTAGAACCATCATAACGATAACTCCCTGTCAGCGTGTATTTATTATCATAAGTGTACCTCGCTAAACTCATAAAGGAGGCTAATGCACTTTTGGTTTTTCCGCCACCAACTATTGGTAAATAGGCCGCACTATTGGTTATGCTTGCTGGTGTTCCTGGTAAACGTCCGTCTAAACCAAAACCAGAAAAACTAAAAGAATTGTAATTGTTATATACGTATTCGTAAAAACCTGAAACTTCAAAATCATGCTTTTCATTAAATGTTTTGGCAAAAGTTAACCCTGTAGTAGAAATGAAATTGAAATTCCTCCTGTTCCCCTCATCAAAACGGCCTTTACCTCCTAATGTATTAGTCACACTTCTGCCGCCATAATAAGAATCTGGATTAATATAAGCCTCATCTGTAGAGTTTCTATAATCGATACCAGCTCTAGTCGTAATTTTCAACTCTGGCAATAACTGGTAAGCCAGTGAAGTACCAATAATTGATTTTAGCTGATCTGTTTGATTAGAAGAATTATACAGGCGCTCCAAAGCCTGACTGCCCTCGCGCTGGTCAAGGATAAAATAGTTAGCTTTATTTCCTGGATGAATTAATGTACCATCAGCACCGTATGGGTTTTCATAAGGAAGCGCATAGTAAACAGCCGACATCGCCGTACCTGCACCAGTGCTCCCCTCTCCTTCTGTAAAAGTAGACCTGGAATAACCTAAGGTTAAATTTACATTTCCAGATAATTTGTCTGCTTTAAAATCTATGTTGCTTTTCAAGGAATACCTGTCTAAGCCTGTACGTTTAGCAATACCATCCTGGTTATAATAATTAAGGGAGTTATAAAAACGAAGATTTTCATTACCACCACTAATACTTACTTGCTGTTCTTGAAATTTACTGTTTTGATAAAACTGATCTCTCCAATCAATATTGATTTTGCTCAGACTATCTAAAATACGATCCGCATTTTGCCTGAACACAGGCGTTCCAGAAATGTAATTAGGATTTTTGGATGAATAGGTCCATCCTGGTCCTATATTTCTTCCAAAATCTGCACCAACTCCTTCTTCAAAAGTTAATCGTTGAGCAGTATTCATCATGGTCGATTTAGGTTCGGTCAGGTTAGAGAATCCATACTGCGAAGTATACTGAACAGCTATCTTACCCACTTTCCCTTTTTTACTGGTAATTAGAATAACACCATTCGAACCTCTTGAACCAAATTGCGCTTTCGCTGAAGCATCTTTTAACACCGTAACGTTTTCAATATCTTCTGGATTGATCGTTTGAAAATACCCACCTTCTATGGGCGTACCATCAAGGATATACAAAGGACTGGAAGATCCATTAACACTTCCAATACCCCTTATTACTACTGCAGCACTCTGACCAGGCTGCCCAGAACTGGAAATCACACTCATCCCCGGTACGCGTCCTTGTAAAATCTGATCTACCGTTAATCCGGCTACGTTATTGATCTTTTCTGCCGTAACCAAAGTGGCAGCACTTGCAGATTGCTCTCTCTTGTAACTGGTGTAACCCGTAACAATTACTTCTTGCAAACTTTTTGTGTCGGCCTTAAGGGTAATATTAACTACGTTTTTAGTCCCTACGGCAATAACCTGAAGTGTATAACCTAAATACGAGAACTCCAGAGCAGCATTATTATCTGCTACACGAATAGAATAAGCACCATTATTATCTGTAACTGTTGCTACTGCCAAACCGCTAACTTTAACTGAAACGCCCGGCATCGGCTGCCCACCTTCATCAAGAACCCTACCCGTTATAACGATATCCTTAGTTTCCATAACCGATGAATAAATAATAACCAGGTTATTTTCTTTCAGAGCATAAGTAATATTGGTTTCTTTCCAGATGCATTTCATCACTTCGTCGAGCGAAACCTGGTAGAGTTTTACGGAAATCTTCTTTTCAGGAGAAAGCGCCTGTGTGCTGTAAACAAAACGGTAATCTGTCTGTTTTTCAATATTTCTTAGCAAATTCCTGATACTCATATCATTTGCAGTGATACTGATTTTTTGTTGTGCAAATCCAGAGGCCGAAACCTGTAAACACATGATTAACAAAATTAAGCTGGTCAATTTCAATGTCAGCAGCATCCGGCTTGACAATGAAAATTCACTTAAATGCTTTAAGAGTAAAGTTTTTTTCATAGGAAGGGTTTTAGGTTGTTTAGTTGTTATGTATAAAAAGGCTTTATTTATTGATGATGATTTTATTCTGCTCCACTTTAAATTCAAAAGGGTAAGAAAGCTGCAGCGCTTCCAAGGTTTTAATGATCGTTTCATTTTCAAATACCCCAGAATAATGGTAATTCTTCACGGCTTCATCTTTTATGACTATTTCAATTCCATACCAGGTTTCCAGTTTTTTCGCGATCAGGGAAAGTGGTTCATTTTCTATTTCCAAGCGTTGCTGAATCCATTGAACTTCTTCTGGCTTTTGTGTTTCACTATTCATTTTCAACATCGTAATGTGGAATGGCTTTTGAACTTCAGTACTTACTTTTACTAAATAATTATTGGTTATTAACTTTTCATTCGGTTTTAAGATGACAAATTTGCCTGGATATTTTTTAGAATCAACCCTTACACTTCCCCGAATAAGGGAGGTCTCCATTTCCTTATCGGAGGAATAGGCCTTAACATTAAAAACAGTTCCTAAAACTTTGATATCATTATAGGTTGTGCGAACAATAAAAGGATGTTTAGAATCGTGTTTTACATCGAAATAGGCTTCACCACTCAACCACAATGCTCTATTGTTTTTATTAAAACCTTCCTCTAATTTGATGACACTTTCTCTAGCCAGCGTTATAACGCTACCATCAATCAATACTATAGTTTTACGTAAAGCCTTGCCGGAAGAAAAATGCTCCCCCACAGGTTGCTTAAGCAGGTTAAGATTAACAGCCGGCAGGGTGTAAAAATAAATGAACACTGCAACCAACACTACTGCGGCAATGCCAGCTGCATATTGATAAAGCAAAGGAAATCTATTTGGCGACTGTGATGATACAGCGGTGTAGCTTTCTGGCGATAGCGCTTTTGAAAATAATTCACGCTGCTCCACGCCACTCCTTAATTCTTTAACTTGTTTGATCCTGCTACCTTGTTTAACAGTCAAAATTTCTACCAGTCGCTTTGACTCTTCAAACTCAGCTCTTTTATGAGGGTGTTTTTTTATCCAATCCTGCCAAAGCAGCTGGTTTTCAAGGCTCGTACCTAGACAATAATGTTGAAATGATTCATTGCAGATCAATTCTTCTACAGAAAAATTCTCATTAGGCATTTGCATAGCATTGTTTTACTACACAGACGCCAATAGCAGGTTTTTTTCCTAAGGAAATGAAAACTTTTTTTTAACGCTATTATTTCATCAGCTTTCTTAAGGTCTTAATCGCATCGTAAATGGTATTGTAAGCAGTTTTTACAGTAAGGGCAGTTTTTTCTGCAATCTGGTCATAACTTAAGCCTTCAAAAAATTTGAGCTCTATCAATTCCATTTGCCGCGGGGTAAGTTGCTGGATGGCCAAAGTGAGTTTACGCTTCAAGTCTTCGTCTTGCTGAACATTAATCATGATTTCTTCATAAGAAAGTTCATTCCAATCTTCTTCAGCCCCCATCTTATTTAAGGCCGTATTGGTTTTATGAAGATAATCAAGCTGATCCAGCATACACCTTTTTAAGGAAGTGATGATGTAAGATTTAACATTTTCTACTGCTGGCAACCGCTCCCGCTTGTCCCACAAATTCAAAAACACCTGATTAACACAGTCCTTAACCAGTTCATCATCTGCATTTATTTTCAGGCCAATCCTGATCAGGTGGAAATACATGTTGTTATATAACTCAAATAACGCTTGCTTATCGCCAAGCCGCATTTTCCCCCAATAATGACGATCGTCTTCCTCCAGCATATCTGCTGCTGAAGTTAGTAATTTTCAAGACTTTTTTTAGGTTTGAATTAAAATTCCAACGGACCAAGTCGCTGCATGTTTCTTATAATTAAATATTGCCGGTGTTTAATGTAGCGTGTAGGGTGGTTGGGCGACCAGTGCCTTGGGTTAGGGAAACATGCTGCAATCAGGGCAGCCTGTGCTTTGCTCAGCGTGCGACAAGATTTTCCGAAATATTCTTGTGCTGCTGCCTCAGCACCATAAATACCGTCGCCCATCTCAATTACATTCAGGTAAACTTCCAAAATACGCTCTTTAGGCCATAAAATCTCTTATAATAAAGTAAAATAAGCTTCAAAGCCTTTGCGTAACCAGGAACGGCCAGGCCATAGAAATACGTTCTTGGCAGTTTGTTGAGAAATGGTACTGCCCCCTTTTATTTTTTTTCCTTTTGCATTGCCTTCAAAGGCTTTTTCAATTGCTTTTATATCAAAGCCTATATGCTTTAAAAATAACTGATCTTCTGCAGATACAGCGGCCCTTTTCATATTAACCGAAATCGATTCAAAATTAACCCACTTTTTGTCGGTTTTAAAGTTCTTCCCATTAGCTTTACGCTCAATGTTCCGCGTAATCATTAATAAGGTAATTGGCGGGTTAATAAAGCGGTAAACTAATACCCACAGCACGCTGACCATTAAAAACCAAATTAAAACTTTACTCAACAGGGAAGTTATTCTTTTTACCAGGGGTAACTTAGTTTTATGACCAGAGCGTGTTTTTAGTGACATCAATCAAAGGTAATAAAAACATCAGTCAAGCCCCAAAATCTTGACAAGCACCAATAAAGAAATTAATACCTTTGGAAAATCATTTTTTAAAAGAAAAATTTAAACCATAAATCTGTCAAATGAAATTCACAGCATCAAGACTCTCAGAAGGTAATAAAGCCTTCCCTACAGAGATCCATTTAGAGGAAAACAATATCGAGATAAAAAAACCAGGTGTATTTAGCGGCGATTCAAAATACCTGAATTATGAAGACATCACCGCAATTGAAGTAGATTCACCTATGATTGGGTTTTCTACTTTAAGGTTGTTTCTAAATGGTAATAAAATAGAAGTGAATGGCTTTTCTAAAAACGATGTTAAAGAAATAAGAAACTTGATTGAAGAAGGAAGAAGCAGAAGGAGAAAGTAAAGTTATCCTATTATTGCTAGGTTGTTGGTAGGTCCTTGCTAGGTCATTTAGATATACTAAAGACCTGGTAAGGACCTACCAACGACCTACCAACCCTAACCTTTCCTAGAAAAAGCTAAGGTGAAAATTGAGATCTTCAAAGCCTGTAGCATTACAAAAAATAAGGTCAAAAAAAAAGCGTCCTGAAGTTCAGGACGCTTTTTAAATATCGAGTAAGACAGCTTATTCAGCTACAACTTCGAAAGGAACTTTAACTTTCACTTCTTTGTGCAAGTTTAAGTTAGCGATGTACTCGCCAACAAATTTAGGCTCAGTTTCGAAAGTAATACGGCGACGATCAACTTCAAAACCTTGTTGTTTTAATGCTTCAGCAATCATAATGGTGTTTACTGCACCAAAAATCTTACCTGATTCGCCTGCTTTAGCACCGATAGATAGTTTAACAGTTGTTAAACGCTCAGCGATACCTTCAGCATCTTTCTTAATTTTATCCTGTTTAAAAGCAGCCTGTTTTAAGTTTTCTGCTAAAACTTTTTTAGCTGAAGGAGTAGCCAAAGCACCAAATCCTTGTGGGATTAAGTAATTACGACCATATCCTGGCTTTACATTCACGATATCATCTTTCTCCCCTAGGGATTTGATATCTTGTTTTAATATAATTTCCATTTTTCAGCTCCTATTTTAATTGGTCAGCAACGAAAGGTAACAAACCAATGTGGCGCGCACGCTTTACAGCCTGAGCAACTTTACGTTGGAATTTTAATGAAGTACCCGTTAAACGGCGAGGTAAAATTTTACCTTGATCATTAATGAATTTCAACAAAAAGTTTGCGTCTTTGTAATCAATATATTTAATACCGTTTTTTCTGAAACGGCAATATTTTTTTCTGTTATCGTCCACTTTTGGAGCGGTAACATATTGTATTTGATCCTTAGCCATTATACTGCAGCCTCCTGTTTAGGTTTCTTGTTAAAAGCTCCACTGCGTTTTTTCTCGTTATAAGCAACCGCATGACGGTCTAATCTTATAGTCAAGAAACGTAGCACACGCTCATCGCGCTTAAGCTCTAACTCCAACTTGTTAATTAATTCACCTGAAGATTTGTACTCTGTAAGGTGGAAAAATCCGCTTGCTTTTTTTTCAATCGGATACGCTAATTTTCTCAAACCCCAATTGTCCTCTTGAACAATTTCGGCTCCGCTATCAGAAATGATTTTGCTAAATTTTGCTATTGCTTCTTTAGCTACTTCTTCTGACAACAATGGGGTAAGAACGATAACAGTTTCGTACTGATTCATTGTTATTTATTTATTAATTAATTGTAACCCATACTTACTATGGGGCTGCAAATGTAGCAATAAATTTCTATTGGTAAAAGAGCAATTGAATATTAATGCTTACCCAACAGGAAATTAATTCCAAGGGTTACTCTTTGTACAACAATGTTATACTCTGCGTATTGCGTAACTGCTGAGGGCACACTATAACCTGCAGACAGTTCAAACCTATTGTTAAGCACTAAACCTGCATTAAAACGTGCCGAATAATTAAAATTGATCAACTCTAAATAATTATCCTCACTAATGAATATTGTTTCCCCATAATCATCTAAATAAGGAATATTTGTGCCTCTACTTTTATCATAACCAGATAAGTTTAATGATAAACCAGCAGAGGCAAAAAATTTCAACTTATTGGTATTGTATATATTGAAGATTATTTGTGGCGTTAATTGAGCTGTGTATTGATTAAAAACATATTTAGCCTTGATACTTTTTTCATTTGTACCTGAACCTACATTTAGGTCATTAGACATTTCATATTGGCCCATTAAAAAAGAAAGCTCTGCCCGGTAAATTATCTTTTTAATTGCTGGATTGCCAAACATATCAATGCCAAGCGTTAAAAAGGGAGAATAAGAACTTTTATTTTCGGCACCTTCGCCTGCAAGTGCATTTTTAACAACCGGTCTGTTTCCATCTCTTATATATATATATTTCTTTTTAACTCTTCAGGTGTTTTATGATGCTGATCTGAAATATAGAATCTTTTTTTTAGTGGATCCTGATAGGCATATAAAACTACATTCTTACCACTTTGTAATACCTTTAAAAAAACAGTGTCTCTTCTTTCTGAATTATCTAATCCATGGGATAGATTATTGTTATTCTCCTTACTCATACTAATAGCAACAACAAAACGCTGATAGGTTTCTAAATGATTAATGCCAAAAGCAGTACAATCATTAATAGTGTACTGCTGAGTTAGACTATACTTGTGAGGCTTAAAAACCACCTTTACAGGATTCACGCTTCGTTCTTTATAATCAATAAAACCAATTACAGTATCGCCTTTTGGAGTAACAATATAGCCAGGTTGAAAATTAGACTGCGCAAAAGAAAAAAATGGGAATATAAAAAGGAGGAGAAGACGAAGAAAGAATTTCATGAGAGCGCTTTAAAATTTGACACTAAGCTATTTTTATTTTTCAGATAAAACCTGCTCACTCCATAAATATTTTATAATTTCGTATCGAATGGAAAATTTTATAGTATCGGCCCGTAAATACCGTCCTTCTACGTTTGACACCGTTGTAGGACAAAACCATATTACCGGAACCTTAAAAAATGCTATAAAAAACAACCAACTGGCACAGGCATTTCTTTTTTGCGGTCCTCGTGGTGTTGGTAAAACTACCTGCGCACGTATTCTAGCAAAAACCATCAACTGTTTTAACATCAGTGCAGATCAGGAAGCTTGCGGTGTTTGCGACTCTTGTATTTCTTTTCAAACAGGTCACTCTTTTAACTTTCATGAACTGGATGCCGCCTCAAATAACTCGGTAGATGACATCAGAAGCCTCATTGAACAGGTAAGGATACCTCCACAAGCAGGGAAATATAAAATTTATATTATTGATGAGGTGCACATGCTTTCGGCAAATGCCTTCAACGCTTTCTTGAAAACTTTAGAAGAACCTCCTTCTTATGCTATTTTTATATTAGCGACAACTGAAAAACATAAAATACTGCCTACTATATTATCTCGTTGTCAGATCTTTGATTTCAACAGGATACAGGTAGAGGATATTACCACGCACCTGAATAAAATTGCGTTGCGTGAAAACATTGCCGTAGAAGAAGACGGACTGCACATTATTGCTCAAAAAGCTGATGGTGGCTTAAGGGATGCCCTTTCTATGTTCGATCAAATTGTTAGTTTCACTAATAAGAACCTAACTTATAAATCGGTTATAGCTAATTTAAATATCCTTGATTACGATTACTACTTTAAATTGACCACCTATTTGACCTCAGCAAATGTAGGTCAGGCATTGGTTTTGTTTGATGAGGTATTAAACAATGGGTTCGATGGCAATAATTTTATTAACGGATTGGCCAGTCACCTGCGCAATTTATTGGTAGGCAAAGACCCGCAAACCATTAAGCTTTTAGAAGTTAGTGAAAATATTAAACAAAAATACCTGGAACAGAGTCAGCAGACTTCAGTTTCATTTATTTTAACAGCACTTAACCTGGCTAACCAGTGTGACCTGATCTATAAAAACAGCAAAAATCAACGTTTGCAAGTAGAACTTGCGCTCATTAAGATGTGTCACATTCCATCGGTGCTAAATTTAGCTCAACTACCCGCTACCAATGCCATAACTGATACAGATCAGCATAAAAAAAAAACTAAAGTAAGTACTGAAAGCACTGTGGTAACCCCACAAAAACCTGCTAAAATACCTGCGGAGGCTATTGCACCTGAAATCTCGGCTCCTTCAACTCCAACGCCAACGCCCACCCCTTTGCCTGTAATTCCTGAAATTCCAGTTGTGGAAACAGAAAAACAGGCAATACAACCCCAGCGCAGTACACAGCCCTTGGGTAATACAATTAGTTTAAAGCTACAACAAGGAGCTAATAATGTGGGTGGCACACTAATACCTTCACTTACGGCATTAGAAAATGTGGCAGCAGGAGTTGAAAACAAAGAGCCAAAATACATTGATGGCAGCGAAAAAGATGCTTTCACTTTTGAAAAGCTGATGGAATGGTGGAATATTTACGCCCATAAGGCTAAAGACGATGGTAAAATAAATATCTTCACCCTCCTGACCAGTAATGATCCGATTTTAGAAAATGAAGAAATTACGATACTGATAGAAAATAAGATTCAGGAAAGTATACTTCAGGATGAACAGGTTTACTTTTTGAACTTTCTCAGGGCACAATTGAATAATTTCAACTTAAACATTATTACCCGGAAAGTAGAAAGAGAATTAAAAAACAGGCTTTATACCAGCATTGAAAAATATCAATACCTGGTTCAAAAAAACCCCCAGCTTGAAGAAATGCGCAAGCAGTTTAACCTTGATGTTAATTCCTAAAGCTTAAAACATTTTTGGTGTATCATTTAATGGATAACCTTCTTCATCCAGATCAGTCCTGTCATCCTCCGGTGTTTTAGCTAAGTATTCATCTTCAGCATCAACTTCTACACTTTTTCCATTATCTACATGCATCCCTAATTCGTCCAGGTCATTTTCTATCTGCTCCTCTTTCTTAGCGTATTCATCACCAATATAAGGATTGGATTCATCGTAATCTGAATTTTCATCGCCCCCGTTAGCAGCGGCAGTTTCATAAGGCAAAGGATGGTTATAATCTTTATCCTCGCTTTTTACGTCAATTTCAAAACTATTTTTATCCTTATCATAAACCAAATTTTTAGCATCTTTAGTCTCACCTAAATCAGCGTCATGTAATTTATCCTTAGAACCTTGTTGACCGGGGCGGTTGTTTTTATTAGTAGTCATAGCATCATAATTTATATGTTCATAACGTTAGGAAATCTTTAATTGTTTCAGAATTCTTATCTTAGCCACCTTATATAATCAATTTAAATTGAATCCATAATATGTCAGTACAAAAAATTAAAGTAACTCAGCCCGTTGTTGAGTTAGATGGTGACGAAATGACCCGTATCATCTGGAAATTCATTAAAGATAAATTGATCCTTCCTTATTTGGATCTTGATATTAAATACTATGATCTTAGTATTGAATACCGTGATGAAACGAATGACCAGGTTACTATTGACGCAGCTGAAGCTATTAAAAAACATGGTGTAGGTATCAAATGCGCAACCATTACTCCTGATGAACAACGTGTTACGGAATTTAATTTAAAACAAATGTGGAGATCACCAAACGGAACCATCCGCAATATTCTTGATGGTACTGTTTTCCGTGAACCAATTGTAATGAGTAATGTTCCACGTTTAGTTCCAAACTGGACTGCCCCTATTTGTATTGGCCGTCACGCTTTTGGTGATCAATACCGCGCTACTGATTTAGTAACGAAAGGTAAAGGTAAATTAACTTTAACTTTTACTCCTGAAGATGGTGGTGAAGTTCAATCTTTTGATGTTTACAACTTTAAAGGTGATGGTGTTGCTTTAGCCATGTACAACACTGACGAAAGTATTATTGGTTTTGCCCATGCTTGTTTCAACCAGGCTTTAAGTAAAAAATGGCCTTTATACTTATCAACAAAAAATACTATCCTAAAAAAATATGATGGGCGTTTCAAAGATATCTTCGAAGAAATCTACCAAAGCGACTACAAAACTAAATTTGAAACAGCTGGAATTACTTATGAACACCGTTTAATCGATGACATGGTTGCCTCTGCGCTAAAATGGAATGGTAACTTTGTTTGGGCTTGTAAAAACTATGATGGTGATGTACAGTCTGACACGGTAGCTCAGGGATTTGGTTCTCTAGGTTTAATGACTTCTGTATTGATTACGCCAGACGGAAAAACAATGGAAGCTGAAGCTGCACATGGTACTGTGACTCGTCACTACCGTGATCACCAGGGTGGAAAACCAACATCTACCAATCCAATCGCTTCAATTTTCGCATGGACAAGAGGTCTTGAATTCCGTGGTGGTTTAGATAACAACCAAGAGCTGATTGATTTCTGTCATACTTTAGAAAAGGTTTGTATCGAAACTGTTGAAAGTGGTAAAATGACCAAAGATTTAGCAGTTTGTATCCATGGAAATAAAGTAGAGCATGGCAAACATTACTTATATACCGAAGAGTTCTTAGCTGCTATAGATGAGAATCTACAAGCTAGATTAGCTTAAGTTTATATAATTACATTTGATGAAGCCGTTTCTGTAACTTAGCAGAAACGGCTTTTTCGTTACCTAATGTGTTTGACGAATTATTTGTTTAAAAAAATGACTGATTAATGAAAAGAATACTACTTCCTGCACTTTCTTTCTGCTATTTTCTTGGCTTCGCCCAAACAGTTCCTGATTCCAGCAGGAGATTAAAAGAGGTCATCATTAGACCTTATTTTTCTGATCAACCACTATTGAGGACCACAGGTTCTTTTGGCCTTATAGACAGCCTAACCTTACAAAGGCAACAGGCTAATAGTTTAGTTCCAGCAATGAATACTATTGCTGGCGTAAGAATGGAGGAAAGATCGCCGGGAAGCTACCGTCTTTCTATCCGCGGAAGTTTATTACGCTCTCCTTTTGGCATCAGAAATGTAAAAATATACCTGGATGAGTTTCCTTTAACAGACGCTGGTGGCAATAGTTACCTCAATGCATTGGATGCAGGAAGCGTTGGAGGGATACAAGTTTTAAAGGGTCCACAGAGTAGTATTTTCGGCGCTAATTCTGGCGGCGTAGTGCTGATTAGTCCTTTAGCGATTGGCAAGGACAGCACGCTTTTGAAGTTTAAATTGCAGGGTGGCTCTTATGGCCTTTTTCAAGAAAATATTCAGTTGGGAAAACAATGGAAAAATTACCAGCTCAACATTAGCCAGGCTTACCAGCGCAGTGATGGTTATAGGGATCACAGCGGTATGGAACGCCACTATTTTCAGGCTTTGCAAAAATATAATTATTCTGCCGCTGCAAGCTTAAAGGGACTCCTGTTTTATTCAGACTTGCATTACAATACGCCGGGTGGATTGAACGCTGCACAGTTTGCTGCAAACCCTAGATTATCAAGACAGGCAACAAAATTCACTAAAAGCGCTATAGAACAGAAAGCTGGTATTTACAGTAAAACACTTTATGGCGGTATTTCTAACGAATGGCAAATCTCACCCCAACTTAAACATATTGCTTCCCTTTTTACTTCTTATACTGATTTTAAAAATCCTTTTATTACCAATTACGAGCATCGAAAAGAATCTACCATAGGCTTACGTACTTATATAGAATATGAAGCGCGAAAAAGCACCTTGAACTGGAAGTTTAATTTAGGCTTAGAAAGCATGCAAACCAGCACTACCTTTGATAATTTCGATAATAACTTTGGAACCCGGGGTGCGGTGCAAGCAGCAGATAAATTAAAATCAGCAGCAAATTTCGCTTTTGCACACCTTAACTTTGATTACCTCGATAAATGGCTGCTAGAGATTTCTGGAAGTGCCAACCTCTATGGCTACCGCTACCAAAGTATAGCACCTGTTGCTGTTGCAGAAAAAACAAAGAATTTTGATGTACAGTTTATGCCAAGAGTTGCCCTCTCTTATTTAGCTAGTCCGGAATTCTCTTTACATGCGTCCTTGAGTAAGGGTTATTCTCCACCTACATTGGCTGAAGTAAGGGCTTCTGATAATGTTATTAATGTTGCATTACAACCTGAGTTTGGCTGGAATTATGAAACCGGCTTTAAATATGAAGCACTCCAGAAAAGAATTTTTATTGATGTCACTGGTTTTTATTACCATTTAAAAAGTGCTATCGTGAGGCGATTAAACCAAAATGACACAGAATATTTTATCAACGCAGGTGGCACCAAACAATGGGGTTTGGAAACCGCGGTTTCTGCATGGGTTATTCCACTTAAATCTGCTGGTTTTATTAGGGGCCTGCAGTTGAGAAATGCTTATACGCTGAGCCGCTTTAAGTTTAGTGATTATCTGGATAAGGCTGTTGATTACACTGGAAATGATTTAACTGGTGTTCCTAAAAACATTGTTTTAAGCAGTGCCGATTTACAATTATTAAATGGCTGGTATTTATTTGTGCAGCACAATTACACGTCAAAAATACCACTTAATGATGCCAATACGGTTTATGCTGGTAACTATCATTTGCTGCAAGGCAAATTAGGTTGGAAAAACTTAAATATTGGAAAGCTCCCTTTGGAGTTATTTATTGGAGCAGATAACTTGTTAAACAAAAAATATAGTCTTGGAAATGACTTAAATTCAATAGGTGGCAGGCATTTTAATGCTGCAGCGGGAAGGAATTTTTACGCCGGACTTGTGCTGAAAATCAAATGATAAAAAGGAGCAGGTTGCTCCTGCTCCTTTTTATATAACCATGTTAAATCCCTGTCTTGATACCCAAGGTGAACCATGAACCTGGCATTGGAACCGCGCCTGCTTCAACATATTGTACGTTGAAAAGATTAGCACCATCGGCATAAATACTATAATTAGGCTGCTTAAAAGCCAATCTGGCATCTAATACAGTGTAGGACTTATAATTAATCCGCTCGTTATATCGTGCGGTTAAGGTTAAAGCAAGTAAATTAGAAAACTCCGCATTGACTGTTCCACTCCATTGATTTCTCAAACTTTCCAGCGCATAACGGGAAAAATTCGCCGTAGCGAGTGTTGTCTTAAAACTTGGATCAAGATGAGTATACGAAGCCCCAAAACGCAAGCTATTAAAAATTGCTAAGTCGCTTTTAACCAGATAATCGCCACTTATTGTAAATCCTTCGGTGTTAACGTCACTAAAGTTCTCTGGTTTCCAGGGTTCACTCTGTGTGGCTTTCACCCAATCAATAAAATTAGTAATGCGTCGAGTAAAATAACTCACATTCAGCACCAAACCTTCTTTATTGTATTTCAATCCCCCCTCAGCATAAGTAGATTTTTCTGGCTGCAGCAAATCATTACCTACATTGGTTGGTCCTTTGTAGTATAAATCAGTATAGGTTGGCAAACGCTGCCCGGTTCCTAGATTTGCGAATAAACGCCAATCACCATAAAAATTATACCCTGCATCTATACCTGGAAAGGCCTGCCAGCCATAATCAGAATTATAATTGGCATAAGCACCTACATTTATCAACAATCGGTTGAAAGGTTCAAATTTATATTCACCAAAAACACCTGTATTTGTACGATTTCTTTTACCCAAATTGGTACTGTTGATCTGTTCAGTTCTCGCTTCTAGTCCGAGGCCAAACGTTCCAATTTTTGTTTGGATGGTATTGTTCAGCTCAGCATCAATAACATTTGTTTGGTGGTGGTTGTGAAATTTATCAGGACGTTGTTTAATATACAGATAATCGTCTACATTATTCCTGTAACTGATTCTTGGGGTGAGCTGCCAATTGGCACTTAGCTTTGTGGTATAGGCAACGGAGGCTAGTAAAGTATTCACCGTTTCTTCACTCTCTTTATCACCTGGGGCAGCGTAGAATGCATTTGCACCAAAGTTATTATGGGTATAACCTGCCATTAAATCAATCTGGTCGCCTTTACCAACAGCCAGCTGCCCCTGGTAAAAAATCTTTTGATTGTTAAAGGCTGTATTGTAGCGATAGCCATTTCCTGCTTCCTGTGCGATAGATAAGGAATGAATGCCGTTTTTTTGCACAACACTCCCGCTTGCTTGTATGCCATAATTAGCATAAGTATCTCCGGATACCTCATCTTTTTTAAAACTACTTCCAGAGAAAAGCTGGGCAGAAACACCTGTTTTTTGAGCAGTGCGGGTTACAATATTAATAGCTCCGGTTAAAGCATTAATGCCATACACCCTGGAAGCGGAACCTCTCAGCACTTCAATATGATCAATATCACTAAGGGTAATGGGCAGGTTCATCATGTTATGACCAGTTTGCGGATCAGCAACCTTGACCCCATTAAGCAACACCAAAGTTTGATCAAAAGTACCACCATCGATACTGATGTCTGCTTGTGCACCACCCGGACCACGTTGGCGAACGTCTACCCCGGATACGTAACTCAACAGCTCACTTACCGAACGGGCAGGTAAACTTTTTATCTTCTCCTGGTCGATGATCCAGATATTGCGGTTCTGTTGAGAAAACGGAAGCTGTATCCTGTTTTCTTTGATGAGAACTTCATTTAGCCTATTGACAGAGTCGTTTTTGGAAGGTTTGATTGTGGTGTCTTGTGCTTTTACCGCAACGGCAAAACAAATTAATACCAGTGCAGCAATGCCGATTTTATGATAGCCCATTTATTTATTTAATGGGAGGCAAATATAGGATGTTTACGACACTCCACAATCAAAAAACTGACTCAAGAGCTCAAAGTAATTATCAAAAGCCGTTAAAGGTAAAGTTTCTGCCCTATCATAAATATCGTGATAAGCTTGAATACCACCCTGTGTATAGATAAAAAAAGAAGGTACGCCTTGTTGATAAAAACGGCAATGATCACTATTACAGGCTTCACCTCTGCTATCTACTTTTTTAAGGAGCTGATTTTGCTGATTAAGTTGCACTAATTTATCGAATTGAACTTTATACTTTGTGGCATTCACAACCTTTACACCTTCCTCTCCTGTACCTGCCAAATCAAAATTAACCAGAAACTTGATTTTATCCAATGCTATAAGAGGCTTTTTCACAAAAGCTGCTGAGCCTAGCAGACCAATCTCCTCCCCAGAAAAAGCAAGGAAAACCATATTGTACTTTGGCGGATGCTGTGCATAATGGCGGGCAAAACTCAGCAACATAGCTACGCCGCTGGCATTATCATTAGCACCAGGGAAATACACCTTCTTACCTAATAAACCCAGGTGGTCATAATGGGCAGTAATCACTAGCGTAGAATCTATACCTGAACTACCTTTAACCAAACCAGCTACATTTCTTGTGGTATAAGCGGGTATAAATTTAACGTCTACAGCAATGCTGAGGCTGTTTACCTTTGTCGGATCCAAGTCTTTTTTATTGATCTTAATCACAGGCCTTTTAGTTTGGTAACTTAAGGTGGTCCACGTTAACTTATCTGATGAATAAATGAGCAGGCCTTTGAAATTGAATGTTTCATTTTTAATCAATTCATTAATTTGCCCATCGATGAACTGCTTTACTTCTGGAAGCTCCTCTTTTAATGCCCTGTTATCAATAAGAATAAAAGCATCGACAGACCGAACTAGAATTTCCGCTAATTTAGTAACATTATTGATATCCGTACGGTTTACGGATATCACTTTATAAGTGCCATGTATCGGCGGACTAGAAGCACTCACCAGGTAATCTACTGCGGTAGTCAGCAGTCCTCCGTTAAGCTTCAGTTCCACTTTCCCCGGAAAAGTGTTTACCGGTAAATTGAATTCCTGAAAATAGGAATCTTTATTTAATGGCAGCAATCCGAATTTCTTAAACTCACCAGCAATATAGGCGGAGGCTTTATGATCACCACTTTCTACATATCCCCGGCCTTTAAAAGCTGGGGAAGCCAAAGTTTGAATTACTTTTCTGGCATAGACCGTTTGCTGTGAAAATGTAGTATTAGCAATCCCTGACAGCATAAATATTAACAAGAAAAATTTACTACAGTTCATTTTCTGCATGATGTAGGAACAAAACATTTAGTTTAATTTTTTATTAGGTTTAGCCGACATAAAGAACTGTATTTCACCGCCAGCAGTAATTTCTTGATGGGTAATGTATTTACGATCTAACATTTTACCATTCAACATTACCTTTCCCACAAAAACATTTTTATCGCTTTGATTTTTAGTTTTTACGGTAAAGGTTTTACCATTCTCCAGGTTCATAGTGGCATTAATTACTGCCGGACTACCCAATTCGTAATTCACCGATCCTGGAGCCATAGGATAAAAACCTAATGCGCTAAATATATACCAGGCACTCATCTGACCGCAATCATCATTGCCACCTAATCCATCTGCTGTTGGACCGTACATTTTCTTAAGAATCATGCGCACCCTTTCCTGCGTTTTCCATGGCGTATTGGTATAATTATACAAATAAGCTGCATGATGTGCGGGTTCATTGCCATGTACATAATTCCCGATAATCCCTTCCCGGGTGATGTCTTCCGTTTCAGCAAAAAACTCATCTGGCAGGTACATCGTAAACAAAGAATCAAGGTGTGTTGCAAAACGCTGTTTCCCTCCTCTTAAGGCAATCATTTCTGCAGGCTGATGTGGCACATACAAGCTGTAATTCCATGCATTTCCTTCAATAAACCCTTGTCCGTGGGTACTCAGCACATCGAAATCTTTCCTGAAACTGCCATCTTTCAACCTTGGACGCATAAAACCAGACTGCTTATCATATACATTCCTCCAATTTTCAGAACGTTTAATAAATTCATTATAGAGGTCCGTTTTACCTAATTTCTTAGCCAGTTGGGCAATACACCAATCATCATAAGCATATTCCATTGTATTGGAAACCGAAGTTCCGTTTGCTTCTGCAGAAATATAACCTTTATCCATGTATTCGCCAATACCTTCATAACTTCGATGCTTGGCAGTAGCAACACATGCAGCCAGAGCAGCTTCAGCATCGCCTTTATAGTTTCCTTTAATAATTGCATCAGCAACCACTGAAACACTATGATAACCACTCATACACCAGTTATCATTGGCATAATGCGACCAGATCGGCAACATTTTTAAAGTACTTTGATCATAATGGGCCAACATAGAAGAAACCATATCTGCATTTCTAGTAGGTTGTATCAAATTAAAGAAAGGATGCAAAGCACGGTAAGTATCCCATAAGGAAAAGGTAGTGTAATTGTTGAAACCTTCTGCATTATGTGTATCCTGATCTAAACCTTTATACTCGCCATTCACATCAGCATACAAGGTAGGATTGATGAAAGTATGGTACATTGAGGTATAGAAATTGATTTTATCATTCTCATTCAACGTATTTACGGCTATTTTACTTAATTCTTTGTTCCATGCCTGCTGCCCGTCGCGCTTAACCTTTTCGAAATCCCAACCCGGTATCTCGGTACGCAGGTTTTCCAAAGCATTTTTCTGACTCACAGGAGAAAGGGCGAATTTAATTTTAACCTTTTCTCCAGCTTCGGTTTTAAAGTCAAAATATGCCCTGATTTTCCTTCCTGCCATTTCAGGAAAGTTTTTTGTTTCATCAAACTTACGCCAGAAACCTTTGTAAACTTGCTGCTCATCATAGTTTTTCTGACCATAACTGATGAAAGGCCTAGAGAAGGTCATGGCAAAATAAACTGTCCGCGTACGTGCCCAACCTGAAGTTTGGCGATAGCCTGTAATCAGCGTATCGTTAACTACCCGCACAAAAGTCCACACGTTTTTATCATCATAATTATATATGCCACTCATCAAGTCTAGCACAATGTGCGATTCATCAGACTTGGGAAAAGTATATTGATGAAAACCAACCCTCGGACTGGTAGTCAATTCTGCGGTGATGTTATGGTCGTCGAGTTTTACTTTGTAATAATTGGCTTCAACAACTTCATTTTGATGAGAGAAAGCAGAACGGTAACCATTTTGTGGCTGATCTGCTGTTCCAGGATTAAGCTGTAATTTACCTGTTGTGGGCATAATCAGAAAATCACCAAGGTCAGAATGCCCGGTACCACTAAAATGCGTATGACTAAAACCTACAATAGTTTTATCGGTGTACTGATAGCCTGCACAATATTTATACATATCCTTATTGTATTTACCATTGAGCTCATAAGATAAGGTATCTGTATCTGGACTTAACTGTACAGCACCAAAAGGAACTGTTGCTCCTGGAAAGGTATGTCCCATTTTAGCTGTTCCAATAATCGGTTTTACATATTGATAAGGTTGTTTTTGTGCCTGAACAGTTAGGCTAAAAAATAGACAATAGATAATCGGTAAAAGTTTTGGTAGGTTCATTTGTGTTTTTAAATCTTGAGTTAATATATATATCAGTAATGGCTGTTAATCCATTTTCAATCTTTTAATCATTTCTGTGCTTTGTTCTCTTCCATGTTCCAAGCGCTCATTGAAAAACAATTTAGTTTGTTCAAATTGTTGTTTATAACCGGCCATATCACCAAAACGAATAATAGAAGACCATTCCCTCACTGCAGAATGAAACTCTAAATCATCTGCCCGTATTTTACGGTCATATAAAGCAGTCTCAATAGATTCTTCCAGCAAATCCTCATTTCTGAATAAGTATTCCACAATACCGAGTCTTAATTTAAAAGGTGGGGTCTGACAGATCAGGTTATCGTATGGATTTACCCCTAGTTTAAACCAGGAGTCAGCCATGCTTAGCAAGCTAAGGTGTGAATTTGGTTTGCGTGATCCGGGATTACCAGAAAGTGAAAACTCTTTCATGATGTTATCATCGAGCAATAATGGCTTCTGGTTCTCATGAAATATAAAGTCTCTGGCTTTGTAAAGCCGGCTTTTAAACTCGGCTGCTTCCTCCATAATCATCAGCTTAAACAATTCAGATTCTGATTGTGCATAACTTTTCACCTGCTGCCGGGCATAGGGGTTTAAAATAGCGAGGCCACCATAAATATGAGCTTTATAACTAAAGATCCTTAGCGTAGTTAAAATTTTAACATTGTCAATACCACCCAGATAGGCTGCGTTTTCCCATGGAAAAAAACCTGCCTCTTTCCATGCGGTGCCCATGCTTTCAAAACCTACATGCGTTGCCGCTTGTGTATCGGCCACAATTTTATCATGTTCATGGTAATCGGCAATTTCCACCATGTCAGAACCCAGGGTAGCTAATACATCATACATCCTTTGGTAGGCTTCTTTAGTAGTACGATGCGGTATAACGATTAACTTTTGTCCCACTGGATCAAAAGCCGGTCCGTGTAACGAGTGACAAGTAATGATATGAACATCCTTAGGGAGGTATTTTTCGAAAGCAGCAATTTCAGGATGTTTGATAGAAGTTTGTCCGCCTACAATGGCACCATATTTTGTTGAGCTGCCATACATGGCTAGTACCTGATCAATTTTCTCCGCCTCTACGGCATAAAAAATAACATCGCAGCGACGGGAAACTGCATTCCCGTCATCCATCATCTGGATGCCTAGCGGTGCAAGTTCTTCAATTAAATTTTCTTTGAATTGTGGCAGGTCCGAACCAAAAACACTATACCCCGCTTTTGCAAAACACTTCGCATAAAGCTTTCCCATATCGCCTAATCCAATAATTCCTATATCCATATTTATAAAATGTGCTCCAAGTAAGGTTATTTATCTGTGAATAAAAAAGATAGCTGTAATCAAATGAACTTCCCACTGCTTTTCACTTTGAGGATTAAAACAGGAACCGATATAGACGGCAATAAGAGCCGGGAAAGTGATAAATGAAAACATTTTTTTTCTAATTATAAATTAAAGTTAATCATAACAACTAAGAAAACTTAAAAAAGAAGGAACTGTTAAAACTTCATGTAAAAAAAACAGCACAACAGCAGTAATTAAGGAATTAAGCTAAAATAATAACAACTTTTACCTGTAAAAATAAGCGGCAATTTTCGATTTGAAAATTGCCGCTTATTTACTCAACAGGAAGCCTTAAAAAATCACAGCTTCATGTCTATTAATCTTATACGCTTATTTCTTTTCTGTAGATAAAGAATAAGGGAAATCTGAAACGGCCGTTCCTCTTTGTTTATTAGGTGTAGCCGACATTTTAAAATTCAATACTGCACCGTTTTGTAATCCCGAATGACTGATCCAGTTTTTAGAATAAGGTTTACCATTGATCTGCAGCGATTGCACATATTTATTTTCTGCGTTATTTGCAGGTGCATTGATCACTACTTTTTTTCCATTTTCTAGGTTAATAGTTACCTTTTTAAACAACGGTGCGCCCAAAACATATTGGTCAACTGCTGGCGTAACAGGGTAAAAACCCATGGCAGAGAAAACATACCAGGCAGAAGTTTGTCCGTTATCCTCATCTCCACAATAACCATCCGGCGTAGCGCTATACATTCTATTCATGGTTTCTCTTGCCCAATATTGGGTTTTCCAGGGTGCACCACCATAATTATATAAATAAATCATGTGCTGTATCGGTTGGTTTCCATGTGCATACTGGCCCATGTTAGCAATCTGCATCTCCCTAATTTCGTGTATCACCCCACCATAAGCACTTTCATCAAATACTGGCGGCATAGAGAATACAGAATCAATTTTCTGCACAAACTTTTCACTGCCACCCATCAATTTAGATAAACCGGCGATGTCATGAAAAACCGACCAGGTATAATGCCAGCTATTGCCTTCGGTAAAAGCACCACCCCATTTAAATGGGGAGAAAGGAGCTTGAAAAGTGCCATCCTCATTTTTACCACGCATTAAGCCTGAAGAAGGATCAAAAAGGTTTTTATAATTCATGCTTCGTTTTGCATAAATACCAATCTCACTCTCAGGTTTCCCTAAAGCTCTTCCCAGCTGATAAATCGCAAAATCATCATAAGCATATTCTAATGTTTTTGCTGCGTTCTCATTTATTTTAACATCAAAAGGCACATAACCCAGTTTATTATAATACTTAACACCATGGCGACCCACAGCATCCATCGGACCTTCGTTATTTGCACCATGGATTACTGCATCCCATAGGGTATTGATCTCATAGCCTCTCAAACCTTTGATATAAGCATCACTCACTACAGAGGCAGAATTATTACCCACCATAATGTTGGCATAACCAGGACTACTCCATTCCGGCAACCAACCTCCTTCTTTAAAATCGTTGATCAGACCTTCTTGCATCTCTTTATTGATAGAAGGATACATGAGGTTCAAGAATGGATACAATGCACGGAATGTATCCCAGAAACCTGTTCCGGCAAACATATATCCAGGAAGTGTTTTGCCATTATACGGACTCCAGTGAACAATTTTATTGTTCGCATCAATTTCATATAACTTGTTAGGGAAAAACAAAGTACGGTACATAGAAGAATAAAAAGTACGTGTTTGGTCAACTGTACCTCCTTCTACATTAATACGACCAAGGTTTTTATTCCACAGGTCTTTTGCCTTCTGTTTGGTCGACTCAAAACTATCATTAGCTAACTCGCGTTTTAAGCTGATTTCTGCCTGCTCAAAACTGATGAAGGAAGAGGCAACTTTAGCAATAACCTTTTCACCTTTAGTCGTTTTAAACCCAATAATGGCACCACTGTGTTTGCTGTCTAACTCCAAACCTTCTTTTAATTCCTTTTCACTCCAGGTTTTAGCAATGGCAAAGTCTTTGTCAAAATAGATAACAAAGTAATTCTTGAAGTTCTTTGGCAATGGCCCTCGGGCATATTTAGTAGAGTAGCCAATGATCTTTCTCTCCTTTGGAAGGATTTTAATATAAGAACCTTTGTCCAAAGCATCTACGACAACAAAAGAGCTATCCGCTTTAGGAAAAGTAAACCTAAATTGTGCTGCACGTTCTGTAGGTGTAATCTCAGTAGTTACATCAGCATCAGCTAAATAAACACTGTAATAATACGGTGTAGCAGTTTCTGCCTTATGACTAAACCAGCTGGCGCGGTCATCTTCATTGAATTTCATTTTACCGGTAACTGGCATAATGGCAAATTGACCGTAATCATTCATCCAAGGCGAAGGCTGATGGGTTTGTTTAAAGCCTCTAATTTTATCGGCATCATAGGTATATGCCCATCCATCACCCATTTTTCCGGTTTGAGGAGTCCAGATGTTCATGCCCCAGGGCACCCCAATAGCAGGATACGTATTACCGTTAGAAAGGGAGGGTTTAGATTGTGTTCCCATCAATGTATTCACATAATCAACCGGACTAGCAATTTTACCTCCCGTTTGCGCAACAGCACAACTGGTACCTAACAGCAGTAATGCACTAAATATTCTCTTTATCATGGTTTATTTGTTAAAGTGTTATTGGTTATTACATTCTAAAACTATTTTTATAATTTAGCCACTCTACCAGTGCGTTTATTTCTAAACACCTGTTTTTAAAGCTATACTAATGGTGGCGAAGCTCCCAGCAACTCGCTGCACCAATTAAAGAAGCATCTTCTTTCAGTTCGGCTATTTTTACTTGGGCTATCACCTTATTTTCCTGAAGTTTCCTCTTTACATCAGGCAAAAAAGCAAGGTACGACTGCGCAATATTACCGCCCAGCACAACCATATCGGCATGGCGCTCCTTAATTAAAGGGCTAAGAAAATCGACCAGGTTATTACTAAATTCTTCAAAAATCAACTTTCGCACTGCAGCTTGATTTTCCAGACTCATTAGCTCTTTAACACCAGCAATCTCCTGTCCGGTTAATTGAAAATAACGATCAACAAACCAGCGAGTAGATAAGTAATCTTCAGCAATACCTGCTTTAAATTTCAATTGCCAAAGTGCTGCATCCACAGCGATACTATTTTCACAAAATGCAGAACCCAATCCAGTACCTAAAGTAAGGCCTATCACTTGTTTTCCTTCCCGGGCTGCCCCTGCAAATACTTCGCCCTGTAAAAACCCTGCTGCATCATTTACAAACCTGATATTTGCTGCATCGATATTTAAAAGAGAAGCAAGTTCATTTTTTAAATTCAGCTGGTACAATGACTTAAACTTGTCCTGATCCTGAATCAGGCAAATACCTGCTTCATAATCAAATGGTCCAGGCATAGCAATTCCAATCCGTTTATTGCCATTCTGAACCTTTAAAAAGGCGGCATTAATTACCTCGCACCAGGAAGTTAAAATTCGCTCAGCCGTATCTTTCGAATTTACCGCAAGCCGTTGTGAAGAACCCTCAACAATAGTTTGTGTTTCCAGGTCTACAAGCGCTGCAGTTATATGGGATCCCCCGATATCAATGCCTAATACAAAATCTTTCATTAATTAATTATAGCTTAGGATTGTAAAATTTCGGGCATGGTATGGTACGTTTTCCATAACAATTCGCCAAATAATGTATTTGACCAGGCAAACCAGGAACGGGTAAATTTTGCTGGATCATCTTTATGAAAAGATTCATGCATGAAGCCAGTACCGGCATGTGTTTTCTGTAAAGTTTGTATACACTGTTTTATTTCTTCTTTATTGTTTGAAGTTAATCCACGTATGGTAAGACTCATAGGCCAAATCATATCCTGACCTGCATGCGGACCACCAATTCCTTCTGCAGCAGTTCCTTTAAAGAAATAAGGATTATCAGTCGATAGTACAAATTTCCTTGTGTTTTTATAAACCTCATCATCATCTGCAATGGCACCTAAATAAGGCAGCGCCAATAAGCTGGGCACATTAGAATCATCCATTAAATAAGCACTACCGAAGCCATCTACTTCAAAAGCATATATTTTACCGTACTTCGGATGATTTTTAATACCATGTTTTTGAATTGCCGCTTCCACTTCTGTTGCCAGTGCAAGTAAATCAGCCGTTAAACTTTCATCATTATACAGCGCCTTTATCATTTCTGCTGCTTGTTTAAGCGAAGTAACGGCAAAAAAGTTAGATGGAATTAAAAAAGGAAATATAGTAGCATCATCACTTGGCCGAAAAGCAGAACAAATTAAGCCAACCGGATTAACCGGAAAACCAAAACCTGCCATAGGTAAAGAATCTGTTGGGTTTGTTGCATTGCGCTGAAATGAATAAGGTCCGGTGTTTGTTTTACGCTGTTGTTCTTTAAAAACGCGTAAAGTACTTTCCACTCCTTTTTTCCAATTGGCATCAAAAGGTTGTTTATCACCCGTTTTTTTCCAGTAATGAAATGCCAGTCTTATGGGGTAACATAATGAATCAATTTCCCATTTTCTTTCGTGTATGCCCGGCACCATTTTCGTATGGTCCGTTTTCCACTCTCCTACTTTTTCAGGGTCATTGTAAAAAGCATTGGCATAAGGGTCTTTTAAAATACATTTAGTTTGGTGAGCAATAACGCCTGCAATTAAATTCTTTAAAGATTTATCTTCATTCACAAATTGCAGGTATGGCCAAACTTGTGCAGAGCTGTCACGCAGCCACATCGCATCGATATCACCTGTTATGACATAAGTATCGGGCTTGCCATTATTTTCACTATAATAAACGGTGGTATCTAGTGTATTTGGAAAACAGTTCTCAAATAACCATTGCAATTCAGGATTTTTAACTTTCGACTGAAAGGTTTTTATTGCAGCATCAACAGCCTTACTTCTAAAATGACGTTTGGATACAGGTACACGTACTATAGGGAATTGAGGTGAAGCAGCAAATGACAATTCTGACGCTAATAAGCCAGCACCAAGTATCCCTGTATTTCTTAAAAAGATCCTTCTTTTCATATTTTATTAAATTTATATTCGGTAAAACGTTTTAGCTATTCAATAATAAACATATTTTCCAACATTCGCTAACAACATCAGAAAATTAAATGTAATTTTAAAGATACGTTACTGAAATTAATGCTTAACGAAGTATTAATTTCGCAGGTAATACAACCTGTTCTTTTGCTACAACTTCCGTCGTATTGAGCTGTTTAAATATAAGACTAACTATTTTTTCTGCAATTTCTTCCACAGGTTGTTCAACAGCTGAAATCTGAGGACTGTGCAATTTAAATACTTCCCCATCATCATAAGCAATAACTTTAAAATTATCATTCACCAGCTTATCCATTTTTTTTAAGGCAGATAAGCCACTAATTGCCAAATAATTTGTTGCAAATAAGACGGCATCAATTTCTTTATGTTCCTTAAATAAACCGACCAGCTGTTCAACAGTTTCCTCTTTTTGCTGGTTAAAAGGCACTTTTAATACTAAATGTTCCCGAAAAGGCAAATCGAAAGCTAACAAAGCTTTTTTATACCCCTCCTGACGGTCAGTAATTTGCTGAACCTCCAAGTCAATGGTAACTAGTGCAATATGTTTTTGATAAGTAGAAGCAAAATGAGTAGTAGCATCGTAAGAAGCTTTAAAATGATCCACTCCAACATAATTAGCCGCTAAAGAAGGCAAATAACGATCAAAAAGAACAACAGGCTTTCTTTCATTCATTAGACTTTGAATGTCCTTTTCTGCCCCCTGGACCGGCGAAATTATATAAGCGTCAACCTGCATCGATTTAAATAAATTGATGAGTTCGGTCATTTTTTCAGGAAAGTTCTCTGTGCTGGAATAAATAATTTTATAACCTCTTTTATAAGCTTTCTCTTCTACCAAACGAGCTATACTTGCAAAGAAAGGATTAGAAATATCTTCCACAATTAAGGCTATAATTTTAGAACTGCCGGTACGCAAGCTACGTGCAACTTGGTTTGGTTTATAACCAACAGCCTTAACAATTTCTTCCACTCTCTTAATTACCGCAGTACTGATATTCTTTTCTACAGCCTTTCCATTTATAATGAAAGATACGGTTGTAATAGATACATTAGCTTTTTGTGCGATGTCTTTTATGGAATATGCTTTGGTTGACATAAAAAAGAGTGTTTATTTGGTTAGCACAAATCTATAAAATATTGGCGTATAACCAAGTAGAGGAGCTAATTAGCTCCTCTACAATTATAAATTTTTTATTAATATCCCGGATTTTGTGCCAGGTTACTGTTCAGGTCTCGTTGTCGCTGTGGAATTGGATACAGCTCACGGGTAACACTGGAAGGTTGATGATCCCACCAAGATGCGGTAGTAAATTTACCAAACCTGATGAGGTCTGCCCTACGGAAGCCTTCAAATATAAATTCACGACCACGTTCTGCCAACAATTCATTTAAGGTTAAAGTTGCAGTAGTATAAGCCTTGTTAGTCCAGTCTGCAGTTGTATAAGAACGTTTTTTACTTTCATTAATCAAAGCTACAGCATCAGCATTTGCCGTACCACCACTTTTACGCATTAAAGCTTCTGCTTTTGCAAAATAGATCCAGGTTAACCTGTAAATATTCCAATCCGTATTGTTGTAATTTGGATTAATTGCTGGAATATCATTTGGGCCGGCAAGTTGGTTACCCAATTTGTACTTATTAAAACGAACTCCACTATTTTCTTCACCTTCACTCATGTTAGAAACAGTAGAACCAGATTTGTTTTTCTGAATGTTATCTACAAAAGTAAGTTGCTGACCATCGTATTCCTCAGAAGCTAACACAGGGCTCACGCCATCCGTAAACTTAACCATTGGACCAATCAAAAGCCAATCAGACTTCCGTTTGTCTGCAGCCTCAAATGTGTTATATACACCGGGAACCAAAACGATACCGTTATTACCATTACGGCCACCACCATAAATTTCCTGTTGTTTAAAATGATAAAATTCTGAAGGCCATCCACCAGCAAAATTGGCAACCTTATAATCATAAGCAATAGAGAAGATCACTTCTTTAGAAAGGTTGTTATCTGGTTTAAACTGATCAACAATATTTGGATCTAATGCCATTGCACCATTTTGCCCACCAGCTTCACTGTTGATTAGTTTATCAGCTGCAGCAATACAATCGTCCCAGCGAGCTGTTCCGGTCCATACTTCTGCATTCAAATACAGCTCTACCAACATGGCATAGGCACCCGCCTGACTCATGCGACCCATCATGTCTTTGGAAAGCTTGGGTACTAATGCAATGTTTTCCTTGATTTCCTTTTCAATAAAATTGAAGACGTCTTTTCTAGGCATCGTTTCAGGTTTAGCAGGCTCACCAACTTTAGTAACTACAGGAATGTTTCCCCATAGGTCCATCAATTTAAGATAGTGAAATGCCCTCAACAGTTTCAATTCTGCTAAATAAGCGTCCTTTTCTACCTGGGTAATGCCCATTGTTGCAATGTCCCTTTTCTCAATATTTTCTATAGGGTCATTACATAAGCCCATTCCCCAGTACATTAAAGACCAAGCTTGGTTTAAGCCGCCTTCATCTACTGTCCAGCTGTGGTAATGGAACCTTTTCCATTTACCACCATCTTCACCATGGCGACCTTTAGTTGGCCATGCAAGTTGATCTGCAGAAAGTTCTGCGGCACGCCACCAACCATCTTGGCCAGCTGGGGTTACCCAAGCATTTGCATGCGTATATGGCCTTAACACAGCCGAAAGCACTTCAGTTTTGTTGTTGTAAAAATCATCTGTCAACAACTGGTCATAAGCATTCTCATCCAACTTTGTACAAGCATTTGTAAAAGTTAATGTAGCAGCAAGACCTATATATAGAATTGATTTATTTTTCATCAGTATATTTATATTTTATCGGTGATAAAGCCATCTTTAGCTGTGATGGTATCATTTGTATTTTTTAATTAAAACCCAACATTTAATCCAACAAGGAATGAACGGGTACTTGGATACGCACCTCTGTTATCAATTCCAGCACCAAAACCTGTATCTTGTACAAAATCAGGATCATTACCGCTATAGCCCGTAATAGTTGCCAAATTTTGGCCTGTAGCATAAACCCTTATATTTCTGGCCCATTTAGTTTTCAAATCAAAATTATACCCCAGGGTAACTTCATCTATTTTAATGTTCGTTCCATTTTCCAGGTAATAATCAGAGTACATATAGGTATCATCTATTCCCTTGTATTTTGTAAACGTATCTTTTAGTAAATTACCACTCCAGGATTTGTTACCATAAGTTAAAGCTGTAGTATTTAAGATTTTATAATCAAATTTTCCACGAAGAAAAATACGGAGGTCGAAATTTTTGTAAGTGACATTATGCGTCCAGGAAGCATAATATTTAGGAATAGCATTTCCTAAAAGTACCAGATCGGTTGTGTTCTTATCTTTTGAATTATTGATTTTGTCATTTCTAACAGCTTCTCCATTTTTATTGTAAAACAACCATTTTCCATCGTCAGTAAAACCGGCGAATTTTTTACCCCAAAATTCACCAAGTGCCCCACCTTGGTAAGTGGTAATGGCATCACCCAGGGCGCCAGCACCGCCAATTCCACCAAATGTTTTATACAATACTTTAAACTGATCATTAGAATAAGAATCTAACGTATTTTTTAAGGCACTAGCCGTAACATCCATGTTCCATGAAAAATCAGTTGTTTTAACAGCAGCATAACTTAAAGCCAATTCTATTCCTTTCGAAGAAATAGTACCTACGTTGGCGTAAATGTTGGACTGTACATAAGGAGGCTGTGGTGTAGTATAAGTATCCAGCAAATCTTTGGTTGTACGATTAAACACATCAATGGAACCGGTTAATTTATAATCAAACAACTTGTAATCTAAACCAATGTTCAATTCTCTTTTTGTTTCCCACTTTAAGTTAGGATTAGGGTTTCGGTCTGGGCCATAGGTCTCATAATATTTTCCATCTGGAAAAAGGTACCTGCCGCCACCACCAAGGGTTACCCTTGAGGCATTATTGCTAAATCCACTGTTTCCTGTAACCCCATAACCTACCCTCAATTTAAGGTAATCTACAAATTTCACATCCTGAAGAAAATCTTCTTCAGAAATATTCCATCCAGCAGAAACAGCAGGGAAATTACCCCATTTATTATTTGCGCCAAACCTGGATGATCCTTCGCGTCTTAAAATAAATTGTGCAAGGTATTTATTATCAAAAGCGTAGTTTACCCTTCCAAAAAAAGCAATTAAGGTATTGTCATTTTTATAACTACCCATTGCAGCCTTTCCAACACTTAATGCACTGCCTTTAGATAAATTATCTTCATGCAAAAGGTCATTTATAAAGCCACGGTTAGAGGCATCAGAGCCCTCTTCTATATGGTATCTGTAGCTATATCCCGTAACCGCGGTTAAGCTGTGCTTTTCAAAAAATGTTTTTGAATAATTCAATGTAGGTTCTACCGCAAAATCCTGGTTCAGCGAACTTCCTTTATAAGCATAGCCTCCACCGGGAAAATCCGTATTTTCCATTGAGTTTTCACTCGCTTTTAGTCGGTATTGACCATTATTATTGCTATTTCTTGTTACTGATCCAAAAACTGATGCTTTTAAACCATTAATGATATCCAAGTCCAATTTACCATCAGCCGAGGTAGTTTGTTGTTTCCTGTAATTTGTTTCCTGAATTAAACGTGCATATTCATTGGTACTGGTTAAATCAAAACGATAGCTTCCGTCGGCATTGTAATTAGAACGCGTAGGGTTTTTTGTCATCTCACTTTCCCAGCCACCGCCACCTAACAAATTAGCATTGTTAAAATTACTGGCTAAATTAAACTGTGCGCTTAAACGATCATTAAAACCTTTCTGGTTTACATTTAAACGTACCGTATATTCTTTTCGGCCATTCTCCAAACTAATGCCCTGAAGGTCACGGTAATTTACACTAGCCCGGTAACTGGTGTTATCTGAACCACCGGATAAGGATAGGTTATGATTTTGTGATAAATTATCAGGATTAATCAAGTCGTTATAAAAATCGGTACTGCTACTAAAGTCTTGTTGTTTAATTTCTCCGCTACTAATTTTTTGACGGTATTCATCTGCGTTTAGAAAATCCTGTTTTCCCTGTACATATTCTTTTCTGAAATAGGTAGAATAGTTAAATTGAGCAGGACCAGCCTTACCTTTTTTAGTGGTAATGATAATTACCCCCGCATTTGCCCGGGTACCATAAATTGCTGCACCAGATCCATCTTTTAATACATCGATCGATTCAATATCGTCTTGTTGCAATAAATCAGGATTGGCATCTGGAATACCATCAATTACAAATAAAGGACTCGCACTACCAGTAATAGAAATGGCCCCCCTCAACTGTACAGAAACACCACCGTTTGGATTAGACCCTCCTGTTCTTGTTAAGGTTAGGCCTGGAACTTTACCCTGAATTAAATCTAAAGGATTTCTGGAGCCACTTCTATTAAATTTTTCAGCTGAAATATGGGTCACTGCAGAAGTTATTTCCTTAGAAGATAGTGTACCGTAACCTACAGAAACGATATCAACGTTATCAAGCGTTGTACTGTTGGCTTCCAGTAGTACTGAAATAGTTTTTTGGGCACCAACTGTTACTTCTTTTGGAGCATACCCTACATAAGTGAAAACTAAGACCGAAGTTGTAGCGGGTACTGTAATACTGAATTTACCCGCAGCATCTGTTGAAACAACAGTTTCCGTACCTTTTACTTTAACACTTACACCAGGTAAATGGCCGCCCTCCCGGTCATTTACCACACCCTGCACAATGATAGCTGCAGCTTGAAAGTTAATCGACTTACTCAGACCAACATTAAGGGGGTTAATGCTCGCCGCTTGTAAATTTAAAGTGTTTAAACCAAGTCCTACAAGAACGCTTCCTACTAAAAATGCAGGACCCGGTTTAATAAGTTTAACAAAATTTTTTTTCATACAAATATTTTTACTTGATTGTTTTTCATAAATATTAGTGAATCACTAATTGGTTTTATTTAACTTTATTTTATGTAAAACGATTTAGTAAACCTAGATATTTTAATTTAACTGTTTCAAAAATTCATACTTATTTAAGTAACCTTATTGTTACAAATGGAATTGTAACAATAAAAAGCAAATATAAAAAAGCCCGTCCGGTAGGACAGGCTTAACATTAAAAATAGCACTGTTGGTATCCTTAATCCTTTTTAACCAGGTTTACAGCATAGCTTGGAACTGTTGCTGAACCTTGGGTTTTATCTGCCATAAATTTATCTGTTTTGATGATGGCCAATTTGTCTTTTACCAAAATATGCTGACCAGCAGATCCACTTAGTTTCAATTTAGCGTGGTCATTTACCATGGTATACAAACTTTTGGTGGATACATTTAAATTGACCCTAGCTCCATCATATAAAAATACCTGCAGCAAATCTAAATCAAAATTACCTTTTGTTTTAACCATTGACTCATTGGAAGCATGGATGCGTTTTAAGTCCTTTAAATATACATAAACCGTTCTCCGTTCTGGTCCCGCTCCATCAATAAACAACTTGTTTCCTTGTTTTTTAATGGAAAAGTTTACTCCTTCACTTTCTATTGCGGCTACCGTAATAGCCTCTTTATCTCCTTGAATAAGGTAAACATTGACATTACCAGTAACCTTTACCATATTTACACCGCTGATAGTGTTATCGGCTGTTGGGCTTTTAATTCGATCAGTTGCAAATGTAGTGAATGCTGTTGATGATAAAATGATGGCAGTTAATGCCGTTGCTAATGCTGTTTTGATTGAAGTTTTCATATCCTTAAGTTTTTGTTTTTGTTTAAACCTTTGTGAATAAGACGACCGCATTTCAAAAACGTTTCAACAGCATGGGCCCTTTTATACCAGCTTAAACAAAATATCGACCAACTAGCTATTTTGTTATACTAGCTGGTGTCTTTACAAGTGTTACTGATGGCAAGGGCTGAAGGCATTAAACTGGATCTAATGTATTAAAACAAGAAAGCACCAGGTGTTGACCTGATGCTTTATGAAATTTGATGAAATTAATTTATTTTGGAAACAGCTTCAATGCGGAAAACTTTTACGCCTTCGGGCATTTCCCATTGTAGTTGTGCACCCTGAGGGTAACCCAGCATAGCCACCCCTATTGGCGACAAAATAGAAAGGGTATTGTGCTTTCTCCTGGCTTTACCTGGTGCTACTAAATCACAGGTAAATTCAACTCCACTAGCAATTTCTTTTACTTTAACACGGGTATCTACATCAACCACGTTTTCAGGCAAATTACATCTTAAAACCTGACTGGCATATTTCAACTCCAACTCTAATTTGGCTTCATTGTATTTGCTTAATTTTCTGGTTCTGATATGGCTTTTTAATAAGTCAAAAATACCGCGTGATAAAATAATGGGGGTGTTATCTAGTTTAATTACTGTCGTATTCATTATAAATGGAATAAAAAAAATGAAAAAAAATATAGGTTACAAGAATTCATAATGGCCCCAGCATAAAGTGTTTGCCGGAGCTTAATCTTCGAAAATCTTACTACCCAATCTTTTTAATCTTACCATCTTATTTTTTAGTTTATAAATTATTATTGCCGACAGTTATATATTTTAATAACATGGCGGAATATTATGCCATACATGAAGCCATAAAGAGCTTATGCAAAGTGCATCAATTAAAAGAAAATTGTAAAGAAATAAGCGAACGCTCTATTAATCCCCAGTTCCTGAAAAAGGCTGGGGCTTATTTAATAAAGTCCTTGCTGCTTTTAAGAAAGGAATCCCTAAAGCGGTATGGTAAAGAAAGAAAACGAAACAATGGAGTTTCCATACTTACAAAGGTAAGTTTAATATCTTGAAATAAGATTATTACACAGTAATAAGGCAATGTTAATGCAATTCTAGATTGCACTAACATTGCCTTACCATTGCGTTACCATTGCGTTAACCCTCTACGCTGCACAATAACAGGTAAAGAAACCGGACTTGACATACCGCACCAGCTTTCACTCGTAACTGATCAATTATCAAACGCAAAAAGGGGGTAATCTTTTCAGAATCACCCCCTTTGTATGGATTTAACAAAAATCTTATTTCAGTTTCACCTCTACCAGGATAGGGAAATGGTCTGAAACAAATTTGCCCCGATAGGTATCTGTTAAAATGCCCCAACGTTGCGCAGTGAAATGTTTGGTTACAAATACATGGTCAATAATATCTTTAGTGGCTAATTGTTTGCCCCAGCCATTAAAAGAGGAGTTATTTACATAAGGATATTTTACCTGCGAATAGGTGTCGGTTAAAAATCCGGAGTTTTTTAACGATAAATACCATTCACTGCTGTGGTTACCATTTAAATCGCCTGTAAAAATTGCCGGTTGACTACCTGCAATTTCTTTGATCTTTTTCATAACCAGTTTACTGCTTTCCACACGGGCAATTTTCCCTTCGTGATCAAAGTGTGCATTGAAGACATAGAACTTTTTACCACTTTTAACATCCTGAAGATAAACCCAGGTACAAATTCGGTTGCAGCAGGTGGCATCCCAGCCTAAACCCGGCTTATTAGGGGTTTCAGACAACCAAAAGTCGCCTTTGTTTAACAACTTAAACTTGTTTTTAAGGTAAAAAATGCTCGAGTGTTCGCCGCCTTCTTTACCGTCGTCACGACCCAAGCCATAATGTGCATATTCTGGCAACAAGCTGTTTAAATCGTCTATCTGGTTTTTCTTTCCTTCTTGTGTTCCAAAAACATCAAATTGATGGAAGCGCAGCAGGTTTGCTGCAACCTCGCTTCTTTGCTCCCAAAGGTTGCCAACATCTCCCCTGTTATCGTTACGAACGTTAAAAGATCCAATAGTGAATTCTTGTGCAAAAGCAGTACAGCTAATGATTAAAAAAAGTGCAGCTAGTGTAAATTGTTTCATTTTCATTAGTATATAATTTGTTTTTTAAAGGTGATGAAGCTATCATAAACTTATTCATTATTTACAGCATTACCATCCTGGATTCTGACCAAGTGTAGGGTTAAACAAACGATCGGTTTCTGGTATAGGATAAAGATAGTTTTTATCTGTGAAAACACGTGTAGTAGTGGCTAACCATGTGAGTTCTCCATAAGTATTGTTACTTAAACGTTGCGGGTTTGGGCCACCATTAATAGTTTCAGCAACATTGATGTAATTTACGCCAGCAACAGGATTAGCAGGCATTACCTGATAAAAGGCCACATCCATTTTCCCATCTTCATTCAAGTCCATCGGTACGTTAAGTGCCGGAACGTAAAAGCCATTCCATACTTTAGTCATCAGGCTTCCTTTTTTCCACCTCACGATATCGTCAAAACGTAAACCTTCGAACGACAACTCTATACCGCGTTCTCTGCGGATTTCCAGCAGCGAAGGATCGGCAATTTCAGGGAAATAATTAACCTGTAAGTAAGGATCTGCCAAAACAGGTTTTGTGTTCAAACCACCAGTAATACCGGCGCGCTGGCGCAATGCACCAATTGTTTTTATCCAGTCGGCATCGGTAAAAGTACCTAACTCTGCTTTAGCTTCTGCAAAATTCAATAATATTTCTGCATAACGCATTAAGGAAATGGAATTGATGTTTTGCGCCCCCCCATCATAACGCATATCATCTAGCACCCATTTTATAGGTTGATAGCCGGTATAGGTATAAGAAAAAATAGGAGGAGCAACTTCTGGCGTACCACCGTTTATACGTTTATAATCGCCCATCCTAATGGTTTGTTGTAACCTTTTATCCCGGCCTTTAACTTCGTTTTTGAACTCAAGGGTTTGGTAATTACTTCTGTTTGTAAATGGTGTACCATCAATATTGAGATAAGTATTTACAAAAGTTCTGGTTAAACTTATCCTCGAACCGTAAGTAGCGCTGGTCCACCACCAATTGGCATCATTGTAAACAGACAAATTAGCATCAGTAACAGAGGCCAACATTACTTCTGTGGCTACTGGTGTTGGACTGATAAATAAATTGCGGTATGCCAAGTCTGTGCCACCAGCGGTATTTAATGAAAAACCGCCTTCGGTCATTACTTTTTGTGCTGCATCTACTGATTGTTGTAACCATTGTGCTGCAGTACTGGTCAAGCCGGCTTCCTCATGGTATTTTCTGTAAGTTCCTTCATATAAAGTTACCCTTGATTTAAAGCCAAGTGCAACATGTTTAGTGATTAGCGAACGGGTGTTATCTGTGGTTTTCGCAATATTCTCACAGGCAAAATTCAAATCTGCCAAAACAGAATCCATCACCAGGCTGCGCTTGTCACGCCCGTTAAACAGTGCAGGATCATCTACCTTAAAGGTTTTATTGATCCAGGGTACATCACCAAAGCGCCTTACTTTTTCATAGTAAAAGTAAGCCCTAAAAAACCTGGCCAATGCCATATAGTTTTGTCTAACTGCAGTAGGAACCCTGGTGTCATGGTTGTTTTCAATGAAATAATTGATGTTTCTAAGCTCATCCCAGGCCCATCCATTACTTTGGCGCGGACCAAAGGCACCTTCACGTAAAAAATCTGGTGCCTGACTACGGGCTGCATAATCAGCCATGGCATCGCCTTTATGTGCATCGGAGGCACTAGGTAGCAGCTTATAAAAAGAATTAGCATAAAGTTCTAAACCTTTTTCGCTGCTAAATACAGCTTCTTTTGTTGCGGTATCTTGTGGTACCTGATCTAATTTCTTACACCCTACAAATATTAATGCCGCAGGTATAATCCATAAAAAGAATTTTTTCATTTTCAATATTTTTATAATCGCTTATGTTTTAATTGTTATTTGATTAAAAAGTGGCCGACAAACCAATGCTGTAACTTTTCAGAATTGGATAATTGTTTCCGTTACCACTGTTACCATCAGTAACCACCGCATCAGACCTGCCAATACTTTCTATATCAAGGTCTTTGGTAATTTTATACATTGGAGAGTAAGACCACAGGTTTTCTCCAGATAAAAAGATCCTGACATTACTTAGTCCGGCTCTTTTTACAAAGGTTTGTGACACATTGTAACCAATTTGCAGGTTTTTCAACCTAATGTAGGCCACATTTTGCATATACTTTGTCTGCGCTTGTCTGAGTGTGCCAGAACCGTTCTGTGCGATATAGCCCCTGTATCTTGGAAAATAAGCATTTGTATTTTCCTCAGACCAGATATTACCTAATTGTGATTTAGGGATTTTGTTGTAAGGACGGTTATATTGGCCCCAAAAAGTTCCATTTTCAGAACCTGGGTACCAATCCATTTTGGCTACCCCCTGCAGAAAAGTACTGAAGAAAAAGCCTTTCCAATCTGCACCAAGAGCTATCCCATAGGTATATCTAGGCGTTGAATTACCAATAACTTTTCTGTCGCCAGGGTTACCTACAGTATTATCTCCATTGTTGATTACCCCATCGCCATTAAGGTCTGCAAATTTAATATCACCAGGCAAGCTCTTACCTGTGTTAGATGATTTATACAAAATTTGTTTGGGAGAATTGGCGATATCCTCTGCTGAAGTATAATAACCATCGGTTACAAAGCCCCAAATCTCGCCTACGGTTTGTCCGCTGTAATAATCTGTAAGCTTCTGTTCAGGATTATTGAATTTAAGGATCTTAGCAGTATAATCAGAAAGTGTTAACCTCACTGTATAATTTAGTGGCTCTGCAGCTACAACAAACTTATCGTTCCAAGTAATACTGGCTTCCCATCCCTTTGTTTCTAAATCTGCGTAATTTCCTTTAGGCACCCCAATTCCAAAAACGGCCGGTAAGGTCATACCCACGGTAAACATATCAGTAGTTTTACGGATGTAGGCATCACCACTAAAGTTTAAACGGTTATTTAGGAAGGCAATGTCGAGACCTAAATTCTTAGTGGTAGAAGTTTCCCAGGTAAGACCATCAGGAATAACACCCGGCTGACTGCTTTGCTGTGGACGGACACCATTTAGAATTTTTGGAGATTGTGAAATTCCGAATTTCTCCATAAAAGCATAAGAGCCAATATTTCCGTTACCCAGGGAACCATAAGAAGCCCGGATTTTAACATCTGTGATAGCGTTGGGATTTATTTTCCAAAAAGGTTCTTTACTTAACCTCCAACCTGCAGAAAAAGAAGGAAAGAAAGCATAGCGCTGGTTCTCTGGAAATTTAGAAGAACCATCGTATCGGCCGTTAACTTCTACCAGGTAACGATCTTTAAAAGCATAGTTTAAACGATAGAAACCACCAAGAATTGCCCATTCTTCAAAGCCACCAGAAGTGGTAATCGACTGTCCAAGTGCAAGATTAATGTCTGTCGCATCTTCAAAAATCAATCCGTTACGTACAGCTTCTAACCTTTTGTAGGTAGATTGTTCGTAATTGTAACCCGCAAGAATTTTTATATAATGGTCATCGCTAATTCTGGGCTCATATTCGCCATAAATATTGGTTACCATATATTGTGTATTCCGTTCCAGTTGTTGCAAATCGTTGTAATTTTGGCCTACATACTCAATTACGCCGGGCTTGCGACTGTAAGGTACAGGCACACGTTTCCTGCTTTCATCTTTAGTTGTATTCTGGAAGGTAAAATCACCTTTAATCTTTAATTTATCAGCAAAGAAATTTGTGCTGAAACCTGTGGTATTACGGAACACTTTGTTATCCATATCAATTCCGTTTTTGCCCAAATACATGTCGCCTACCGTAAAAGCAGCTGAATAACTTAAAGTACCATCAGGGTTAAACATTGGCGACATGTTATGCCCTTCATCGGCAATGTTCCTCCAGATTCCACCCCCTTCACCAACATTTACTGGATTATGGTATTTAGAGGCAGAATAATCTGCGTTATTATAAACTTTTAACCAGGGGTATAACTGTATAGAACCCTTTGCCCGCATGTTATACATTTGAAAGTCATCTGAATTATAGCGGAATAACCCAGATTGCCGATATGACCTGCCTGAAACATAAAAATCTGTTTTTCCACTTCCGCCCGCTAAAGATATATTTTGCTCTGTGGCACTATTGTTATCTTTATATAATTCGTGGTACCAATCTGTATTGTCGTAATACACATATTCACCATTTTGATTAACTTCAACCTTTGGAAGGCTTGGATCCAAAGACCTGCGTTTTAATTCTTCCAGGTAAGCTGGAGAAAATTTAACAGTTTTATTAATGTTCTGTGGTGTTTGTGAATAATCATTCCATGCCGACCAGCCCTCATTGAACATGCTGGCAAATGTATACCCATCGGTTACATAATCGGGAACAGTAGTTGGCGATTTTACAGATTGAGTGATACTGTAATTTACAGCCGTTTTTTCTTTGGTTGGATTTTTAGTGGTGATTAAAACGACACCAAATGCAGCTCTGGCACCATAAATGGAAGCCGAGGCCGCATCCTTTAATACCGTAACACTGGCAATGTCATTTGGATTTATCCTTGATGGATCACCTTCAATACCATCAACGAGTACCAATGCGTTTCCCCCCTGACCAATGGAAGTGGTTCCCCTGAGGTTGAAAGCTGGAGACTGCGTCGGTTTTCCATCAGCAACAGTGAGGTTTAGATTGGGAATTACGCCTTGTAAACCCTGGGAAAGGTTAGCTAAAGAACGATTTTCTAACACTTTGGAGGTTACCTGATCTACTGCTCCAGTAAGGTTTTCGCGTTTCTGCGTACCATAACCTACCACAAGCACTTCATTTAAAGTACCCGATTGCGCAGTTAAGGAAACGTTTAAGGTAGTTGCTTGTCCAGCCTTTACTTGCACTTTCGTTTGCGTAGAACTGGAAAAGGAGATAAAACTAACCGTTATGGTGTATATTCCCGGGGCCGCATTTAAAGTGTAAGTACCATCGGAGTTGCTTTGCACTCCGGTATGGAGTTCTAAGATCCTGATGCTTGCACCAGGTAAGGGCTCTCCTTTTTCATCTACAATTTTTCCGCTGATCTTTCCAGGATCCTGGATTTGAAAAGCCGGTTTAAAATTTGGCTTAAATTCGACATTCGCCTGAACTCGGAAAGAGACGAGCAGACCTACCAAAAGGAAAAAAAACATCCTTTTAGGGTTTGTAAACTTTCTAAACATAAGTTATTTTGTTAAATTGGATACGGCAAGTTTTACCTAATAAAACGGCACGTAAACATTGATTTTGTTGGCATGATAGACATTTCCCCAGCACATTTCCGACAGTATTAAACATGCCCAAAAGTAAGTTCCTAATATAAAGCGGATGTTAATTTTGTGATATAAAACCACTAAATTTACATAACAAAATCAGCGAAAAGCGCAAAAAAGTGATGAAAGTAAAAATAGATTATGATGGGACTAACGTACATCTTTCTATTGAGGCGGAAACTTCAAAGCTTGCAAAGCTTATAATGCTTCTTTTGAATTTAATTGGTATTGCCCTGATAATTATTGGCATCCTGGAGTGGTTGCTGGTTTTATTGATTATGGGTGTTTTATGGGTGTTATTTTTTGGCTGGCTCACTTTGTGGAACTTTTTCGGAAGAGAAATGATTACCATCAATACCAGTTCATTGAGTTATCAACAGTATTATGGCTTTTATAAAACGGAATTAGAAAAAAAGCCCGTCAACAGAGCTTTGAATATTTCTTTGATTCCAACATTAGAACGCCAAGAGAAAAAATACTTCCAATTGATTTTCGAAACCTATAATGAGTTTAACCTCCCGGAAGAAATTTACCGCACTTCGCTACCCATTTCTGAAACTGACCTTGAGCTGCTAAAGAAATCCATCCGGATGTTGTATTTTAAAAAGGTATATCCTGATTATATTAATATGCCTTACTTATTGAACTAAATTTTTAATAGAACCTGCAGGAAATCTTGTAACCTTCATTACAGTTAAAAAACAACAATAAAAATCTTTTACCTTCGTACAGTATGACCAGAACTCACCAGTTTTTATTATCCCTGTTCACTTTATTTTTTTCAACGCTACCTATTTTTGCACAAAATATTTTTAAAAAACTTCCTTTACCCTCAGAAATCAGTAGTGTGAAAGAAGAGTTTTCAGGAATGGCATGGTCGCAAAAACGCTTATACCTTTTACCGCAATATGGCGGTTACAAAGAAACATTAATGGATGGTAAATTTTCAATTTACAGTCTTCATGCAGACAGCATTGCCAGGGTAATTGACGGCAAAGACACTTCGCTTACTTCGTATAGAATTCTTGCAGTAAAGAACCTGAACAAACTGCCGGATTCAGTAAAAAAATACTATCAGGGTTTTGAAGCGATTACCATTGTAAACAACCAGGTGTTTTTAGCCATAGAAACAGCTGATCAGTATAATTATTGCTTTATTCTAAAAGGAACCCTGGATGTGCAGCAGAATGAAATCATTATTGACCCTATTAGCTTTATTGCTTTAAAACGATATCCTTATATTTTCAATGCAGGCTTTGAAAGCCTGACTTATCTTCCTGCTAAAAAGAAACTAATGGCTATGTTTGAATTTAATGGCATGGCTAATGGCGGGATTGGTTTTTTGATTGACACAACTTTTAAAAACCAGCCAAAAAAGATTAAAGTGCCCTTTTTACCATTCCGCATAACAGACACGCAGGTAAACAGCCGGGGTAGAATTTATGGGCTCAATTATTATTGGGAAGGAGATTATGAAACCTACTTAAACAACATCTTGCTTAGAAATCAGGAAAATGGAATCAAGAAATTAATACCCGATTTCGGCGGCAATTTAAAAACCAATTCTTATGCTCGAATTGTAACTAAAAAGCGATGGAATTCAAAAAAATGGGAACACGTAGTTTCATTTGACGGGAAATATCTTAACTGGGAAGGTTTAGCGCTTTTTAGAAATGGTGCTTTAATTATCACCGATGCCAATAGAAGTAACAAACTTTACACCACACTTGCCTACATAACCTTTTAAAATATAAATCCTGCCTGTTTTTTGAATGGATTCAAAAAACAGGCAGGATAGAAAATGAATTATTAATAACAGATTAATATCCGGTATTTTGTTTGAGCACTTTATTACTCCTATCAATTTGCTCTTGTGGTATTGGGAAATAACTATCTCGCGGCAAGATGGTTAAACCTTTAAGATAAGTAAGGTATGTACCTTCAAATCCATAATAGCTTTCCAAAGTCGTTTTCAATGTACCCCAGCGTACAAGATCATAAAAACGGTGACCTTCCAAAGATAATTCCAGTCTGCGTTCAAAACGAACAGCAGTACGTGCATAAGTTTTGTCTGGGAAAGAAGGATATAGACCTATTTTATATGCAGCTAGTTTTGTTACACCATCAGGTGCTACTTTCTGTTTAATTAAGCCTGCACGTGTACGAATGTTATTCACCAGGGTCAAGGCATTAGAAAGAACTCCTACCTCCACTTCACATTCTGCTGCCATCAGGTAAACATCCGCTAAACGAATAAGATTGATGTTTAAGCCCGTAACATTAGGTGTTCCAGGAGCAGAACCTGTTGCAATTTGTGCCGCATCAATTACATTTTTGTAAGCTAGAAAAGGCCCACCATTAGCAGCATTCCTGATCCAGGTATCGCCTACCATCACTCCCCAATCAAGGAAAGGAACACCTCTTCTACCCATGGTATAATCCATACGTGTATCTATTGCTAACGTACGATCCAACTGGTAATTTGCTTTGTTTGCTACTCCAAAATCAGATTTGTATGGATTGGTACGGTATGAATTATCAAGAAACGGTAATCCATTTGCATCCACTTTAAAGGCATTGGCAAGGTCAAAAGAAGGCTGGAAAAATCCACAGCAATTTATCGCAATCGCTTTATCACTACCATAAGGGAAGTTAAGCATATCGCCAACATTACCATTGTCACCACCAGAACCATCTCCACCTACAGACATTTGTACCGAAAATATAGTTTCTGGTCCATTTTCTTTGGTGATATCAAAGTTATCAGTATATGGCATAGTTGTAATGGCATTAACACCACCTTTTGCTGCAATCACAGCATTTAATAAAGGTAGAGCTTCGCTATATTTCTGTTGATACAACAACACTTTACCCAAATAAGCCTGAGCGATGATTTTATTCATCCGTCCAACCTGAGCTTGAGTGTTTACTGCCGCTAGATTATCAGAAGCATATTTTAAATCAGCAACGATCGAAGGATAAATATCCGCTGTATTGTCAACCGCAGGATCAGTTGTGCTTTCTGTAATTAAAGGCACATTTTTAAAGGCCCGGGCCAAAAAGAAATAATAATGCGCACGCAATAACCTTGCTTCCCCCTGAACTTCAATAGCTCTTGCAGCTGAAAACGGGATTTCACTACCACCTGCTTGCAATATAGCCAGGATTTTCAAGGTACTATTACAAGCTTGTATACCTTCAAAACAACGAGTCCACATGGCAGACAAGTTATCATTGGTACTGTTAGGGTTATGTCGCTCTAAATCATTCATGTTAGGTTGATCTCCAGGATCACTGCCTTTATGCGCATTATCGGAGGTTACTTCGCCTAAAAGCCATTGACTTGGACCTGAAGCATAGTTTCCCCAGGTACCATTTAAATTGCCATTAAGCATGGAATAAGCATGTGTTAATAAGCCATTTACCCCTTTTTGATTAGTTAATTGTTCCAGCGTCAGTTCCCCCTGAGGCTTTTTCTCCAGGAAGTCTTGACGACATCCCGCTATGGTGAACAGAAATAATGCAAATAATATATAATTAATCTTTTTCATATTTTCTATTTTTTTCATTAAAATCCTACACTTAAACCTAAAAGAAATTGACGTGGACTTGGGTATACCCCAAAATCTACACCTGGTGCAGAGAAAGTACTTGAAGTCTGACTAACTTCAGGATCTAGACCACTATACTTTGTTAAAGTGAAAATGTTAGTTGCACTGGCGTAAACTCTTAATTTACTAATGCCTAATTTTGAACCGAATAATTTTTCAGCTTCGAAATTATAGCCTACCTGCAAATTCTTCATGCGGAAGAAACTACCATCCTGTACAAAATAACTGGATGAATTGTATTCAAAACTGGAGGCCAGAATACTTGCAGAAGGGATCATACTAGTTGGATTGGTTGGACTCCATGCATCTAATAACCTTGTACTTCTTGCACCAGCAAAGGTGTTGAAATCTGTGTAATACCTGGTGGCATCATACAAGTCATTGCCTTGAGAACCATTGAAGAACATGTTAATGTCGAAGTTTTTATAAGAGGCATTTACACTAAAGGAGTAAAGAAAATCCGGATTCGGGTTTCCGATAATTGTCCTGTCTGCAGCATCAACTTTACCATCACCATTTACATCTTTAAATTTAAATCCACCAATACGAGCACCTGAATAAACAGGACTTGCCGCTAAATCAGCTGCACTTTGGTAGATTCCATCTGTAGCATAACCATAAAAAGATCCAAATGGTTGTCCTGCCTGAAGAATACTAGTCTGTAAACTTCTAAAATTTCCATAAGGCTGATTATCAATTCCTGGAGCCAGTTTAACAATTTTGTTTACGTTTTTTGAAAAGTTAAAACCTATATCAAATTTAAGTGGCTTATCCTCTATTTTCCCATAATGATAGGCTAAGGCAATTTCTATACCTTTATTACTCATATCACCAACATTAACAAATGGAGAATTTCCCATCCCAACAGCTGTTGATGGCAATGGCACTGGATAAAGCATGTCACTGGTTTTCTTATTGTACCAGTCAAATGAACCGTCAAAAACCGAATTAAATAAGGTAAAATCCAAACCTAAATTCACTGAGCTTAAACCTTCCCATTTGATAGCAGGATTGGAATAGGAATTTTGCCATACCCCAGTCGTAACGCTGTTACCACCACCAAAACCATAAGCTGCAGAGGTTAAAGAGGATTGGTACCTGTTCAGGTATTGGAAACCCGGAATACGTTGGTTACCAGTTTCACCATAACCTGCACGAAGTTTCAAGTCAGTTACCCATGTTGCATTTTCCTTAATGAAGCTTTCTTCAGAAAGTCTCCAGGCTAAACTTCCCGCTGGGAAATAACCATATTTATTTTCAGGTCCAAAGTTAGATGATCCATCACGACGAAGGGTCACACTCGCTAAATACTTGTCGTTGAAAGCATAATCTGCACGACCAAATAAAGAGAATAGAGAAGCTAAACTTCCTGTACTTGCATTGCTAATGTTTGAAGAACCCACATTCAGGTAATAATAATTTTGATCACCCAAAAGGAAGAAATCATTACGTCCTGCATTTAACTGGCGATTAGTAGATTTAATACCTTCAGTACCTGCCAATAAATTCAGTCTGTGTTTTTCAGCAAAGACTTTACTGTAAGTTAAAGTGTTGGTCCAGGTCCATTCTGTTGTATATCCTTGATATTCATTCAAGTTATTTGAGTTGTTACCTTCAGAAAACTCCAGATTGGGATAACGCATGCTTCTGCCGTTATAATTTTCATAACGCAGACCAAAACTTGTTTTGGCAACTAATCCTTTGATAATGTCAACTTCTGCAAAGGCATTTCCGAAAAAGAAATTGCTTCTGTTTATATTATCTTTTCCGCGGAAAAGTGTGGCTAATGGATTTTCGGCATTACCTAATAGACTTCCACGGCTACCTGCAAAATTTCCTTTGATATCATAAACAGGAATAATAGTTGGAATACGGTAAGCCCAGCCTATCGCACTGCCCTCTCCCTGAGCGCTTCCGGAAGTGTTTGTATTAACACCATAACCAACTCCTTCAGAATAACTGTATTGTATGTTTTCTCCAAAGCGAAGTCTTTTATTCAAAGCAGTTACGCTAGTGTTGGCACGAACATTATAGCGCTTGAAGCCCGTATATTTGATCGTTCCTTTTTGATCCAGGTAACCGGAAGAAAAATTGTAAGTAGAATTTTCACCACCACCGGCAGCACTCAATTGATAATTTTGTATGGGTGCATTTTCAGTTATTTCTTCCATCCAATTTGTACCCTGCTGATTGGCTTTGGTAATCTGGTAGAAACTATTTGGATCTTGGCTATATTTTGAAGGATCTGCAGCTGCAGCAGTCACATCTTGTCCACTTTTATCACCTGCTATCAGATATTCTGGCAAAGTAGGGGTTGCACCAGTACCATAATTCGTTCCTGCTACCACCGGTAATTTTACATTGGTGAAAAGCGAATACTGATATTGAGCATATTGCAAAGGGTTCATCATTTTTGGAAAAGTATTTTTCCGGGGTGATTGAGTACCATAATAAGAATCGAAAGTTATTTTTGGTGCACTACCCTGGGTTCCTTTTCTGGTTGTGATGATTACAACACCATTGTTTGCACGAGCACCATAAATTGATGCTGAAGAAGCATCTTTTAACACTTGCATGCTCTCAATGTCATTTGGATTTAACCAGCTTAACTTTCCTTCATAAGGTACGCCATCCACAACATACAATGGATCATTGTTGTTAATGGTTGTTACCCCACGGACACGAATTTGAGGTGTAGAACCTGGCGCACCATCGTTAACAATCTGTACACCTGGAGCCTTACCTTGTAAAGCTTCCACAGCACTGGCTGCAGGAACAGATTTTAACTGTGCAATATCAACTACTGATACGGCTCCTGTTAAATCTTTTTTCCGCTGACTGGTATAACCTGTCACCACAATTTCTGTAAGTTTATTAGCCTCTGCCTCTAATACAACGGTAATAGAAGTTTGGGTTCCTATTGTAACTTCGGTCGGTTTATAACCCACGTAAGAAATCACAATAACATCTGTAGCTTTTGCAATTAAAGCAAAAGAGCCATTAGTATTGGTCATTGTGCCCTGACTTGTGCCTTTCACCTTAATCGAGGCTCCAATAATTGGTAATTTATCATCACTGCTGGAAACTGTTCCTGTGATGTTGACTTGTGCAATAGCTCCAACCGAAAGGAGGAGGCAGGCAAACAAAAGAAAGATTCTTCTTTTGAGAATAAGTAGTTTTTTAAACATAAAATATTTGGTTAAGTGATTGAATAAAAAATAGATACAATTTTTTTACATAAGAAACATGTTTAATGAATATTAATAAGCTATACCGCCTTGGTATTAACCAAATCTAAACATAACAAAAATAATACACAAGCTTTTAAAGAAAAAATTAACACACAATAAAATGTAAAAATCTTCAGCTCTTTTACACACTTTAAAACATATTAAAGCAATAAAATCACAGTTCTTTGCATAGTGTATTATATACACTAACTTTGTATATAAATAACCTATTTAACTTTACAGCTTACAAAAAACAAGGAATAAAAGCTTTTAATAGCTTCATCACCTTTTATTACATAAATACGCTAATGAAAAGAAGTTTATACAGTTTAACCTTAGGAGGCTTGGGAATTGGTATTACAGAATTCGTAATGATGGGCCTGTTACCTGATATTGCTACAGATCTTTCTATTACCATTCCGCAGGCCGGTCACTTAATTTCGGCCTATGCTATAGGCGTAGTTATTGGCGCACCCTTACTCATTGTTATTGCAGGAAGCTATCCACCAAAGAAGATATTGATTGCCCTCATGCTGATGTTTACGGCTTTCAATGCATTATCGGCATTTGCACCGGATTACCCTACACTTTTTCTGGCCAGACTATTGGCCGGTTTACCTCACGGAGCATTTTTTGGTGTAGGTTCTGTTGTAGCTAGCAAGTTAGCTGAAAAAGGAAAAGAAGCACAAGCCGTATCATTAATGTTTGCAGGTTTAACGGTGGCTAATATTGCTGGCGTACCATTGGGAACTTATATTGGTCATCACTTTCTTTGGCGTTATACCTTTGTCATTGTCGTAATAGTTGGAATAGCCACGCTGTTAAGTTTAAAATACTGGCTTCCTGCTTTACCTGCAATAAAAAACCGTAACCTCAAGCAGGAATTGAACTTTTTTAAATTACCTGAAGCTTGGGTTATCATTTTAATGATTTCCATCGGGACTGGCGGATTATTTTCATGGTACAGCTATATTGCCCCATTGCTTACCGATGTTTCGGGATTTTCTGCTGATTCTATAACCTACATTTTAATCCTTGCAGGCTTAGGTATGTTTGTCGGCAATTTAATAGGTGGCAGGCTTGCCGATCGTTTTTCACCAGCAAAGGCCTGTGTTGTATTGTTGCTCAGCATGGCAGTTACACTTACTATTGTTCATTACATTTCTGAAAACCAGGTTTTATCCTTAATCATGACCTTTGTAACGGGAGCTGTTGCCTTTGGATTAGCCTCTCCTATTCAAATGCTGATGATTAATACAGCGAAAGGCTCTGAAATGCTTGCCGCTTCGGTAAGCCAGGCGAGTTTTAATATTGGAAATGCCCTAGGTGCTTTTTTAGGAGGCATACCTTTAGCTGCTGGTTACGATTATACTTCACCAGTTTTTGTAGGAACGCTTATGGCGCTTACCGGTGCTGCTTTTGCCTGGTTGTTGATAGCGAGAAACAAGAGGTCAGCGCTTGCTTTACAAACTATAAAAGCAAGTTAAGCTCAAAAGAAAATATTATCTTCGCTTAATAAATGGCGACAGTATTTCTAAAACCTTGGAATTTCAATCTTGCATTGCTTTATATAGCATTGCTGTTTGCTACAAAAACTTCAGCTCAGGTTCCGGTAGAGATACAAGATAACCTAAAACAGGAAATATTTTCTTTCCAGCAAATTGAATTACTGCAGGATCCTAAAGAGGAATACACCTTCGAACAGGTCAGCAGCAAGGCTTTCAGCAAGAAATTTCAAGCGAGTAAAAGCAGCACACCTCAAACCCTGGCCTTGCATACCACTTATTGGTTCAGGATAAACATCAAACATAACAGTAAGGCAAAGAAACATTTTCTTTTGGAGTTTTTTGATCAAACTATTGATTACGTCACTGCTTATATTCCACAAAAAGACGGCAGTTATAAAATAAAAGAATTTGGAGACAGATACAAATTCAGGGAGCGCGAGTTAAGTCACAAAAACTTTGAATTGTCTATTGACAATGACAGCGACGAGGTACAAAGCTATTATTTCAGGGTTAAGTCATCACAAATTGCTGATATTATCATTGTTCTCCGTTCGGTAGACTGGTTCATCTCCTATGCTTTGAATGAATATTTCTATTTCGGAATATTTTATGGAATGATCCTGGTTTTCAGTTTCTATAACCTGATCATGTTCATCTCCATGCGTCAGAGACAATACCTTTATTATGTACTTTACAATCTAAGTGTTGGCTTATTTGAGATGAGCAACGATGGTATTGCCTATCAATATTTATGGCCCAACAGCCCCGACTGGAACCAAATAGCCTTTGCCGTAGCCCTTTGCAGCACCAGCATTTTTGCCTTATTATTTACACGATCCCTTTTATTTGTAGCAGCAAAAGCCCCCAGACTAAATCAACTGATTTTGTGGATTATTGGCTTACGGATCGCTATATTCTTTTATTCCCTGTTGTTTAATCAAAACCTGTTCAACTATAAGTTTATAGAATTTATTCCCTTATCCGTTGCTTTCTTTACGGGCATCTATATTTACAAACAGGGTTATCAGCCTGCAAGGTTTTTCGTGTTAGGTTATAGTTTTCTATTTGTTGGTTTCACGCTCAAATTATTAATCATGCTTGGCTTTGCATGGTTAAATTTTGGTGTAGCAAGTTATTACAGTTTAAGCTTCTGTTTTGTAATGGAAATGGTTTTTCTTTCCTTTGCCATTGGCGATAAAGTAAGCATTCTTAAACGTAAGAAAGAAACTGTACAGCGGCAAATGATCAGACAAATGGCCGTTAACGCGAAATTAAAAGACAACTTGAATCAGGAACTGGAGAAACAAGTGGAAGCCCGCACTAAAGAAGTTTTCCACAAGTCAGTCATAATTGAAGCCAAAAACAGTGAATTACTGGATGCAAATGACCAGCTAAAACAACAGGCAGAAGAAATCTCCAGGATGAATACATTACTGGAACAAGACAACCAGGAGCTTCAAATCAATGTAGAAAAAGTAACCCGCGACAGGGTAATGTCGGCTGATGTAGATTTCGAAGAATTCAGTAAAATTTACCCCGATAAAGAAAGCTGCAATATTTACCTTTCAGAGTTAAAATGGAAAGACGGTTACAGTTGCCGTAAGTGCAAAAATACCCATTTTTACCCTGGCCATATTACCTGTAGCAGGCGTTGCAGTAAATGCGGTTATGAAGAATCGGTAACCACTTATACCATTTTTCACAACACCAGGATCCCTATTAACAAAGCTTTTTATATGGTTTTTCTCCTCTATACTACCAAGGGAAAAATCTCTTCTCACAAATTGGGCGAGCTCCTTAACTTAAGGCAAAGCACCTGCTGGACTTACGGATCAAGGATAAAATTAGTGATGGAAGAAAAGAAAACAAAGCTTAAAAAATCAAATAAACACGGCTGGTCTGTATTGGTACTTGATTAAACTTAAAATATTCAGCTCAAATTTTCAAGGGTACGGAAGCGTATCAGAATGCCAAAGCAGGCTTTGATAAACACGGTGCATATACACTGTTTATCAGCTGTTAAGCCCTATTTAAGCCTAGGGTGTTAAAGCGTATCAAATACGACACAACATAATGATTATCAATCATTTACGTAAAATATTTTTAGTGTTTTACTTGCAAATACAACTTCACAAGCCTTAACTTTAGCCATCCAATTATATTAAACAAAGCAAATATTATGAGAAAAAAGTTTACTCTTTTTATTGTTTGTCTCCTGTGTAGTCTCTCGGTAGCTATGGCACAAGACATCACTGTTAAAGGTGAAGTAAAAGACGAACAAGGCCTTCCTTTGCCAGGTGTATCCGTAAAGGTTAAAGGCAGTGCACAAGGTGCAATGACAAATTCAAATGGTGTATATAGCTTAAGCGCACCTGCTGATGCTACACTTGCTTTTTCTTACATCGGTTTCAAAACCATCGAGCAAGCCATCAGCGGCAAAACGACAATTAACGTTTCCCTGACAGAAGATAACAATCAGTTGAATGAAGTGGTCGTTGTAGGTTATGGCACCCAAACTAAAAAAGACCTGACAACAGCAGTGGTATCTATATCGGCAAAAGATTTAGAAAACCAGCCTGTCACCAATCCATTACAAGCCATACAAGGTAAAGCAGCAGGCGTACAAATCAACTCTCAGTCTGGTAAACCAGGAGCAGGCATTTCCATCACCATCCGCGGTAACACTTCGATTAACGCGTCCAACAGTCCGCTGTATGTAATTGATGGCGTAACTTCAAGAGATGCAAGTTTCATCAATCCATCAGACATTGAAAGCATGACCATTTTAAAGGATGCATCTGGTGCAGCCATTTATGGATCAAGTGGTGCTAATGGCGTAGTTTTAATTACGACAAAAAAAGGTACAGAGAAATTAAGTGTAGCCTTTAATGCTTTTACAGGTTTTTCTAACCTATGGCAAAAACAGGATGTCTTAAACAAAGACCAATATACAGCCCTGATGGGCGATATGGGTTATGCTTTGGCAGGTTTAGGCACCCAAAACACCGACTGGCAGAAAGAAACCTTCGGTACAGGAATTCAAAACAACTACCAATTATCTTTTTCCGGTGGTTTTAAAAAAGGGCAATACTCCTTTTCCAGCGGTTACCAACAAGATAAAGGTGTTGTAGCCCCAGCCAAATTAGACAAATATACTTTCCATTTTAATGGCTCACAGCCCATAACCGATTGGTTAAAATTAACTGCGTCGGCTGCATTAACGTCTAATAAATCAAGAGATGTAAGCGACAATGCCAACGTGGCAAGAGGAGGCACAATTTTATCTGCCTTAACCACACCACCCACTATTGGTATTTATGCTGCTGATGGATCTTATGCCTTTAATCCATATAAAGGCGGTTCTGAAAACCCGGTTGCCAATGCTTTCGCAGCACAAAACAACAACAGAGACACTCGTTTCCTTGGCTCTTTTGCAGCTGAAGTAAAATTTACAAAAGATTTATCTTTTAAATCAAGCATCAGTGCCAACAATAGAGATGCTTATTATACTTATTTCCTTGATCCGTTCTCTACCACTTATGGAAGAGACCAACGTGGTTTATATAACAATAACAAAACTGAAGATCACGTTTGGTTAAATGAAAACATTTTAAGCTACGTGAAAAATGTAGGTAAAAATGCCATTACTGCTACAGCAGGTATGACTTTACAAGAATCAAATTATTTGTTCGCCCCTTATTCAGAAAGTGATTTCTTAGGCCCAAATAAAGAATTATTACCTCGGGGTGAATCCATTCCAAAACAAATAACGAATGGCTCACAATGGTCTAAACGTTCTTATTTAGCCCGTTTTACTTATGCTTACGACGGCAAATATTTGTTCAGTTCTAATTTCCGTGCCGACGGTTCTTCCCGTTTCGGCCCAGCCAACCGCTACGGTTATTTCCCTTCTGCCTCGGTAGGATGGCGCATATCTGGAGAAAACTTCCTTAAAGACAGCGAATCTATTGACGACTTAAAAGTAAGAGCTAGTTGGGGTAAAGTAGGTAACGACGAAAACATCGGTGATTACGCTTATTTAGAGCTCTATCAGCCAACTCCAGAAGGTGCTTATAACTTAAGCCAGCTACGCAACGACAGGCTGAAATGGGAAACCACTACGCAAACCAATATTGGTCTTGATTTAACAATGTTTAACAGTCGCCTGGTTTTTACTGCTGATGCTTACCTTAAAAAAACCAATGATTTGTTAATTTATCAACCACTGCCTGCCAGTGTTGGCTTTAACCAGATTGTAAGCAACGTAGGTGCCATGGAGAACAAAGGTATAGAATTTGTACTTTCTACAAAAAACGTAACCGGCGATAAATTTACCTGGTCTACAGATTTGAACTTTTCTATTAATAAAAACAAGGTAACTGACCTTGGCGACAAGGTAAACAACATTAACTTTGCTGGAATTTATGAGCGCGATGCAGCGATCAGAGTAGTTACTGGTCGCCCATTAGGTAGTTTCTTCGGTTATGTTTCTGAGGGAGTAAATCCTGCAACAGGAGATATTGTTTATTCAGATTTAAATGGTGACAACAAAATCACTACAGATGACCGCACATTTATTGGCAATGCGCAGCCTGATTTCACTTATGGTCTTAACAACACCTTTGGCTATGGCAATTTTGGTTTAAGCTTCTTGTTCCAGGGTGTACAAGGCAATCAAATGTTCAATGCTTCCAGAATGGAATTAGAAGGAATGAATGATTCCAAAAACCAATTGGCTACAGTATTGGACAGGTGGACAACTCCCGGTCAGGTTACTTCTATGCCTAGGGCTTCAAGAGACAACACTTCTAATACTTTAACCTCGAGCAGGTTTATTGAAGATGGTTCTTATTTACGCTTAAAAACAGCGACAATATCTTACAATTTCGGCCAAATGGCTTTAGGAAAATTAAAAATGAGCCGTTTCATGATCTATGCATCCGGTTACAACTTGTTAACCTTCACAAAATACAGCGGACTAGATCCTGAGGTGAACCAATACAGTGCAAACGGGCCTTCTATGGGCGTAGATTATGGAACTTATCCACAATCAAGAACATTCTTATTTGGTGTTAACGTAGGTTTTTAAATATAACAGAAGATGAAATTTAAAATATATACTATAGCAGCAGCAAGTGCCCTGATAATGGCATTTGGAAGCTGTAAAAAAGATTTCTTAGACAAGGAACCTGTTTCGCAGGTAGGTCCTGAAATAGCCTTTGCAGATGCGGCAGCTGCAGAGAAAATTATGTTGGGAGCCTATTCAGGCATGTATAACGATTACCACATTTGGGATTTCATGACTAATGGTGATGTAACGTCAGACAATGCTTATGCTGGCGGTGATAATGCTGCTAACATTGCCATTGATAAGTTTACCGCTAATTCTACCAACGGCAACTTAACCCGCGATTGGAATGGTTTATACAGCAACATTAAGGATGCAAACATTGTACTAAACAATGTACCGAGCATTAAAGACGCAAAACTAGATGTAAACAATAGAAGAAATGAGATGCTTGGCGAAGCCAGCATTTTAAGGGCTTACATGTATTTTAACCTTGTACGCTTATGGGGTTCAGTACCTTTGGTACTGGCTTTACCTACCAACGATGCAGAATTCTATCCTTCAAAAGTTAGCGTAGATGCCATTTATGCACAAATCATTAAAGATTTAGAATTTGGTGCCGCAAATGCACCAATTAATGTACCCAACAAAGGTATTGTAACAAAAGGGGTGGCTAATGCTTTATTAGCTAAGGTATACGCCTCAAAACCTACACCAGATTGGGCAAAAGTTCAGCAATATAGTGATGCTGTAATTTCTGGTGGTTATTCATTGGTAAGCAGTTATGATGCTTTGTGGGATGCCCAACATGAAAACAATAGCGAAGCTATATGGGAAATGCAATACGATGGCTGGGGCGGTATCCATGGTAACTGGATGCCAAGTGTAATTGTAGGTACAGGATGGAAAAGATTCAATACGCCTACAAATGACCTGGTAGCGGCTTTTAACTCAGAAAATGACAATATCAGAAGAAACTCCAGCATTAGCTTCAAAAACGTTGTTAGTGAAGGCTGGGCAGATGATTACTGGTCGAAAGCCAATTACCCTTATGTTAATAAATACAGGGCTGACGATAAATCTAACAGTTACATCCTTAGGTTAGCTGATATCCTGTTACTAAAAGCAGAAGCTTTAAACGAGCAAAATTCAGGTGGTTGGGCACAAGCCAAAACCCTGGTAGACCAGGTGAGGAAGCGTGTAAATTTACCAGCAACAACTGCTGCAAACCAAACGGCTATGCGCTTAGTAATTGAAAAAGAACGCAGACTGGAGCTTGCTTTTGAAGGTCACCGCTGGTTTGACCTGCTACGTACAAAAAGGGCAATAACGGTGATGAATGCACAAAAAGATGGCAATGGCGCATCTTTAAACTATAACGTAACCGAAGCCAAACTATTTTTCCCAATTCCGCAGGATGAATGGGACAGAAATCCGAATGTAAGATAATGTAATACTATAAAAAGGCTGTGTAAACAGCTTTTTTATATAAACATACCCAATGATATTAAGAAGAAATTTAGCACTGTTGCTGCTTGCTGGCAGTGTATTAACAGCTAGGGCACAAACCAATAATGAGGCAAAAGTTGAAGCCCTGTTAAAGAAGATGACCCTGGAAGAAAAAGTAGGCCAGATGGCTCAAATTACCCTTGATGTAGTTGGTAAAGGCGGAGACCGCTATTCTAGTGCAGAGCCTTTTTCACTGGATCAAAAAGAACTGGAAAAAGCGCTGGTAAAATACAAGATTGGATCGGTGTTAAACACTTCTAATAACCGGGCACGAAGCACAGACGTATGGTATAAAATCATAAGCCAGATTCAAAAGGCGGCTATGACAAAAACCCCTAATAAAATCCCAGTCATTTATGGTATTGATGCCATCCATGGAGAAACTTATACAGTAGGCGCTACCATGTTTCCACAGCAAATTGGTCAGGCGGCAACATTTAACCGTGCATTAGTGCGCCAGGGTGCAGAAATATCTGCCTATGAAACCCGTGCAAGTGCTATTCCATGGGCATTCTCCCCACTTTTAGATTTAGGTGCAGACCCACGTTTCCCACGCCAATGGGAAAGTTTTGGTGAAGACCCCTACCTGGTTGGAGAACTGGGTTATGAAATGGTAAAAGGATTTGAGGGTGAAAACAATGATGTAGCTAATCCTTTTAAAGTAGCCTCTTCGGTCAAACACTTCTTGGGTTACCAGGTACCGGTATCTGGTAAAGACAGAACCCCTGCCGTTATTTCAGACCAGGCGCTGCGGGAATACCACCTCCCTCCTTTCAAAAAAGCGATAGATGCAGGAGCAAAAACCATTATGGTAAACTCTGGTATCATCAACGGCGTTCCTGTACATGCCAATTATAACATCCTTACCAAATTACTAAAAGAAGAATTGGGCTTTAAAGGTCTGGTAGTAACCGATTGGGGAGATGTAGAAAACCTTTATCAAAGAGACCGCGTAGCAAAAGACAATAAAGAAGCCGTTAGAATTGCCATCAACGCAGGTATCGACATGTCAATGATTGCTTATAACTATGAGCCTTTCTGCGATGACCTGATTGCTTTGGTTAAAGAAGGTAAAGTTACCGAAGAACGCATCAATGATGCCGTAAGAAGAATTTTATTGGTTAAATATGATTTGAATCTTTTTGAAAAACCAACCACTAACCCTAAAGATTACCCTAAATTTGCAAGTAAAGAATTTGAATTGGCTGCCTATAACAATGCTGCAGAATCAATTACCTTGTTAAAAAACAATGATAACGCTTTACCGCTAAGCAAAAACACCAAAATATTAGTCACAGGCCCGAATGCCAATTCCATGAGAACCTTAAATGGTGCCTGGACTTACTCCTGGCAAGGAGAAAAAGTAGAGGAGTTTGCCGCCAAATACAACACCATATTAGAAGCTTTACAACAAAAAGCCGGCGCCCAAAATGTTACTTATATACCTGGTGTAAGCTATAAAATGGATGGCAAATATTTCGAAGAATATGCCGACAAGTTAGAAGAGGCTGTATTAGCTGCAAAAGATGCAGATGTAGTAATTCTTTGTTTAGGAGAGAACAGTTATACTGAAACACCGGGCAACTTAAGTGACCTTTACTTATCAGACCTGCAAACTGAACTGGCACAAAGACTGGCTGCAACAGGTAAAAAAATCATTTTAGTCTTAAATGAAGGCAGACCTAGGGTGATAAGCAAATTTGAGCGTAAAATGCAGGCAGTGGTACAAACCTACCTTCCGGGAAACTTCGGCGGAGATGCTTTAGCTGCAATTTTATTTGGCGATGTTAACCCTTCAGGCAGACTGCCCTATACTTATCCGCAATACCCCAATGCTCTATTCAATTACTACCATAAACCAGCTGAATCAAGATCGACTACCGAAGGTGTTTATAACTATGATGCAGATTATAACCCACAATATGTATTCGGTCATGGCTTAAGTTACACTACTTTTACCTATAGCGGCATCAAATTAAGCAACAGCATCTTAAAAGCTGGTGAAACTTTAACTGTTTCAGTAAACGTAACTAACAGCGGCAAAGTTTCTGGCAAAGAAAGTGTGTTGATGTATACTTCAGACCTGGTAGCAACCTTGATTAGTCCGGATGCTAAACGCCTTAGAGGCTTTGATAAAATTGACTTAAAACCCGGAGAAACAAAAACTGTAACTTTTAAATTAACCGCGGCAGACCTGAGCTTTATTACACCAGAATTAAAGGCTATAACTGAGGCTGGCGACTTTACCATACAAATTGCTAATCAAAAAATCAATTTCAATTATGAGTTATAAAAACTTGATGAACCCTATTAACTACCTTGCTTTATTTATGGTGCTTACCTTGAGTGCCTGCAGTAATAAAAAAAACGGTGAAATAGCTGATGCAACTAAAAGTGACGTGTCTTTTTGGTTAACAAAGGGAGATAAATCAGCCCTACTGGCAAAGCAAAACACGGTATTAAACTTTATCGAGGCTACTAACAGCAACCCTACTATAGTAGTTAATGAAAAAGAAAGCTTTCAAACTATTGATGGCTTTGGCTATACGTTAACAGGCGGAAGCGCCAGCCTGATTAATGGCCTAGCAGAAACTGAAAAAGATGCCCTTTTACAGGAACTGTTTTCTCCAGAAGGCAATGGTATTGGCATTAACTATTTAAGGGTCAGCATTGGTGCTTCAGATTTAAGTGCTAGCACCTTCACCTATAATGAACTTCCAGCTGGAGAAACTGATGTAAATCAGGATAAATTCGCTATGGCAATGGAAATGACCGACCTTATTCCAATCTTAAAGAAGATCGTAAAAATTAACCCTGCTATTAAAATATTGGGTTCACCATGGACAGCACCTACCTGGATGAAGGACAATAAAAGTTTTAAAGGTGGCAGTTTAAAACCTGAATACTACCAGAGTTTTGCACGGTATTTTGCAAAATACATCAAAGCAATGGCAGAACTGGGGATAACCATCGATGCCGTTACCATCCAAAATGAACCTTTACACCCCGGTAATGTACCCAGCATGTATATGGAAGCCCCAGATCAGGCCAATTTTATTAAAACAGCTTTAGGTCCGCTTTTTAAAGCCGAAGGACTGAAAACAAAAATCATTTTATATGACCATAATGCAGACAAGCCCGAGTACCCGATCTCGATTTTAGATGATCCGGAAGCAAAGAAATATGTTGATGGTTCTGCTTTCCACCTATATGGTGGCACAATAGATGCCTTATCAAAAGTGCATGATGCCCATCCCGATAAGAATATATATTTTACAGAACAATGGGTTGGCGGACCAGGCAACTTCGCTGAAGACCTTAAATGGCACGTCTCCACCCTTATTATTGGCGCTACCCGCAACTGGAGCAAGAATGTTTTAGAGTGGAACCTGGCGGCAGATCCTGGCTATGGCCCTCATACCGATGGTGGTTGTGTGACTTGTTTAGGTGCTTTAACCATTGGACAATCGGTGACCAGAAATGTAGCCTATTATGTAATTGCACATGCTTCAAAATTTGTACCTCAAAATTCTACCAGAATAGCTTCCAACAATATAGAAAGCTTACCAAATGTTGCTTTTAAAACGCCAGAAGGCAAAAAAGTTTTAATTGTTACAAATACGGGTACTGCTGAACAAAATTTCAACATTAAAAGTGAAGGCAAAATGGTGAGCGTAAGTTTACCTGCAGGAGCAGCTGGTACTTTTGTATGGTAAAACTACCGCCCAACTTTGCTTTTATCATAGATACTACCTAAACGTGGCCTATTGGGGAGTTAATAGGGAGCTGGTTTCGGTTTTCCGCTACGAGGTCCCTACCAGCTCCCTACCAGGTGCGTTGTTGCCTGGTTCTTGCCCCGGCTTTAGAATGAGCCTAACTATTTCCGTTTTTAATTGTTACCTTATTGATCTTGCTTAGGAGAGCTTAATTGCCTTTGAAAAATTAATGATATAATTATGAAAAATTATTTAATGATACTCTTTGCATTAACTATCCTGATGACAGCTTGCCAGGATACCTCAAAAACAAAAACACCAGGAAAAACTGGATTAGAAGAAGCTATCATAGATGGTGTGCAGCAAGATTGTTATTTATATATTAAGAACCGAGATACCGTTTCCTTAACCCTAACCAGCGATGGCAACAAGCACAAGGGTGAGTTGACTTATAATTTGTTTGAAAAAGATAAAAACGCAGGAAAGGTAAGCGGCGAAATGAAGGGCGACACCCTTATGATGGACTATACTTTTAATTCGGAAGGCACAACTTCTGTCAGGCAAATTGCCTTTTTAAAGAGAGGCAATCAATTAATTGAAGGCTATGGTGCTGCGGAAGAGAAAGATGGCAAGATGGTTTTTAAGGCCACTCAAAATTTAGATTTTAGCTCTAATGGTATAACTTTAACAAAAACAGATTGTTTATAAGGGGTTTTAAAACCCCTCAAAACGCTCCCAAAAACCATCTACAGGCAACTTAGCAAAAATAGTAACTAGTTCTTTTTTAACGGGATGGATAAATTGCAACCTGCGGGCATGTAAACAAATACTGCCTTTACGGCTCCCTCTGGGGTAACCATATTTATTGTCTCCAACAATTGGACAACCCATACTGGAAAGCTGCACTCTGATTTGATGTGACCTTCCTGTTAGCGGATCTATTTCGAGAAGGTAAAAGCCGTTCAATTCGCCGATCATTTTATAGCTCAGCTCCGCACGCTGGCTTCCGGCAACTTCTTTTTGATATGCGGTAACCACATTTTTTTGAGTGTTCTTAATCAGCCAATGTATTAAAGTACCCGATTCTGCTGGTGGCCTATTTCTTACCACTGCCCAATAAGTCTTTTTTATCTCCCGGTTTTTAAACATGTCGTTCATGCGTGCCAGCGCTTTACTGGTGCGGGCAAACAAAATCACACCACTAACCGGACGGTCCAGGCGGTGCATTACACCCAAATAAACTTCATTGGGCTTATTGTATTTAATGGCAATATATTTCTTCACTTTTTCGTCCAGCGACTCATCACCAGTTTCATCAACCTGCACAATATCTCCTGCACGCTTATTTACTGCTATTAAATGGTTGTCTTCAAAAAGGATATCTTTTTCGGTAATAGGCATTAGTACTGTTCTTTTTCGTTGGGGAAATCTTTCCCTTTTACATCATTAATATAGGATTCGGCAGCACCTTTAATACCTTCATATAAATCAAGGTACTGACGTAAAAACCGTGGCCTGAAACCTTTGGTTAATCCAATCATGTCATTTACTACAAGTACTTGTCCATCGCAATGCGGACCAGCACCGATACCGATCGTTGGCACGTGCAGACTTTCAGAGACCACTTTCGCTAATTTTGCAGGTATTTTTTCCAGAACTACAGCAAAACAACCTGCTTCCTGTAAAACTAAGGCGTCACTTTTTAGTTTCTCCGCTTCGAGCTCACTTTTAGCCCTTACGGTATAAGTTCCAAACTTATAAATAGACTGTGGTGTTAAACCTAAATGGCCCATTACGGGTATGCCGGCAGTAATAATGCGCTGTACAGATTCTACAATTTCTTTTCCGCCTTCCAGTTTCACCCCATGCGCACCAGATTCTTTCATAATTCTGATGGCCGAGTTCAGCGCTTCTTTAGAATTTCCCTGATAAGTACCAAAAGGAAGATCAACCACTACAAATGCACGTCCGGCTCCTCTAACTACACCTTGGGCATGATAAATCATTTGATCAAGCGTAATGGGTAAAGTCGTTTCATGACCCGCCATCACGTTCGATGCGGAATCACCAACCAACAATACATCCAGACCCGCATCGCCAAGAATGGTTGCCATAGAAAAATCATAAGCAGTTAACATGGCAATCTTTTCACCACGATCTTTCATTTCCTGGAGGGTATGAGTAGTGATGCGCTTTAATTCTTTATTTACAGACATTTCTATAAGTTTTAGGAAAACAAAATTAAGTTTTACAATTGAAAAACTGGCCTAATGAGGAGTATTAAAAAAAATATTGAAATTAGATGTCAAAAACCTATCTTTGTATCCCGAAATGAACGGGTTATATAACAGCACATTTGTTAATTGTAAAAGCAGCGGCAATGCCTCTATTCCCTATTATTTTTTCTCTTTTTTCAATATAATTTCTGATTCATATTATCATGACTAACTACATCAAGTTACCTGCGATCTTGTTATTGGCAGATGGCACCGTATTTTACGGCAAAGCTGCTGGGAAAATCGGCACCACTACCGGAGAAATTTGTTTCAATACTGGAATGACAGGTTACCAGGAGATTTTTACAGATCCCTCTTATTTCGGACAAATCATGGTGACTACCAATGCCCACATCGGAAATTATGGTATACATAAAGAAGAAGGTGAGTCTGAGTCCATCAAAATTGCAGGTCTGGTTTGTAAAAACTACAACATCGGCTATAGTCGCAAGGAAGCTTCTGAATCTATTCAAGACTACTTTCAAGATGAAAACATTGTCGGCATTTCTGACATTGATACGCGTTCTTTGGTTCGTCACATCAGGAATAAAGGTGCAATGAACGCCATTATTTCTTCCGAAATTTTAGATTTAGAGGAGTTAACAACAAAACTTGCTGCCGTACCTTCCATGGATGGACTAGAGTTATCTTCTCAAGTTTCTACAAAAACGCCTTATTTCTATGGATCTCCAGAAGCATCCTTAAAAATTGCGGCTTTGGATCTTGGAATTAAAAAAAATATCCTGCGTAATTTTGACCTAAGAGATATTTACGTACAAGTTTTTCCAGCAAAAACATCTTTTGAAGAAATGGAAAAATGGGGTGCTGATGGTTATTTCATTTCTAACGGCCCCGGCGACCCGTCGGCGATGCCTTACGCTATTGAAACCGTAAAAGAAATTTTAGCTGCTGATAAACCATTGTTCGGTATCTGCCTCGGTCACCAGTTATTGGCACAAGCCAATGGAATTGGTACTATGAAAATGTTTAATGGTCACCGTGGATTGAACCACCCTGTTAAAAACATTATCAAAAACCATTGTGAAGTAACTTCACAAAACCATGGTTTTGGCGTAGTGCCAGATGAGGTTAGAAATTCTGACAAAGTAGAAATTACGCATTTAAACTTAAACGATCAATCTATTGAAGGTATACGTGTGAAAGGTAAAAAAGCATTCTCGGTACAATACCACCCAGAATCTTCTCCTGGCCCACACGATTCGCGTTATCTTTTTGATGATTTTATTGAGATGATCAAAGGCGAATTAGCCTGGTAAGCTGCTCAGGCAGGTTATTAAACATTCTTTAACGATATTTTACAGGTTTTAGAGAAAAGAGCAGTTTCTTTTCCTAAAACCTTTTATTTTTACATCATGGATTTAAAAAAGGCCATTATTAGTGTAAAGGACCTGGTAAAAAACTACGATGACTTTGCGGCGGTGCAGGGCATAAGTTTTGAGGTTTTTGAAAACGAGATCTTTGGTTTACTAGGGCCAAATGGCGCCGGAAAAACCACCACATTGGAGATTATCGAAACGCTAAGGGAAAAAACTTCAGGAGAGATTTTGGTAGCTGGTTTTTCTGTTGACAAGGATGTCCAGCAAATCAAACAAATTATTGGTGTGCAATTGCAAGCGGCAGGTTATTATCCGAACTTGAATTTGGTGGAACTGCTGGAACTTTTTTCCGGTTTATATGGTGTAGACATCAATCCAATGGAAATGTTGGGCAAGGTAAATTTACAGGATAAAGCTAAGGCGAAATACAAAGCTTTATCGGGCGGACAAAAACAACGCTTCTCCATTGCTACAACGTTGATCAATAACCCTAAAATCATTTTCCTTGATGAGCCAACTACAGGACTTGACCCACAGGCACGACGAAATTTATGGGACTTAATCATCGGCATACGTAACAACGGCACCACAGTAGTGATAACCACGCATTATATGGATGAGGCAGAGCAGCTATGTGACCGGGTGGCTTTTGTGGAAAACGGTAAAATAATAGCGCTGGATACCCCAGATAATTTAATAGACAATTTGGTGAACAGTGGCTTCGAACGGAAGAAAGAAGTTAAAAAAGCAAACCTGGAAGATGTATTTATTAACCTAACAGGCCAGGAATGGCGGGAGGGGTAAACAAAAAAAAATGAATAAACCTTACAATAATACTAGGGCAACCCTGGCCCTGGCCAAAGCAAGTTTCAGATCCATCACCCGTAGTCCTTCTGCAGTGGTTTTCACCCTGGCATTTCCCCTGATCTTTATATTGGTTTTTGGATTTATGGGCGGTGGTGGCGTAAAAGTTGACCTCGCCGTATTACCAGGCTCCGACGTAAATAACCCTGTTATAGCAGCATTAGAGCAGATTTCGGTAGTCCGTTTAACTAAAAACAAAAATGCACAGGAAATTAAGGCAGCTTTGGAAAAAGGAAACCTGGATGCCTCGATAGCTGTAAAGAAAAATGCTACTGGTTTACCAGCTTATAGTGCAAACGTGACTTATACTTCAGCCTCTTTAGATAAAGCGAATATCTTAAAATCTATCTTAAACAATTTACTTTTCACGCTGAACACGAAAGATACAAAACCTACTGTTGCAGAAATTAACGAAAGTACAATGACAGGCAGAATATACCGGACCATTGACTTTATTTTACCCGGGCAGCTAGGCTTTGCCTTGTTAAGTACAGGTGTTTTTGGTACTGCTTTCGTTTTTTTTAATTTACGACAAACGTTAGTAATTAAACGGTTTTTTGCCACTCCGGTAAGGCGGTCGAGCATTGTTTTAGGAGAATGCCTTGCGCGTATTGGTTTCTCTTTGTTGGGCGCTTTATTTATAATTATCCTTGGGCGATTATTTTTCAACTTTACTCTGATACATGGTTTTATAACTGTCATAAACATGCTTTTGCTTGCTACTATTGGTGTTATTGTGTTTATGGGGTTCGGGTTTGTGGTATCTGGCATTGCGAAAAGCGAGAGTACTATACCGCCCATCTCTAATATTATTACCTTACCACAGTTTTTACTTTCAGGCACTTTCTTTTCTATTGATGCTTTCCCTAACTGGTTACAACCAATCAGCAGGGCATTGCCACTCACCTATTTGAATGATGCGATGCGAAAAGTAGCCTTTGAAGGTGCAGGTTTATGGGAGGTGAAAACTCAAATTTTGATTATGTTACTTTGGGGAGTGGTGGTTTATGCCGCTGCCGTAAAAGTTTTTAAATGGGAATAATTTTATGAAAGCAAAACTACTTATTATACTTTTTTCGATTGTTTTAATCGTAAATCTGGTTATACTTTATCAAAACAATTTTAGCTGGAAAGCGCATTATGTAAATTATGCTGGCGTGGTGAGCATGAGTCTTTTAATTGTTTCACAGGTGATTGGCATAAAACAACGTCAAAAAAATGGACAATCTAACTGATAATTTAAAATTTATTTTAACTTTGGATATACGCTTAGTAATTGTATAATTTACACTAAGACGGATTTAACCATAAAATTAATAAAAATGAGTTTAATTATTGATGTTCACGCAAGACAGATCCTCGATTCAAGAGGCAACCCTACAATTGAAGTAGAGGTAGTAACAGAAAACGGCAACATGGGCCGTGCAGCAGTTCCTTCTGGAGCCAGCACAGGTAAACATGAGGCAGTTGAACTGAGAGACGGAGATGATAAAGTCTACATGGGCAAAGGTGTATTAAAAGCTGTTGATAATGTAAATAGCAAAATAGCTAAAGAACTGCAAGGTGTTGATGTTTTTGAACAGAATTTGATCGATAAATTGATGATCAATCTTGATGGTTCTGAAAACAAAGGTAACCTGGGTGCTAATGCAATTCTTGGTGTTTCACTTGCTGTAGCTAAAGCTGCCGCACAAGAAAGCAGACAACCTTTATACCGTTATATTGGTGGTGTAAATGCAAATACTTTACCGATACCGATGATGAACATCTTAAATGGTGGTGCACATGCGGATAATAAAATTGATTTTCAGGAATTTATGATCATGCCTTTAGGTGCAAAAAGTTTCTCTGAAGCTTTGCAAATGGGTACTGAAGTTTTCCATAACCTGAAAACAGTATTAAAGAAAAAAGGATATTCTACAAATGTTGGTGATGAAGGTGGTTTTGCCCCAAACATCGGTTCTAACGTTGAAGCTATTGAAACGGTATTAACGGCAATTGAGGCTTCAGGCTTTACGCCAGGAAAAGATATTTGGATAGCAATGGATGCTGCAGCTTCTGAGATGTACGATTCGAAAACAAAAACCTATAATTTCCACAAATCTTCTGGCGAGAAATTAACTTCTGATGAGATGGTTAATTACTGGGTAGACTGGGCAAGCAAATATCCTATCATTTCAATTGAAGATGGTTTGGATGAAGATGACTGGGCTGCATGGGAAGCTTTAACAAGAGCAATTGGTGATAAAGTACAATTGGTAGGTGATGATTTATTTGTGACCAACGTAAAACGCTTACAACAAGGTGTAGATAAAAATATTGCAAACTCTATTTTAGTGAAAGTTAACCAGATCGGTACTTTAACAGAAACGATTAATGCGGTTAGTTTAGCACAAAACAGTGGCTATACCTCGGTAATGAGTCATAGAAGTGGTGAAACTGAAGACACTACAATTGCTGATTTAGCGGTTGCCTTGAACTGTGGTCAAATTAAAACAGGTTCTGCTTCACGTTCTGACAGGATTGCAAAATACAACCAATTGTTACGTATTGAAGAAGAATTAGGTTCTGCAGCACGTTTTATTGGTAAAGATTTCAAATTCTTAAAAAAATAATTATTATCATAGCGCCAGTAATGCTGGCAATAAATTTTAACAAAATAAATCCCTACCTTTAATTAGGCAGGGATTTTTTGTTTTATCTTTGTAGCCATGAATCGCTTAATTGAACTTTTCCGCAATAAATATTTTGTCGCAACTGCGGCCTTTGTGGTCTGGATGTTATTTTTTGACAAAAACGATGTACTTTCTCAGTATGAGTTCCGTCACGAAGTGAAAGATCTTCGCGAAGAAAAAAATTTCTACCAAAAAGAAACGGCTCAAGTTAAGAAAGATTTAAAAGAGCTCAGCACAAACCTTAAATCTGCTGAAAAATTTGCCCGGGAAAAGTATTTCATGAAAAAAGATAATGAAGATATTTTCGTGATCATAAAGGAAGCACCAAAAAAATAATCAATCTTAAATAGACCCCAACGGAATTTCGAGGTAGAACTTTGTCCCTTTATTTACCTCACTTTCAAACCAGACACTACCGCCATGACTTTCGGTAAGTGATTTCACAATCCACATCCCTAATCCCATAGAGTCTTCGCCATTTACCCCTGCCCTTCCTGCTTTAGTATATTTTTTAAAAAGAATAGGTCGCAAACTTCTTGGAATACCTATTCCGTCATCAGCTACCGTAACCAGAAAAGTTTTTTCTAATTTCTCTACATGTACCTGAATACTTCCATTTTCTCTCGTGAATTTTATGGCGTTTGAAACTAAATTATTAATAATTTGAAGGAACTTCATACTGTCTGCATTAACATAAATTTCTTTATGAGAATGGGTGAAACCTAATTTTTTGTGAATTGCCTCTTGCGATTTAATATAAATTTCCATCACCTGTTTAATCTCCCAAACCACATCCAACCGCTCTTTACTCATTGCCACTTCGGCAGTATCAAGTGCTTCCCGCTTAAGTACTGTATTAATTAAATTAATGTTTCTTCTGGAAATATCTTCAATCAATTCTGTAAGCTTATGGATCTCCTCATTTTCCGGCAATTTTTTAGCAATAACAGAGGCCAGCATTTTCACTGTTCCGATGGGACCGCGTAAATCATGGGAGAGAATTTCAAGAGTAGAATTTTTCCACCCGTTTATCTTTTGCATATTGAACACACTCGCTATCCTGGCTGTTTCATCTTCTCCCATACCGCATAAATACTGTATCTTACCGTCCTCCACAATAGGATATACCTTAAGACTTATCCATCTTTCTGTTTTATCTGGCCTTACAACCCTAAAATTCAACAAACTACTTGTTTCCTTCTTTAAAAGAGCTTTAAAATTAAGTTTAACATATTGCAAATCGTCTTTGAATACTATTTTAAGTAATAACCCAGGGTTTTTAAACAGTTCGTCGGATTTTCTCCTCGTAATTTCTTCAAATGCGGTATTCACAAATTTAAAACGACGTTCGGTAGCATTGAAAATAAAAAATATATCATCAGATTGAAGCGTCATCTGTTTCAGAATTAAACCTTCACTATTACTCATAGATAAAATAAGATTAAGGATACAATTTTAATTAAACAATTTATTGTAAATAATGTTTTTTCCATTTACAGCGTATTTAACTTTTAAGGGAATTTAGAATTCCAAAAGTTACCAGAAAAGAAGATTACAATTGGAAAGGCGTAAAAAAATTAAAAAGCTTTTCTTTGTTTAGTTGGAGTTAGAAACTGGGCTCATCTGCACTGGGGCCATAGGTAGCAGGAAGTGGTACATCAAGCAAACGAAGGTAAACACCTAATTGAGCTCGGTGATGGATGGTCTGACTTAAAGCATGACGTATGAGCTCTCCTTTGGTGATTGTCATCAGCACCTGATCACCATTCCTTAAAGTCCAATTCGGCAATAAATCTTCATCTTTACCATTTTCAAGGTTTTTCTCTGCTCCTGCGAGGGATTTTTCAAGAATAGCCAACAGTGCTGAATTATCCACCCAGGAAGGCAACTCATAAGGCTTTCCACCAAAATCAAGTTCTTCGGTGGTAAAAGCCAAACTTATCCAATCGGGCAATTCTGCTAGATGTGCCGCCAATTGCCTGATAGGCATACTTTTTTCATGAGGCTGCCAATCCTGTTTGTCGGATGGAATACGCTCTAGCATTTTACGGGTAACTAATGACTCCTGTTTTAATTCTTTCAGTAAACTTTGAATAGTTGATTTCATATTTTTGTTTTGATATATTCAAAGATATCACTGCATGGTGACAACCCTATGTCAGCAGTGCTGATTAATTTTCTAATTTTTCACTAATAGCAGAAAAAAGAGTCTTTACGCGGGTCAGCAATGCTACTGGATGAATGATATTTGCATGGTCGGCGAACGTCATATACCATCGAGCAAAGCCCTCTAAAGAAACAGTCAGAAAATGCATCTCGACACCTTTTGATGTTTGATTTTCAAACACATAACCTTGGTAATATTTTTGTTCGCCAAGATGCAGACAGGCATGTTGATCGATGCTTAAGATAACTTCCTGCAGCTGCATTTCTTTATATTGATCATTTAAAATCGTTTTTAGAGAAGGGTGAACATCAATAAATTTTTCAGAAGTGGTACTGATATCTGTAATTCTGTCAAACCGGAAATCCCGGAAAGCTTTTCTTTCCCTACAATAGGCAATCAAATGCCAGTAAGGACTGAGGTAAAATACACCAATGGGTTCTATGATCCTTTGAGTGTGTATTTGCCTGTAGTAGGCGAAATAGTTAAGTTGCATCACTTGCCTTATGGCAATGGCATGGAGAATGGTTTGCAAGGGATTGTGATGGGATTGAAGTTCTGGCGGCTTGTTAGTTCTGAGTACTTGAATCCTATTGTCAAGCTGTTCCAGATAATCCTTTTCAGTAGTTTTAAGTACAGCCCTTATTTTATAAAGGGCTGTACTGTAATATTTTCCGTTCGTTGCATCAGTTAAGCTCAGCACCAGCTTTTCTGCAGTAATGAAAGCCAATGCCTCTTCGCGGGTAAACATTACCGGAGGCAGCCTGTAACCCTCCGCCAGCGCATACCCTATTCCCGCTTCACCCAGAATCGGCACACCGGCTTCTTCTAAGGATCGAATATCTCTGTAAACGGTTCGCAGACTGATCTGAAAACGGTCAGCAATGTCTTGAGCCTTAACGGTTCTGCGCGACTGCAATTGTATGAGTATAGCAGACAAACGGTTTATTCGGTTCATCTTCCAAATTTATAAAATGAAATCGATGAAACCATCAGCAGCAAACTATCAAACAAAAAACCCCGGTAATTAAGCATTGCCGGGGTTTTCAAGGAAATAATTTATTTTAAAGCATCCCTCCGCAAACGGAAATCACTTGTCCCGTTACGTAAGCGCTCATATCTGAGGCTAAAAACACACAAACATTAGCTACGTCTTCAGGCTCACCTGCTCTTTTCAGAGGTATACCTTGCTCCCAGCCCTGAACAACTTTTGGATCTAATACTTCGGTCATCTCTGTACGAATAAAACCCGGGGCCACCACATTGGAACGGATGTTACGTGAACCTAATTCTTTTGCAACTGACTTAGAGAAACCTATAATACCTGCTTTTGATGCGGCATAATTAGCCTGACCTGCATTTCCTTGTACGCCAACCACAGAGCTCATGTTGATAAATACACCTTTACGATTTTTCATCATAATTTTTGAGGCAGCTTTAGTCACATTGAAAACGGATTTCAAGTTTACATTGATCACGTCATCCCAATTTTGTTCACTCATTCGCATTAACAAACCATCTTTTGTGATACCGGCATTATTAACCACAATATCCAGGGTACCGAAATCAGCCACAATAGCACTGATTAATTGCTCTGCTTCATCAAATTTCGAAGCGTCAGAACGGTAGCCTTTAATTTTAGTTCCATACGATTGCAATTCCTGTTCCAGCGCTTCGCCTTTTTCAACAGATGATAAATAAGTAAAAGCTACATTAGCACCTTGTGCTGCAAATGTTTCTGCTATTTTACGGCCTATTCCTTTTGAAGCACCAGTAATCAGTGCGGTTTTTCCTTCAAGTAATTTCATGTATAAATTTGGTTATAGAGTAAGGATAAAGTTAATGGGTAATTGCAGGTTCCTGCTGACTTAAACAATGGAAGCTACCCAAGCCCCAAATGATATCTATAGAATCTATTCCAACAACCTCACGGTCGGGAAAGGCTTTCTGGATTATTGCTAAAGCAATAGTATCGTTGACGTCCCTGAAAGTAGGCACGATAACGGCTTTATTGGCAATATAAAAGTTAGCATAAGAAGCTGGCAAACGGGTATCTTCATGGATAACCGGTGATGGCATTGGCAAAGTGATGATGTTTAAAGCCTCGCCATTTAATAAGCGCATTCCTTTTAAGCTTTCCAGGTTTTCCTGCAGCAATACGTAATTGTCATCCAATGGGTTACTTTCTACTACGGTAAGCACTGTATTACGGTTCACAAAACGGGTAATGTCATCAATATGACCATCTGTATCATCTCCTACAATACCATCGCCCAACCAAAGCACTTGTTCCACACCATAGTAATCCATCAGGTACTGTTCAATCTGGAATTTACTAAGGTCAGGATTTCTATTTTCATTTAATAAACAAGCAGTAGTGGTTAAAATAGTACCTGCACCATTGAATTCTACAGAACCACCTTCCATCACAATACCCGGGATGTAAAGCGGCAATTTAAAATGCTCAGCTATTCTAGTCGGAATCACATCATCAAGTTCATAGGGTGGATATTTATTACCCCATGCATTGTAAGCCCAATCTATGACCACTTTTTTACTCCCATCTTTGTTTAACAAAAAAGCAGGACCGTGATCACGGCACCATGCATCATTGCTGGGATGGAAATAAAATTCAATATTAGCTAAATCTACCCCTGCTTTTTCAAGTTCAGCAATGGCAAAAGCCTTGGTTTCTTCATCATTGATGTTGATCCTTACTTTTTCGCCTTGTGCCAGTACTTTTATAAATGCACAGTAGGGCGCATAAATTGTTTCTAATTTACCGGGCCAGGAAGCTTCTTTATGTGGCCAGGTTAGCCAGGTAGCCTCATGCTGTGCCCATTCAGGAGGGAAAACATAACCCTGTTTCTTAGGTGTATCGTTAAATAGATTCGTCATCTATGTATCTTTTTGTGATTTGTGAATAACTGTCAATGCGCCTGTCGCGCAAAAAAGGCCAATGTGTTCTGTAACTATCAGATTTTGATAAGTCGAGCGTTACAACCTTCAATTCTTCTTCATTGTGCGAAGCCTGGTATAACAGGGTTCCAAATGGATTGGAAACAAAAGACCCACCCCAGAATTTAACTCCTGCTTCTTCGCCTACGCGATTAATACTGACAACGGGAATACCGTTGGCAATAGCATGCGAACGTTGTATAGTTTGCCAGGCATTGTATTGTTCTTTATTCGTTTCTTCATCTTGTGTGCTTGCCCAACCTATAGCAGTAGGATAAACCAAAAAGTCTGCCCCCATTAATGCGGTTAGTCTTGCTGCTTCCGGGTACCATTGGTCCCAGCAAATCAGGACACCTATTTTTGCATATTTAGTGTTGAATACTTTATAGCCTAAATCACCAGGAGTGAAGTAAAATTTCTCATAAAAACCAGGATCATCAGGGATGTGCATTTTACGGTATTTACCTAAATATGCTCCATCAGCATCTAACACAGCCGTGGTATTGTGGTAAAGGCCTTCAGCCCTTTTTTCAAATAGTGAAGCAACGATAACTACCTTTAATTCGGCAGCAACTTTCGATAATGCGTCTGTTGTAGGACCAGGAATTGCTTCTGCCAATTTAAAATTGTCGTAATCCTCTACATCACAAAAATAAAGAGAGGTAAACAATTCCTGCAAGCAGACAACTTGAGCACCCTGTGCTGCAATTTCCCTGATTTTAACAATCGCGTTCTCTATATTTTCTTCTTTATTAGCGGTACAGCTCATCTGCACCAAACCAACTTGTACTTTAGCCATTCTGTAAAATTTGAAATACAAAGTTAACAGAAAATTTTTGTTTGCAGGAAGATTGAAGTTTTCAGTTGAGACAAATACAGCCGGTTAACCAGGATTGACGAACATTACAGCACGATATTCTGCTTGCAGCGCCAATAAGCATTGGGCACAAAGGCAACCATCATACAATTCACTGATGTATTGCATTTCGTTAAGGTCTAGCTGAACCGCATTACACTGGCATTTTAAAGAGGCATTAGCCTTACATTCAATGCTAGTATTACAGCGTTCGCAAGGTATGATTTCATGTTTAGCCATGAACGCAAAGATAGCGCATAAAAAAAGGAGTAAGAAATGAATCTTACCCCTTGTAATACTTTATTGCTTTACTTGTTTTAACCGGAGCAACTGATACAACCTTCTTCCATAGAACAAACTGGTCCTTCAGCAATTTCTTCTGCACCTCCTTCAATATGTTCTGGAATTACTGGCTCCAGGTTTTTACCCGACTGATTTTCAACTGTAAACTTCACTGCTTGAGCAGCAGCTTGTGTACGCAAGTAATACATACCAGTTTTTAAACCTTTCTTCCAGGCATAAAAATGCATTGAAGTTAATTTAGAAGTGTTTGGTGCATTAATGAACAAGTTCAATGATTGCGACTGGCAGATATAAGCACCACGATCGGCGGCCATATCAATAATACTACGCATTTTAATTTCCCAAACAGTTTTATATAATTCCTTAATGTAATCAGGAATTTCAGGTATGTGTTGAATAGAGCCATTCGCCAAAATAATCCTATCTTTCATTGCTGTATTCCACAATCCTAAAGCCACTAAATCTTTTAACAAGTGTTTATTTACAACAACAAATTCTCCGCTTAAAACTCTTCTGGTATAAATATTAGAAGTATAAGGCTCGAAGCATTCATTGTTACCCAATATTTGAGAAGTAGAAGCTGTTGGCATCGGAGCTACTAATAAAGAATTGTAAGCACCGTTTTTAATAACTTTTTCACGCAATGTTTCCCAATCCCAACGGTTACTATCTGGTGTAACATTCCATAAATCAAACTGAAACTGTCCTTTAGATAAAGGAGAGCCCTTAAATGTTTGATAAGGACCATGCTTAACAGCAAGGTCATGGGAAGCATTCATGGCAGCAAAATAGATCGTTTCAAAGATATCTTTGTTGAGCACCTTTGCCTCCTCGCTTTCAAAAGGAAGGCGCAATAAGATAAAAGCGTCCGCCAATCCTTGAACACCCAAACCTATAGGTCTGTGGCGCATGTTAGAATTCCTGGCTTCTTCTACCGGATAATAGTTATGGTCGATAATCTTATTGAGGTTTAAAGTAGCCTGGTAAGTTACCTCATATAATTTCTGGTGATCAAACTCTCCATTGATGACGTATCTTGGTAAAGCCAGGGAAGCTAAATTACATACCGCCACCTCGTCTTTTGAGGTATATTCAATAATTTCTGTGCACAAGTTAGAGCTTTTAATGGTACCCAGGTTTTGCTGGTTCGATTTGCTATTAGCCGCATCTTTATACAATAAATAAGGTGTGCCAGTTTCAATTTGAGAATCCAGTATGGCAAACCAAAGCTCTTGAGCTTTAATGGTTTTTCTTGCTTTACCTTCACGCTCGTAACGGGTATACAATTCATCGAATTCTTCGCCAAAACAATCAGCTAAACCTGGTGCTTCATGCGGACAAAAAAGGCTCCATTCGCCATTTTCTTCCACACGTTTCATAAATAGATCGCAAATCCATAAAGCGTAGAACAAATCACGTGCACGCAATTCTTCTTTACCATGGTTTTTACGCAAGTCAAGGAAACTGAAAACATCAGCATGCCAAGGCTCCAGGTAAATTGCAAAAGCGCCTTTACGCTTACCACCACCCTGATCTACGTATCGTGCCGTGTCATTAAAAACTTTTAGCATGGGTACAATACCATTACTGGTGCCGTTGGTACCACCAATGTAAGTGCCTGTTGCCCTGATATTATGAATACTTAAACCAATACCACCTGCACTCTGAGAGATTTTAGCAGTTTGTTTCAAAGTATCGTATATTCCTTCAATGCTGTCATCCTGCATGGTTAACAAAAAGCAGGAAGACATTTGAGGTTTTGGCGTAGCCGCATTAAATAAGGTAGGTGTAGCATGGGTAAACCAACGCTCACTCATCAGGTTATAAGTAGCAATAGCACTTTCAATATCTTCTTTATGGATTCCTACGGATACACGCATAAATAAATGCTGCGGGCGCTCCACGATCTGACCTTCAATTTTTAGGAGGTATGATTTCTCTAAGGTTTTAAAACCGAAGTAATCAAAGCCAAAATCTCTGTCGTAAATAATAGTGCTGTCTAAAATATCTGCATTTTCTTTAATCACCTGCCAAACATCTTCTGCAATAAGAGACGCTGATTTACCGGTTTTTGAATCCACATAATTGTATAACATCTCCATCGTTTTTGAGAACGATTTAGTGGTGTTTTTATGCAAATTAGAGACCGCAATCCTGGAAGCCAGCAAGGCATAATCAGGATGTTTAGTGGTTAAGGAGGCTGCCGTTTCTGCAGCAAGGTTATCGAGTTCTGAAGTAGTTACCCCATCATACAATCCTTCAATTACCTTTTTAGCTACATCAATTGGGTCAACCAACTCAGGGTTGAAGCCATAACATAGCTTTTCAATGCGAGCCGTAATTTTATCAAATTTGACCACTTCCTGGCGGCCGTCTCTTTTTTGTACAAACATATTTAACAGTATTTTGATTGTGCCTTCCCCATTGTTTTTAGCAATAGCAATACGCACCAGTTTTTTTATTTTAATTTATATGCCTAGAAATCATCATCCAAAGAAAAAGCAGAGGCTTTATCTTCTGTAGATGTCAATACGCCACTTTTTTGGTAATCACCAACACGTTTCTCAAAGAAATTGGTTTTACCCTGCAAGGATATCATCTCCATGAAATCAAATGGATTCGTAGCATTGTAAATCTTGGTATAACCGAGTTCCTGTAACCACCTGTCGGCTACAAATTCAATGTATTGTGACATTAACTTTGCGTTCATACCAATTAAAGCAACCGGAAGTGCATCAGTAATAAATTCTTTTTCAATTTCTACAGCATCGCGGATAATAGACTGAACAGCTTCTTCACTCAATTTATTCTCCAGCATTCTGTACAGCAGGCAAGCGAACTCACAGTGCATGCCTTCATCGCGGGAAATCAACTCATTACTAAAGGTTAATCCCGGCATTAAGCCTCTTTTCTTTAGCCAGAATATGGAGCAAAAACTACCACTAAAGAATATACCTTCAACGGCAGCAAAAGCAACAAGACGTTCAGCAAAACTGCCTCCATCAATCCAGCGCAATGCCCATTCTGCTTTCCGTTTTACACAAGGAACTGTTTCTACAGCATGGAACAAACGGTCTTTTTCTTCAGGGTCTTTAATATAGCTATCAATTAACAAGGCATAAGTTTCTGAGTGAATGTTTTCCATCATAATTTGAAAACCATAGAAACAGCGTGCTTCAGGCAATTGCACTTCGCTCATGAAATTAACGGCGAGGTTTTCGTTAACGATACCATCACTTGCAGCAAAGAAAGCCAGAATATGAGAAATGAAGTGACGTTCGCCAGAATTTAAGTTATCCCAATGCTTCTGATCGTCCGAAAGATCAATTTCCTCCGCAGTCCAAAAGCTAGCTTCACTTTTCTTGTACATCTCCCAAATTTCAGGGTATTTAATAGGCAAAAGAACAAAACGGTCTTTATTTTCTCTCAATAACACTTCATCTTCCTGCATAAGCTTGATTTTAAATCTTCAATATTTTAATAATTTTCTTCCATAAAGAAACACCACTTGTTAAGCCTCAATCATACAAATTCAAGGTGTAACAATGATTAAAAAAGGCGTGTAATTTACTAAAGAAACTGTATAACAAATATAACGCGCGAAGGCTTTGTTTTGGACAAATAAGTTGTTAACAACTATAGAAATTTATCAACAACCGCAGCAGAAATTGACATATAAATTACCCCAAAAACTTGCCGCTGATTTAAATATTTAAATCAGAAAATGAGCTAAGCACTGTTAATAAATTTAAATTTCTGATTGCAATGTAGTTATGAAAAGAAGCTTACACACCTGAGGTATCATAACTAATTTCTACTCTGGAATGCCCTTTTTTATAAAAGCCTAAAAGCTTAGCGGCCCCTTCAGAAATATCAATGATATATTTCTGGGTAAATGGGCCTCGGTCATTGACTTCTACGTCGACAGACTTGCCATTATTTAGATTGGTAACGGTAACAATAGTACCGAAAGGTAAAGTTCTATGCGCTGCAGTCAATTTTACTGAACGGTATTTTTCGCCACTAGTGGTTTTTCTACCCTCAAATTTTTTCGCATAATAAGTAGCATAACCGCTCTTTGTACGTAATTTGGAAAAATGTTGTGTTTTTTCTTCTTGCGCATGCACCTTTAAAAACAAGAACATGCTCATTAAAATCAAACAATACTTCATATAAAACCCTAATTGATGAATGGTCAAAGATAAGAAAACTAACCATTTATAAAAATCTACAGCCCTATGAGCAATTCACAGGGCTGTAGAAAATCAAAAAAAAAAATAAAAAACGAGCTCTAAAGTGCTTTAGGAACGAAATTCATCGATACAGAATTTACACAATGACGGGTGTTTTTAGCCGTAAATCCTTCACCAACAAAGACATGGCCGAGGTGACCTTTACATTTAGCGCAAACAATTTCAGTTCTCATCCCATCGGCATCGGCAATTTTAATCACGGCGCCTTCAATTTCATCATCGAAACTTGGCCAGCCACATTCTGATTCAAATTTAGAGGTTGATTTATAAAGAGGTGCATTGCATCTTTTACATACATAAGTACCCTCTTGTTTATTATTCAAGAGCTCGCCTGTACCAGGATATTCAGTTCCCTTATTTACAATAACCGCCTCTTCTTCTTTAGTTAATTTATTCCATTCCATATGCTGTGTTGTTTTTACAGGCTGTTCTTTCTTATCCTTTTGTGCACAAGCGGTGAAACTTGTCATAAAGAATAATCCCAACAGGATTACAATTTTACTAATTATAGGTTTCATAACTATCATTTATACCCAATATACGTAAAAACCAATTCTTGAGTTTCCCGAACAGGTAAAATTTTTGTCATAAGGAAAAACAAGAAAAGCTCCGGTGATGGACACCGAAGCTTTTTATATGATTTAAGGAAAACTTTTTATTTATTCAATAACAATTCTGCCATAGCAGCACCTATTTCAGCAGGACTTTCTACAACACGAATACCACATTCAGCCATAATTTTCATTTTAGCAGCAGCAGTATCATCAGCACCACCAACAATGGCACCCGCATGACCCATTCTACGTCCCGCAGGAGCAGTTTGTCCGGCGATAAAACCAACTACAGGTTTAGTACCATGTTCTTTAATCCAAAGTGCAGCTTCAGCTTCCATACCACCACCAATTTCACCAATCATGATGATACCTTCAGTTTCCGGATCGTTCATTAACAATTCAACCGCTTCTTTAGTAGTTGTACCAATGATTGGATCGCCACCAATACCTATAGCTGTAGTAATACCCAAACCTGCTTTAACAACCTGATCAACAGCTTCGTAAGTTAAAGTACCTGATTTAGATACCACACCTACCGTACCTTTTTTGAAGATAAAACCTGGCATAATACCAATTTTAGCCTCATCAGCAGTGATGATACCTGGACAATTTGGCCCGATTAAACGACAATCTCTGTCAGAAATATATTCTTTTACCTGAATCATATCCTTAGTAGGAATACCTTCAGTAATACAAACAATAACTTTAATTCCCGCTTCAGCAGCTTCCATAATGGCATCTGCAGCAAAAGCTGGGGGAACAAAAATGATAGATACATTGGCACCGGCCTGATCAACCGCATCCTTAACAGTATTAAATACGGGTCTGTCTAAGTGGGTTTGTCCACCTTTACCTGGGGTAACACCGCCAACTACGTCAGTTCCGTATTCTATCATTTGAGAAGCATGATAAGTACCTTCATTTCCTGTAAAACCCTGAACAATAACTTTTGAATCTTTATTTACTAAAACACTCATGTATCTATATTTTTTCTTGCAAATCTAAACTAATTGGAATGGAATGTCAAATGAAATCCTCAACTGATGTTGCCATCAGCAAAAAAACAAAAGACTACCCAAATAAATCGCTGCTTAAATAACGATCTCCGCGATCGCAGGCAATAAAAACAATTACCCCCGACTCCATTTCCTTAGCCAATTTAATTGCTGCAAAAAGTGCTCCTCCGCTACTCATCCCAGCAAAGATTCCTTCTACTTTAGCAAGCTGACGTGTCATTTCGGTGGCATCCTGATCTGAAACATCGATAATCCGGTCAACTCTTGAAGCATCGAATATTTCAGGTAAATAAGCTGCTGGCCAGCGCCTAATGCCAGGAATAGAAGAACCTTCTGTTGGCTGACAGCCGACAATCTGTATGTTAGGATTTTGTTCTTTTAAAAACATAGAATTGCCCATAATACTACCCGTAGTACCCATGGCACTTACAAAATGAGTAATCTTCTTTTCGGTGGCAGACCATATTTCAGGACCAGTTGTTTTATAATGGGCAAGGTAATTATCAGGGTTTGAAAACTGATTCAATAAAAAATATCCTTTTTTACTACCTTTTTCTACCGCATAATCTCTACAAGTTTCAATAGAATCCAGCAGGGTAACCTGAGCACCATAAGCCTCCATGGTTAACTTACGCTCTCTTGTTGAATTGGAGGGCATAACCAATTCTATTTCCATACCATATAACCGGGCAATCATGGCCAGGGCAATACCTGTATTTCCACTAGTGGCTTCTATCAAACGAGTATCCTTATTGATATCTCCCCTATCTATTGCACTTCGGATCATGTTTAACGCAGCCCGGTCTTTTACACTACCACCAGGATTACTACCTTCGAGTTTTGCATACAACTTAACCTGCGGATTTGGATTCAATTTCTGAATCTCCACCAGCGGTGTATTTCCTATAAAGTCTATAATATTTGCCATTTAACTTTTACTTTTCCTGTTAACAACTTCAACCGCAGCTTTATGGTAAACCACAGAGCTTTCGGCCACACTTTTAGTCAGCCAAACATTACCACCAATTACACTATTCTTCCCTATAATCGTATCCCCACCCAAAATAGTAGCTCCGGAATAAATAATGACTCCATCCTCAATAGTAGGATGTCTTTTCGTGTCAACCATCGTTTTATCAACACTCAAAGCACCCAGGGTTACGCCTTGATATAATTTCACATAATTCCCTATAATGGATGTTTCCCCTATAACAACTCCGGTACCATGATCAATATATAAATGTGTGCCAATAATAGCTCCGGGATGAATATCAATACCGGTCTTGGAGTGAGCATACTCAGTTAAAATCCTCGGAATTAAAGGCACCTCAGCGACCCATAAAGCATGTGCAATCCGGTAAAAACAAATCGCATAAAAACCCGGATAGGCCCTTATGATTTCAAATTCACTTTTCGCGGCAGGATCGCCTTCCAGGATGGCACTGATATCTGTATTAAGAGCAGCAAAAATTACAGGTATATTTTCAAAAAAAGTCCTTGATACCAAATGATTATTGCAGTCACGACAAGCCGTAGTTGCATTCAAAATGGAAGTTAATGTTATCTCTAGTTTAATAAATTCATCCTGAATTTCTTTCACCGAAGAATGATGCTGCGCTAAACGTTCAGGGTACATTAAATCCATCAGTTTTAAAGCCCAATGTGCAATCACCTTATTTGAAGGAACCGCTTCAATTCCTTGTTGCTTATGTAATATTTGAAGGTAAAAATCTTCGTTAATCATGATCAATACGGGTTTATGTACTGGCAATGCCTACAGTATTAAACTGCAGATCGTATAATTTTTTATAATAGCCATCAATTTTAAGTAATTCCTGATGGGTGCCTTTCTCTTTAATTTCACCTTTATCCAAAACGATAATCTGATCCGCTTTTTGTATGGTAGATAAGCGGTGGGCAATAACAATCGCTGTACGTCCTTTCATTAAATTATCTATTGCAAGTTGAATCAGCATTTCCGTTTCGGTATCTACTGAAGAAGTTGCCTCATCCAATACTAAAATAGATGGGTTATAAACCAAAGCCCTGATGAAAGAAATCAGCTGCGCTTGTCCGGCTGAAAGGGTAGAACCTCTTTCCATCACATTATAATGATAACCTCCGGGCAGGCGCTCAATAAAATCATGGGCACCGACTTTTTTAGCCGCATCTACCACCTCTTCCATTGTAATAGAGGGGTTATTCAAGGTAATGTTATGAAATATGCTATCTGAAAACAAGAAAACATCCTGCAAAACTGTTGCAATATTTTTGCGGAGATAACCCAGTTCATAGTGCTGAATGGCAACACCATCCACTTTTATTTCTCCTTTTTGAATTTCATAGAATCGGTTAAGGATATTAATGGTAGAAGACTTACCTGCTCCTGTGGCGCCAACAAGGGCTACGGTATGACCAGCCTGAACTTCAAAAGAAATATCCTTCAACACGTAGTTTTCGTCATTATAAGCAAACCAAACCTTATCGAAAGAAATTGCCCCATGCATTTTCTGCGGCACATAAGTCCCTTCATTTACGGTAATCTCATTATTGTCTAAAACTTTAAATACCCGTTCTGCACCTACCATACCCATTTGAAGGGTATTAAATTTATCTGCGAGCTCGCGGATAGGCCGGAAAAGCATACTGATATACATCAGGAATTCGGCAATAGTACCCGGGGTTACATCTAGTGGTTTGGCTAAAATACTCTTTGCACCATACCAAACTAATAAACCCATAGACATGGCTGAGATAATTTCCACCACGGGGAAAAATATAGAATAGTACCAGTTAGAACGAATATTCGCATCACGATAGCGGGAATTGATGTTATGGAATTTCCTGTATTCTTGAGATTCGCGGGCGAAATACTGAATAATAGCAATGCCGGTAATGTGCTCCTGTAAAAAAGTATTCAGGTTAGAAACCTCCGTACGCACCTGCTGAAATACCGATTTAATTGATTTTTGAAAGATAGAAGTAGCCAAAACCAAAAGCGGCATAGGCAGCAGCACCACCAGTGTAAGCTCCCAATCGGTATAAAACATGACTGCAAGGATGGCAGCCACCTGTAAAACATCACCTATAATAACAATTAAACCTTCAGAAAAGATATCAGAGATAGTTTCCAGATCAGACACTGTACGGGTAATGAGCTGACCAATAGGTGTTTTATCAAAGTACTTTAACCTAAGTTTAGTAATGTGGTTAAAAACATTGATCCTCAAATCACGAATTGCTGATTGGCCAAGGGTATTGGTAAGTAAAGTATGGCTGTATTGTACTAGACTCTGCACAACGAGCAAAAGCAGCATAATCAAGGTCAGCATTACTAAACCACTGTATTGGCCTTTCAAAATATAATTATCAAGGGTATATTTAATTAACAGCGGACGCAAAGGAGCTAAAACAGCTAATAAAATAGTCAGGATTACAGACCAGATAAAGATGCCCCGATAAGGTTTTACATATTGAAAAACCCTTTTCAGCAAGCCCACATTAAAAACATCTCCGGCGATTTTAGACATATTTATTTTATAAAAGGATAATCAACAGCCACTAAAAACAAGCCACAGGCAGGCGCAGACTCACCAGCTTTACTACGGTCCTTACTCTCCATAATTTGTATCAGATCATTAAGATCCACCTCTTCTTTACCCACTTTGATGAGGGTACCCACAATAGCCCTTACCATATTCCTTAGGAAGCGGTCGGCTCTGATCGTAAAAACCAGCCCATCCTCTACCATCTCAAAAGAAGCAGCTGCAATTTTACAATTATTAGTAAAAGTTTGTGTATTCGATTTACTGAAGCAAGAAAAGTCAGTGTAGGTAGTCATCAACTGCGCGGCCGCATTCATGGCAGCCACATTCAATGCGCCTTTATACAACCAGGACCTGTTGAGTTTAAATGGATCCTTGTTAAAATGAATATAATATTTATAGGCTCTTGACACGGCCCCAAAACGTGCATGGGCATCATCCCCCACTTTAAACATACGTTTAACTGCAATGTCATAAGGCAAGAGAGAATTAATGCCAGTAATTTTACCGTCCACTGGCTTTTGATCAGGGAGCATCAGATCAAAATGAGCATAAAATTGTGTCGCATGCACACCCGCATCAGTTCTGCCACAACCCAGCGTAATTACGGGCTGCCTGAAATAAATCGTGAGTGCCTTGTCCAGGCATTCCTGTACAGTTAGCGCATTAGGCTGTATCTGCCAGCCGTGATAAGGCGTGCCGTTGTAAATTAGTTCGATAAAAAAACGCTGCATATTCAATATTACAAAGTTAATCTTTCTTGCTGCACTTCTCACAATTGTCGTTGCTTAGTGTGCACCTTTTAATATATTTGCTAAAATAAACCGACAGATATGATACAAAGAGTACAATCCATTTGGCTTTTCTTAGCGAGCTTAACTTTGTTTATGTTATTACTGGTACCCATTATCACCAAGTTATTTAATGGAACAGAGTATTGGATATTAGTAAGCGGATTGTATGAAAAAGCGACTACAGGCACCATCAAGGTAGAAGGCTTTTTAGCGATGTTCATCAGCACGATCATTATTGCTTTGATAGCCTTTGCAAATATATTTAACTTTAAAAATAGAAGTTTGCAGAAGCAGGTTTGTAATGTGGTTATCATATTAACAGCAGGTTTAAGTTTTTGGATTAGTCAGATGGTACAAAGAATTCCCGGGGGACTAGAAGGTGCGGGTTACAATGCAGGCGCTTTATTACCATTACTGGCAATTATTTTCTGTTTTTTAGCCATGCGAGGCATCAGAAAAGACGAACAATTGATTAAATCTGCAGACCGTTTACGCTAAGTGCTTGAAAATCTGTAGTGTTTTATTTTACGAATTAACAAAAGAATACAACTATTTAATGATACCTTTGCGGCTTAATTAAATAATACATGACAAACCCATTTAAATTATTGGGGATAAGTGATGACGTTGTTAATGCTGTAAAGGATTTAGGTTTCGAAAATCCCACACCTATTCAGGAACAAAGTATTCCTGTACTGTTAGAGGGCGTTAATGATTTTGTTGGTTTGGCCCAAACAGGTACAGGAAAAACAGCCGCATTCGGCTTGCCGCTGTTAGAATTAGTAGACTTTAAAAGCAATAAGCCTCAGGCGTTGATTTTATGCCCTACGAGAGAGCTTTGCCTACAGATTACGAGCGACATCAAGAATTTCTCAAAAAACATCTCCGGTGCTAGTGTTGTTGCCGTTTACGGTGGTGCAAACATTATGCAGCAATTACGTGAGATCAGAATCGGTGTACAAATTGTAGTGGCTACACCGGGCCGTATGTTAGACATTATTGGCCGTAAGGCTATAGATTTCTCAAATGTGAAATTTGTAGTTTTAGACGAGGCTGACGAAATGTTGAACATGGGTTTCCAAGAAGACATTAACGATATTTTATCTACTACACCAGATGATAAAAAAACTTGGTTATTCTCTGCAACTATGCCTCCCGAGGTTAGAAGAATAGCTAAGAACTACATGGACAACCCTATTGAGTTGACTATGGGTACCAAAAATGCAGGAAACGTTAATATTGAGCACGAATATTACATCGTTAAAGCGAGAGATAAATATGCTGCACTTAAACGTATTGTAGATTTTAACCCTGAAATTTTTGCTGTTGTATTTTGTAAAACCAAAATGGACACGCAGGATGTTGCTGAGCACTTAATCAAAGATGGTTACAATGCCGATGCATTACATGGTGATCTTTCTCAACAACAACGTGATAAAGTGATGCAACGTTTCCGCGACAAACACATGCAATTATTAATTGCTACCGATGTTGCTGCTCGTGGTATTGACGTTAATAGCATTACACACGTGATCAACTATTCCTTACCTGATGAAATTGAAAGTTATACCCACCGTTCTGGCCGTACTGGTCGTGCAGGTAAAACAGGCATTTCAATCTGTATCATCAACGCTAAGGAAACAGGTAAAATTCGTCAGATTGAAAGAATCATTGGAAAGCAGTTTACTAAAGCTGAATTACCTACTGGTTTTGATGTTTGCGAAAAACAATTGTTCTCTTTAGTTCATAAAGTAAACAACGTTGAAGTTAACGAAGCACAAATCGAACAATATATCCCAAGGATTATGGACGAGTTTGCTGAATTATCGAAAGAAGAAGTTATCAAGCGTTTCGCATCTTTAGAGTTTAACCGCTTTTTAGAGTATTACAAAAACGCTCCTGATTTAAATGCATCTTCGGATGATCGTGGCGAACGCGGAGAGCGTAGTGAACGTGGTGAGCGTGGATCTAGAAATAGTGAAGGTTACACTCGTTTGTTTATCAACTTAGGTTCGGTAGATGAATTTACCAGAGGCGATTTATTATCTTTTGTATGTAACAACGGTAAGATTAGCGGAAAAAGCATTGGTAAGATTGATCTTAAAGGTGTTTATTCGTTCTTCGAAGTGGAAGATGCAAGTGTTGATTCCTTATTTGGTAATTTCAAAGACATCCAGTTTAACAACCGCGGCGTAAGGATTGAAAAATCTGGCGATGCAGCTGAAAGCAGAAGTGGTGGCGGCGGCGATAGAAAACGCAGTTACAGCGGTGGCGGCGGCGGCGAGAGAAAAAGCTATGGTGGCGGTGGTCGTCGCGATGGCGGAAGCTTTGGCGGCAGACGTGAAGGTGGAAACAGTGGCGGTGGATTCAAAGATTTCTCTGGTAGAAGTCGTGAAGACAGAGGTGCTGGTGCAGGTGCTGGAAGACGTGAAGGCGGAAGCAGTGCTGGTGGCGACAGAAGACGCAGGTCTTAATTAACCCCAAGCCTTAATATATTTAAAGCCCCGGAAATTCCGGGGCTTTTTTGTTTTACAGCTATTTCAGTTCCTTCCTCTTTTAAAAATTCAACGCTAAGCGGGTAAATACATAACGGCCAAGGAAACCAAATTGCGGGGCTTGGTTTGGATACAAAATTCCTGAAGTACCCTGGCTGCCTAACAACAGTTGTGCAGGATAAACATCAAATATATTGTTAGCACCTAAAGTAATTTTCAAGCTTTTGGTTAAGTTATACCCAACACCTAAATCAGTAATTACCCTTCCGGTAAGTTCCTGCTCGTTGGCAACAACATTTGTTGGTTGAGAAACTTTACCGAAATACACATTACGCAAAAACATATTCCAATCCTTTACGGAATAATCAAGCGTCAAATTAGCTTTTAAGCGTGGCGTAACCCTCTCAATCAAGATACGGCTGGCATTATCAAGGTAAATATTTTCCTTACCAACCAGCAATGGAGAGGCATGTATGTCGTTAATGATTTCCGTTTTAGTAACCGTACCTGCTAAATCTGCACGCAAAACCCCTAAACCTAAAGGAGTTGAATAAGTAACCACGGCATCAATTCCTTTAGTCCTGGTGTCTATTGCATTAGCAAAAAAACGAGCTGTTGTTGCATTAGCCTGGCGCAACAAATTATAAATCTCTTTATCCTGTGGACTAGCAGTTGCGGCATTACTACCACTAAACTGGCCTGTATAAATAACCCGGTTTTTAATTTCAATCAAATAACCATCCACAGTAAATTTAAATTTACCGATATTAGAAGTAAATCCAAGACTGTAGCTGGTGGAAGTTTCTTCTTTTAATTTGGGGATACCTAACAATTGAGCTACACGACTATCGTTAGAAAAAGTTCCGGATTCAACAAAAGCACCATCAATAAACACCGTTGAAGTAGCATTAAAGTACCTCTGGTGCAATGATGGAGCACGGAAACCCGTGCTAAAAGCACCGCGGAGCAAGAACATATCAGAAAATTTGTATCTGGATGCAATTTTTCCATTGACTGTAGAGCCAAAATCAGAATAATTTTCAAACCTTAAAGCTCCATCTACCAAGAATTTCTCTGTAAAATTCAACTCCACATCGGCATATGCCGCAATAGAATTACGGGAAGCATTGGTCAGGTTATCTTTACTGATACCCGGAAAGCCTTGGGCACCCCCAGAAAAAGCCGCTCCATTAGGCGCAAAACGTGTAGGCACATTTCCTTTTGGGTCAGGAATTAAAATCGGTTTACCCGTGGCATCCGTGCCAACGTTAAGAGCATTACCATAATTTACATAAGAAGCCTCCTCACCCGGATTGATTTGATAGTGCTCTATCCGGTTTTCTAAACCGAAAGCGACGTTCAGGCCGCTAAGTGTATTTTCAAAGAAGCGGGAAAAATCAAGGTTGGTTGTGTTTTGCGCAAAATCATAACCACCAGACTCAAAAGACGTTGGAGAAGCAGCAAGCATAGATGCATTTACAGAATTTATCGTTTGAAGTTCGACCACATTGCGACCAAAACTATTGCTAAAATCAGTTTTCCACTGCCCCAGTTTACCTCTAATACCTAAAGCAAAAGACTGATCCAGGTTATTGGTTACAATTTGAGGTAAAAATCCATTAGGATAAATAGTGGCCACATTTTGCGTTAGTTGTCTGGGTGTACGATAGAAGGCTGTAGAAGTACCATTTCTATAATTCAAGCCTCCGAAAGCATAGATTTCAGCCTCATGTGCCACAGGAATAACGGAATTGAAGAACATTGTGCCTCCACGGTTTCTGCTCTGGCCAATATTTGGCACAAAATCTTCCCTGCTTTGTCCTCGTAAAGCAAGTTCAGCATTGGTGATATCCACCCCTTTAGGGGTTGGATATAAGGTAGGGTTATTATAATCGGTATAAATTACGCCACGATAAGGCGTTGTTCGGGAAGCAAAATTTCGGTAGTCAAATGAGCCAGATAAATTTAGAAAGCCGCCCTTTTCTGTTAATGCAACACCATAATTTACATTGGCTTGCACGGTCTCGCCATCTAAACCATCAGCATGTTTACCTGTAAAACCACCGGTTGTTACACTTGAAGTTAACTGATTTACATTATCATTTAAAATAATATTGATGACACCAGCGATGGCATCAGAGCCATATTGAGCTGCAGCACCATCACGTAATATTTCCACTCTCTTAATTGCCGAAGTTGGAATAGCATTTAAATCCGTTCCAACAGAACCCTTACCTAAACTACCATTAATGTTAATCACGGAAGTTGTATGTCTTCTTTTCCCGTTTACCAATACCAAAACCTGGTCTGGTCCTAAGCCACGTAAAGAAGCGGGGTCAATATGATCGGTAGCATCAGTCAAACTCAATACGTTTGAAGTAAAAGAAGGGGCCACAAAATTAAGGATTTGGTTAAGAGAAATTTGTGGTGCACTTTGCGTTAATCTTTTTATATCAACAACATCTACAGGCACAGGCGTATCTAAATAAGAACGAGGAGCACTTCTGGAACCCAAAACTACTACATCACTTAACAACGTAGCATCAGCAGAAAGAATAAATTCAAGCTCTTTAATTTCATCCGCAGCCACTGTTACAGTCTTTTGAAGGGATTGATAACCAATATAACTCACCGAAATCTGATAAGTTCCTGGAGCAGTTAACCGTAATTCAAACCGCCCGTTAGCATCTGTTCCAACCCTTTGTTTTTGTCCGGCTACAGAAACTGTAGCCCCAATAATGGTCTGCCCGGTATCTTTAACCACTCCTCTTATGGTTTGGGCTTCGAGCTGAAAAGCCAGTCCGGTTAAAATAAAGATAAGTGCGTAAATTTTTTTCATAAAAATGATTAATTAGTGTGCTCAAATATATTTTATATATTCCATTAAAACTATAGGCTTTATATTTTAATTAAATGAAGGGTGAAGCCACACATATTTTTCATCAGCATGCTGCCAGGATATTGGCCTATCTCTGGCAGGTCCTTTGCAGGTCATTTAGACCTACCAACGACCTACCAACGACCTACTAAGGACCTATCAAAGACCTTACAATTTTCACTTAATTATCACGATAAGACAGGGCAATCCACAGCAAAAAAAAGAGACTGTTTCATTAAAAAAATGATACAGTCTCTTTTCTACAATATTGCAAGCTGAATTTAATATGTTTTCGCTGGCCTAGTTCTAATTTCAGAAGCTTTAAGATAAATCCTTGCCCCGCGTTTATTGATATAGTACTTACGATTTTTATTGTTGATGTAAACATCAGTACCATCGGGGGCCATTTTACCTTTCCAAACCTTATCTACAACTTTAGAAGTACCCTTTACAGCCACTTCAGCGGTTTTGTTCCCCACTTTAGTGGCCGTTTTATCAATCTTTTGACCAACAGTTTGCTTTTTCTCCTGAGCAGTGGCAGCTAAGGTAAAGGTGCTTAACAAGCCAAATACTAATGCGTGAATTAAAAATTTTGTTTTCATTATAAACGTTTTTTCAATATAACAGGATCAAAAAACGTTTTGTTTTAAATTTAACATTTTGTTTTTGAAGCGCTTGGATGGAGGAGAAATGAATAAAAATTAATTCAGCTGTTCTGTTAGTAGCCTCATTTCAATTTGCGGCGAATGTTTTTCGTACAAAACGGCATAAACGGCCCTGCTAATAGGCATGTGCACTTTATACTTTTTATTGATTACATGCATACAGCTTGCGGCATAATAACCTTCGGCTATCATGTTCATTTCCAATTGCGCAGATTTTACGGTATAGCCTTTTCCAATCATATTCCCAAAAGTACGGTTCCTGCTAAACTGAGAGTAGGCGGTTACCAATAGATCGCCCAAATAGGCTGATTCCATGATATCTCTTGAAATTGGATGTACAGCATTTACAAATTGGTTAATCTCTCTGATGGCATTAGAAATGAGCACTGCCTGAAAATTATCACCATAACCTACCCCATGGCATATACCACTGGCAACGGCATAAATATTTTTGAGTACAGCTGCATATTCCGTTCCGAAGATGTCATCAGAAATATTGGTTTTAATATAACGGGTATTCAATAACCCAGCGAAGTTATGCGCATTTTCTGTATCAACACCTGCTATAGTGAGGTAGGAAAGTTTCTCCAGGGCCACTTCCTCTGCATGACAAGGGCCACTGATCACCAAAATATCTTTAACAGGTATTTGATATTTTTCCTGCATAAATTCACCTATTATTTGGTTTTCATCCGGTACGATACCTTTAATAGCCGAAACAATCTTTTTACCCTGCAAATCCGCAGCGGTAACATCCTTCAGCGTTTCCTTCAAAAATGCCGCAGGCACATTCAAAATAATATAATCTGCAGCCTGAATAATCATTTTTATATCAGCAGAAATATGACCTGATGGCAAATGAATTTCTACGGCACTTAAATAATTCGGATTGTGATGATAAGCCTCAATATGATCAATAGCTGTTGTATTTCGCATCCACCAATACAGCGTTTTTTCTGTAAGATTATCAGATAACATTTTTATAATGGCAGTAGCCCAACTACCCCCACCTATCATTGCAATTTTTGGCACCATATCCTATAAATAAAAATCCCGGCTTAATGTTTTAAACCGGGACAATTTACTGAATTTATTACTGATGACAGGTCTTACTTCTTTGCCGGATCAGCAAAGAGCTTATCCTTAGTGGTTTTTTCTACTTTCATACCTTCTTTCAGACGGTTTTGTATGGCCGCATAAGGACCAGTTACGATTTCAGTACCTGCTTTAAGACCCGATTTAATGATGATATACATGTCATTTTGGATACCAGTAGTAACTTCCACTTTTTTTACTGTACCATTATTATATGCATATACATATTGCTTCACTGTTTTATCAGTTAATTTACTTTTCTGTTTTTCCTGATCAGCATCGTTACCTGTTTTTTCTTTCGAGTCTGTAGCTTTACCTTTTTCGCCGGTAAATACAGATTGAATTGGTATGGACAACCCTTTTAACATGTCACTTTCAATATCTACACTGGCCGAAAGACCAGGTCTAAATGGCGAAGGAAGATCCTTAGCGCCACCTTTAATATTACTGTAAGAATCTGCAATGATGCGGACTTTAACCAGGAAGTTGGTCACCTGATCTACAGAAGAAGCCGCCGAAGTACCTACATCTTTAGAAGAACTGGCAATTTCAGTCACCACACCCTTAAATTTTTTATCACCAAATGCATCCACTTCAATCACAGCGCTATCACCCACGTTAACGCGGTTAATGTCATTTTCATTTACATCAACATTAACTTCCATGGTGGTAAGGTTAGAAATACGCATAATTTCTGTACCCGCCATTTGCGTGGTGCCTAAAATACGGTCGCCCAACTCAATAGACAATTTAGAAATCACCCCATCCACAGGAGCAGAGATCGTCGTTTTAGCCAAATTGGCGGCCGATTCTCTCACATTTGCACCACTTTGCTCTAAACTGTATCTGGAGCCCGTTACATTAGCTCTTAAACGTGCTATATCAGCCTGTGCAGCGAAATATTCTGCTTTAGCTGCATCAAATTCAGACGCAGAAATCACTTTTTTCTTAAAAAGTTCTTCGCTTCTTTTGTAAGCACTTTCTGTATTTTTAAAAGTTGCCATGGCTTGTTTCAACTGTTGCTCTGAAGCTAATAAAACTGCTTTCTGTGTATTATTAGAAGCAACGGCTCTTTCATAACCAGAGAGCAAAACATCAGGTCTAACTTTACACAAGACTTGGCCTTTTTTAACCACATCACCTTCTTTAACTAACAATTGAACAACCTCTCCCGAAACTTCAGAACTCAGTTTAACCTCAGTTTCTGGTTGTACTTTACCACTTGCGGTTATGGTTTCAACTACTTTTCTTTCTGCAGCTTTTTCTATCGTTACTTTTTCAGTTTTATCTCCACCGATAACCCCTGTATATACCAAAACTGCCAATATTGCTATAAGCACGCCTACGGTTATAATAATGTGTTTAAGTTTCATTTGTTCTTGTTGTTTATTGTCTGTTTAAGCTGAAGTCTATTAAAAAGTAATTTGTTTGCCAAGGTAGTAATCTATAACTTTTGATCTGAAAAGCAGGTCATATTTCGCTTGTATAAAATCAATTTCTGCTTTATTGCGGTTGGTTATAGAAGTATTATAATCCAGAGAATTTACTAAACCTACATTGTAACGCTGATCAATTACATTAAAAGCATCCTTTTGCGCATTATATGTATTCTGAGTAGAAACATAGCGGCTTTCAGCGGCTTTTAAATCTGCTACTGCCTGAGCAATAATTTTACTTAAGTTATTTTTAGCCAATTGTTCCTGAATCTGGTAACCCTGGTAATTAATCTTGGCACGCTTAACATTAGATTTGGCAGAAAGACCATTAAAAATTGGTATTTGCAAACTTAGGCCGATATATTGGTTAAAGCGATCCTTAACTTGAGTTGTAAAGTTATCCTGGTTAAAATCGCTATTAAAAGTATAAGAGTAAGAAGAACGTAAACCTGCATCTAAAGAAATTTTAGGGTAATATGAACCTTTAGCAATAGCTATTCCTTTTTCAGCAGCCTGGCTATTTAAAGCAGCCAGTTTAATATCAGGTTGAGTTTTTAATGCAATGTCATAAACATCATTAACTTTGTAATTGGTTTGAGCAATTTCGATTTCTGCTATAGTTGGTGCCACTACCTTAAACGCATTCATATCAGCACCCATCTCCATTAATTGAGATAAAGTAAGGTAAGAAATGGTGAGTGAATTTTGTGCATTGGTTACATTTAATTCAGCAGTTGCCACCTGGGCCTTTGCCTGAGAAATATCTGCCATGGTCTTGTTCCCAACATCCATTAAAGCATTTTCCCTTTTAAGCGTCTGCTCTGCCACTAACAATTGCTCCTTTGATGCTTTTAACAAGTCTTCATTATATACTACCTGCATATAAGATACGACCACATCCAGGGTCAGGTCATTTTTTATCTTGTTCAGGTTACTGTTATCTGCTTCTAAAAGAATCTTATTTTGACGGATTTGGTTTACTTTAGTGAAACCTCCAAATAAATCTACCGAAGTACCTATACTTCCACTAGACTGGAATAATTTCTGATTAACAATTTGAAATGAAGTCTGATCTAACCCACGCCCAAAACTAATGTTATTAGATGCACTTGCATTTAAATCAGGAAGGAGCGCTGCCTTAGACTGGCGCAAATTCACATCAGAGGTTGCAACATTTAAAAACCCCTGTTTAATATTCAGGTTATTCTTCAGCATCCTGTCTATCGCCTGTGGCAAGGTAATAGCCTCTTGTGCATTGACTTCGATAGGAAAGGTCAGAACAATAACGCTCAGAAAAAAAATGCGGGTTATATTTGGCAATAAAAGCTTATAAGTAAAGTTCTTCATAAATTTAATTTCACAATATTATAGTAAACAACTATTTCCTTTTGTAATTTTTAAAGTTCAAGCCGGCAATTTTATATCTTTGGACATGTACCTGGTTAAATCACCTTTATTATTAAAATGGTATTACCCATCATTAGTCTGGAACAAAACCCGCACAGACAAAGTCATTTATTTAACCTTTGACGACGGTCCTATACCTGATGTTACAGACTTTGTTCTAAAAACTTTAAATAGTTTTAATGCAAAGGCAACTTTCTTCTGCATAGGTGATAATATCATTAAGTATCCAGCAGTTTTTGACCGGGTTGTAGCCTCCGGACATCAGCTTGGCAACCACACCTTTAACCACTTAAAAGGCTGGAAAACGACTGATGAAACTTATGTCCGCAATGTGCAAAAATGCCAGTCATTAACCCAGTCCCACTTGTTTCGTCCGCCATATGGCCGCATTAAAAAATCGCAGATCAGCCGCATTAAAGTTGCTTATCCGGAGATACAAATCATCATGTGGGATGTGCTTAGCGGCGATTTTGATGTATCGCTTGCGCCAGAAAAATGTTTCAAAAATGTGATTAAACATACCAGGAATGGATCTATTATAGTTTTTCATGACAGTATTAAAGCGTTTGAAAGATTGCGTTATACCCTACCCAAAGTTTTGAGCTATTTTCAGGAACATGGTTATTCTTTCGCTACGTTATAGGGCACTGTGCAGCAAACCATGGTCATTACTAAGTTAAAGTTAGTACAAAAAACTATTATACAGCTGGTTAAATAAAAAACTTAATTTGATCATGTTCGTTTATGTAAAGTAGCGTAAACTAACGAACATGATCATTTTACTATTTAGATCATTTATAAATAATACAATGATATGCAGATGATGGCACTCCCCTGTTTTTTTTCGTAAATTCGCTTAGATATAACTAATATTTTACCTTTTAAATACAGATTATCAATGGCTTTTGATATAGATATGATCAAAAAGGTTTATGCAAACTTTGGTCCCCGTGTAGAGGCGGCCCGTAAATTAGTAGGCAGACCCTTAACACTTTCAGAAAAAGTTTTATATACTCACCTTTGGGATGAGAAAGCAAATACCGCTTATGTAAGGGGTGCAGACTATGTAGATTTTGCGCCAGACAGAGTGGCAATGCAAGATGCAACTGCACAAATGGCCTTATTGCAATTTATGCAGGCTGGTCGTCCTCAAGTTGCAGTTCCTTCAACTGTACATTGCGATCACTTGATTACCGCAAAATTTGGTGCAGAACAAGATTTACCTGCTGCCAATACAGAAAGTAAAGAGGTTTTTGATTTCCTTGCTTCTGTTTCTAATAAATATGGTATCGGCTTCTGGAAACCAGGTGCGGGTATTATTCACCAGGTTGTGTTAGAAAACTATGCATTTCCAGGTGGATTAATGATTGGTACCGACTCACACACCGTAAATGCAGGTGGTTTAGGTATGATTGCCATTGGCGTTGGTGGTGCTGATGCTTGTGATGTTATGGCAGGCTTACCTTGGGAGCTTAAATTTCCAAAATTAATTGGCATCAAGTTAACCGGTAAATTAAATGGCTGGGCTTCTGCTAAAGATATTATTTTAAAAGTGGCAGGTATTTTAACTGTAAAAGGTGGTACTGGTGCTGTTGTTGAATATTTTGGCGAAGGTGCTCAAAACCTTAGCTGTACTGGTAAAGGTACTATTTGTAACATGGGTGCTGAAGTGGGCGCTACAACCTCCACTTTCGGCTACGACGAAAGTATGGAGCGTTATTTACGCGCAACCGGAAGAGCTGATGTTGCTGATGCAGCTAATGAGATCAAAGAACATTTAACTGGTGATGCTGAAGTTTACGCTAACCCGGAACTTTACTTTGATCAGTTAATTGAGATCGACTTATCTACTTTAGAGCCTTACTTAAACGGTCCGTTTACCCCAGATTTGGCAACGCCTATTTCTAAAATGAAAGAGGTAGCCTTAGAAAATGGTTGGCCAATGAAAATTGATGTTGGTTTGATTGGTTCATGTACAAACTCTTCTTACGAAGATATTTCACGTGCAGTAAGTGTAGCCAAACAGGTTTCTGAAAAGGGCTTGAAAACCAATTCAAAATATTGCATTAACCCGGGTTCTGAGCAAATCCGTTATACCATCGAACGTGATGGTTTCCTTGATGTATTTAAAAATATCGGTGCTACGGTATTTACAAATGCTTGCGGACCATGTATTGGTATGTGGGACAGGGTTGGTGCAGAAAAACAAGAAAAGAATACTATTGTACACTCGTTTAACAGAAACTTTGCAAAACGTGCCGATGGTAATCCAAATACTTTTGCTTTTGTTGGTTCTCCGGAACTGGTTACTGCTTTAGCTATTGCTGGTGACTTAAGCTTTAACCCTTTAACCGATACCTTAAACAACGAGAAAGGTGAACAAGTTAAATTAGATCCGCCTACAGGAAATGAATTACCTCCACGAGGTTTTGATGTGGGAGATGCTGGTTTTCAGGCTCCTGCAGCTGATGGTAGCGGCGTAGAGATTTTGGTATCCCCAACTTCTCATCGTTTGCAATTATTAGATCCTTTTACCCCTTGGGAAGGTACAAACCTTAAAGGTTTACGCTTATTGATCAAAGCAAAAGGTAAATGTACTACTGATCATATCTCTATGGCTGGTCCATGGTTGAAATTCCGTGGTCACCTCGATAACATTTCCAACAATATGTTAATTGGTGCTGTTAACTACTTTAATGATAAAACAGACACCGTTAAGAATGCTTCAACAGGTGAAGTTGGACCGGTTCCTGCAACTCAACGTGCTTATAAAGCAGCTGGAATAGGTACTATTGTAGTGGGTGATGAAAACTATGGTGAAGGCTCTAGTCGGGAACACGCGGCAATGGAACCTCGTCACCTAGGTGTTCGTGCTGTATTGGTGAAATCTTTTGCCCGTATCCACGAAACTAACCTTAAAAAACAAGGAATGTTAGGCTTAACTTTTGTTAACAAAGACGATTATGATTTGATACGTGAAGATGACGTGATCGATATCGTTGGCTTAACTACATTTACACCGAATGTTGCATTAACAGTGGTATTACACCATAATGATGGAACTGTAGAAGAGATTAAAGTTAATCATACTTATAATGCACAACAAATAGAATGGTTTAAAGCTGGCGGTGCGTTAAACATTATCCGCAGACAAATAGCTTCATAAGACTTCCTTTTAATATAAAAAAGCTCTTGTAGAAATACAGGAGCTTTTTTTTTACATGAGATATCGCCAGCCTAAAGGGTTGCAGTTAGTAATTAATTACAAACCAATCTGTTTTAATAAAATTGCGGCATTAAAAGTTTTACACGCGCCATGCTTCAACTTATAATCAAAGTGCATTTCACTTTCAGTAATTTGGATGTCGAAATGGTAATTACGCACCTTCTGTGGATAATGCACTTCCATTTCAGAAAGTGCGAGGTCGTGAGTGGCAAATAAGGTTATCGTTTCTTGTGTGATCATCCGCTCGATAAACACTTTAGAACCTTGAAACTTATCTTTGCTATTGGTTCCCCGCAGCATTTCATCAATCAGCACAAAAGTATTTGCGGAAAGCTTAGACTCCTCCAAAATCATCTTCAACCGGTTGAGTTCTGCCTTAAAGGTAGAGGTCTGATCGTTCAGCGAATCTTTAATCCTCATGTAAGAAAGCACATTAAAAATCGACAAATTTAAGGCCTTCGCACAAACTGGTGCACCAGCAAAAGCTAATACCATATTTACACCCAGGGTTCTTAAAAAAGTACTTTTCCCTGCCATGTTTGAACCGGTAACGATATCAACCGTTGCCCTGTTACTTAAAGAATAGTCATTGGCAATGCGCTTCTCTATTTCAATGAGTGGGTGACCGATTTGCAGGGCCTCCAAACCAAAAGAAGGCTTTATTTCAGGGAAAGTCCATTCCGGCTCATTGTAGGTTAAGGTGGCAAAAGAAATCAGTTCTTCAAACTGACTGATTCTATCCAATCCTTTTAAGATATGTTTTGATGAACCTTTATACCATTTATCCAGGCGGATGGAACATTTCAAATCCCAGAGGAAGAAAAGGTTTAAAAACAAGGCAACAATCATATTCAAGCGGGCATCAAAAGATTGAATAATGGAGGCCAAGTCTTTAATTTCTTTACTAACAGGAACACTACCTGCTGAGGTACTAAAAAAGGCTTTGATATAATTAGATTTCCAGCTTATTTTCTCCGTCCACTCAATGGTTCCTGAATAAGCCTTTAATAAATCAGCACTGCCGCTAAAGCCATAATAAACAGGGTTGATGTGTTTAAGGTTAAAGAAAACTATTGCAGCATTGAATATTGCTAACAGGGCAAATAAATTCCAGATGGCTCCACCCATAAAAATTGCGACAAGTAACATCGTGAACATCAGAAAAGGTGCAATCATTACGTAAGTACGCAATATTTTAGATGCTGTAAACTTTAATTGCGAAGGTAATTCATGTGTTAATTTTTGTTCAATAGCCCGCAGTTGTGCAGGTTGATGGTTTTGAAGTCTGGCCCTGAATTGAAATGTATCATCCATGTAGCTAGTGAGCTCTTTTATAGCTTCCTGACGTTGCAGGATCACATCAATTGTTTGGGCTTTATTTAATTGAGCTGCTAACAAGCTCATGCCTTTCTCTGTTTTACAGCGGTTTATGTAAGCATAGAGAGACAGTTGCCCAAAAACATCGAGATCCGAAGAATAAGGATGGTATTCATTTTGGAAAGCTTCCCCATCATCATATCCATTTTTACGGCTCAACAAATGATCTTCCTCATTTTGGTAAACCCACAGCAATTGTTTGGCATAAATTAGCTCGGCTTGTACCTTACCTTGTTTTTTAACCAGCACCAGAAAATAAACCAGCGGTAAGAAGATTAAAATCAGGTATACCCAGTGAAATCCCCAACTGATAATTAGTGTTAACCATATAATTTCAACAATAAACAAACCTAACCGCGACAACGAGATTTGGTTTAGTTGTTTTGCTAAACCGTCTATACGACTTTGTTGTGCTTGTATTTTATGAGAATAATTTTTTAAAATGTTTTCTTTGGAATTTAACATAGGAATAGGAATGTGCTGGAAAGATAAAGAAAGGGGGTTATTATTCAAAAGAATATTTCTGCAGGTTTTTCTGCACCTTTTTTAATGATAAACCATAGGTCAACAAAGATTGCTGCAATGTTTCAAAGGAATCATTCTTAAGACTGAAATTAAAATAATCAGCAAATAGCGATTTGTAGTTAAATTCGACCTTTAAAGCAAGAGCACGTTCTAATTGTTCCGATAAGGTATTCAGCGTGCCATTTTTAATGGTAATTACATTAGCGCCTTCTGTTTGGACAATACCGCTATAAAAAGGGTCATTCTGTTTTACTTTTACCAGGTTCAGTTTCAGCGTATCAATAACCGTGATCTGCGCTACAACTTGAATAGCATTTGAAAGAACGGTCTTTAATTTAAGGTTTTCTAAAAGGTTCTTTAACAAAAACTTTTCTCCATGTTCCTTATTCAAAAGCCCATCCTGTTTAAAGCAATAGGCTATTACTTTAGTCTTCAAATCCTTCGGTAATTCAATTTGATTTTCCTTGCAATGAAGCAAATGCGAAATTACAGTATTAATTTTTACGCCAATCTCGAAAATATGATATGTATGCTGGCTAATTACCTTACTGGAAGATATGCCAAGTTTAGGTTTAGCAGAAATAGACATGCTAAAATAATTTTTAACATTCGGATCTTCAAAAGCAACCTTATAATTATTTGCCAAAGATTCCCAGTCTTTTACAGCGGTTAATTTTGCAGTTGTAATTGGAACCGGTCTCTCCTGTTCTTTATTGTTTTTTTCAATAACTTCAACAGCAAATTGAGCTTGGGTATTTATTGTTAAAAGCCAAAAGGCAAGAAATACAAGCACTTTATTCATGTCGCAATTTAGCAAAAAACTACCTAAACCTGTTCTTGTAAAACAAAGAAGATAACAATCCAACACCTACCCCCCCAACAGCAACAAGGTTCCATAATTCTCTGCCAAGTATTACTTTGAAAAAAGGCTGAAATAATGTAGCATTGCGATATAAATAAATATTTCAACCTGCTTTTTTGATTGATTTGCCATAAATGCAAGAATGCTAAACCCTATTAACGCAATAAACCTAATAAATTGAAAATAACCATAAGGCAGGTCTAAAAAGCAAACAAATAATTATGTTATTTTACGTGAAATATTAAAAATAAACACAAGAACTATAATTTATATCGCGGCAATGACGGGTTGTCTAATCAACTCAATTTAAAGGAGTTGAAGGTTATTTTGTAATATTTTTAACCCTTGAGATAGGGGCCTATTTGTAAAAAACCTATTTTTTTCTTACATTTGTAAAAAATAATATATCTGACAACCTTACAAATGTTATACTGAGTCATCATTTTGATTCTCTTCCTATAGCGACAGATATACTTCATCTTCATGAGTTTTTACTCATCTAAATCAGCCAAAAGGAGCTGAAATACAATACCGTTTAATCTTTCTTTAGGAAAAAGGTCGAACAATTCATTTTATGAAAAACATCAAAATTTACAACAACCTAAATCCACCTACGGATTTGGAACAAAATCAAATTGTTTTGTTTCTTTTAACACAATTAGAAGAATACGGCGACCCGCAACACGATATTGAAAAAGCTATTGCCTATGCTTTAAAAGACAATCCAGGAGGCCTGGTTATAGCCGCTATGGATGGCTCCATATTAACAGGTGCAGTGGTTTTAAACCGAACCGGTATGGATAGTTATATACCAGAAAACATATTAGTTTATATAGCCACCCATAAAAACTACCGCGGCCAGGGCATTGGAAAAGACCTCATGCGCACGGCAATTGATCAATCACAAGGTAATATTGCCTTACATGTTGAACCAAATAATCCTGCAAAGAATCTTTACGAAAAACTGGGCTTTACTAACAAATACCTGGAGATGCGCTTAATTAAAAAAAATTAACATGGCTTTTATTACATTAAATAGAAAAAAATTAAAAGAGAATTTTGACCATCTAAATATTATGTTTGCTCAAAATAATATAGAATGGGCCATTGTAGGTAAAATGCTTTGTGGCAACAGGAAATACCTGGAAGAAATAATTAACCTCGGAATTAAGGAAATTTGCGATAGCAGGATAAGGAATCTGCAAATGGTGAAATCTATAAACCCCAACATTCAAACGGTTTTTATTAAACCTCCTGCCATTGGAAACATTGCTCGAGTGGTAGAATTTGCAGATGTAAGTTTTAATACGGAATTAGAGACCATTAAACTTTTATCTGAAGAAGCGGCAAAACAAGGTAAAACACATAAAATTGTGATCATGATTGAGCTTGGTGAATTACGCGAGGGTGTGATGCGAGAGCAATTTGTTGATTTTTATGCTAATGTTTTTGACCTGCCTAATATTGAAGTTACGGGCATTGGAACAAACCTAACCTGCATGTACGGCGTTTTGCCTAGTCAGGATAAACTCATTCAACTTTGTTTATATAAACAATTAGTAGAGGCTAAGTTTAACAAAACCATACCTTTCATTTCCGGAGGCACATCAGTTACTATTCCATTAATAGAAAAAGGTCTTCTACCAGAAAACATCAATCACTTTAGGGTAGGTGAAACTTTGTATTTAGGTACGGATGTTTACAATAGTCAGCCTTTTGATCACATGCATAACGATGTTTTCAAACTGTATGCAGAAATTATTGAACTTCATGAGAAACCTTTACTGCCAGATGGGGAATTAGGACAAAATTTAACGGGAAACATCGCCACTTTTGATGAAAAGTTAGTTAATTCATCTTCTTATAGGGCAATTATAGATGTAGGTCTGCTAGATGTAGAAGATGGTCACATTAAACCTGTGGATAAAGATGTGGAGATTGTTGGGGCCAGTTCTGACATGATTGTACTTGATTTGGGAGAAAATCACCGAAAATTGAATGTGGGAGACCTCGTAGAGTTCAATTTAGATTATATGGGCATTTTAAGGATCATGAATTCAGCCTATGTAGATAAAAGGTTTGAAGAGGAGAAGATTGCTGTTAAAACACCCGCTCTAGCACAACTTTCACCTGCTTTTTCTTTCAATTAGACACCAATTTATAAACTATGTCCTGGATTGACATCACTATATTTATCATCTACTTTATACTGATGCTCGGCGTCGGATTGTTCTTTGCCAATAAACATAATGATGAAAGAGATTATTTTACTGGCGGAGGAAACATGGGCAGTGGCCACGTTGGTTTATCTGTTGTTGCTACTGATGTTGGCGGTGGTTTCTCTATCGGCCTTGGAGGCATAGGATTTACCATGGGACTTTCCGGTTCATGGCTTTTATTTACTGGCCTTGTGGGTGCCTGGATTAGTGCAGTCTTTTTAATTCCCCTTGTTTTTAAATGGCAAAAGGCGCACGGACACTACTTTCTTACTTTACCACAGGTCTTTGGCTATCTTTACAATAAAAAAGTAGCCTTTATTGCTTCCATTATTTGCGTTATAGGCTACACAGGATTTACCAGCTCACAGCTATTGGCTGGAGCTAAGCTTACCTCCGCTATTTATCCACAAATGGATACTTACAGTATGTTATGGATTATGGGTGCCATAGCAGTTATTTACACCATGCTCGGAGGGATGAAAGCAGTTATATATACCGACACTATTCAATGGATCATTCTGCTTGCCGGACTTATGGGGGTAGCTATTCCATTATCATGGATAAAATTAGGCGGTTATGATGGAATTGCTCCTTATTTAACCGATGAAATGATGTCTTTAACTAACATTACCTGGCAGCACATTATAAATTGGAGTGTAACCATTATTCCGATTTGGTTTGTAGGAATGACATTATATCAGCGCATTTTTTCTTGCAGGGATGAGAAGGCAGCTAAAAAAGCCTGGTTTATTGCCGGTGTTTTAGAATGGCCTTTTATGGCCTTCACAGGGGTAATATTAGGCATGTTGGCCAATGTTGCCGTTCAGAAAGGATTAATCCCTGTAGAAGGAGGTATATTACATGACAGTGAAATGGGATTACCTTTATTAGTTAAAAACATATTACCCATTGGTTTTACCGGAATTGTAATTGCAGCTTATTTTTCTGCCATACTTTCCACCGCAGATAGCTGTTTAATGGCCGCTTCAGGAAGTGTGGTAGGAGACTTGTTACCAAAACATAAAAAAGTCAACAATAAATCTGTTGTTCGTTTCTCACAATTGGCTACCTTCATCATTGGCTTGTTGGCTATCCTGCTGGCTTCAACTATGGAAAATGTATTGTCAATGATGTTATATGCTTATGCTTTCATGGTATCAGGGTTATTTATACCTGTTGTTGCAGCCATGGTTTTGAAAAAGAGATTTCCTCAGCCAGCATTGATTTCCATGATTACAGGTGGCACAATAACCATTGCATTGATTGTTACTGAAATGAAACTCCCTTATGAACTAAATGCCAATATTTTTGGTATAACTGCAGCTTTAATAAGCTATATCATAGCCTATCAGTATATGCTTCATATTGATGATAAACGAATGATTACCTAGAACAATGCAATACTGCATTTCTTAAAATAAGGCAAAGATCATTACCTTCGCTGCATTAAAAGAATTGATATTAGACGATGAAGATAACCTTACTAGTGGTAGGTAAAACGGAAGACAAATACTTGATCGAAGGGATTGAAAAATATCTCGGCAGGTTAAAGCATTATATAGGTTTTAACCTGGTGGTGATTCCGGAATTAAAAAACACTAAAAACCTAACTGAGGCACAGCAAAAGACTAAAGAGGCGGAATTAATTTCTAAACAACTCAGCAATTTAGATGTTGTTATACTTTTGGATGAGAAAGGCAAAAAGCACACCTCTGTATCATTTGCAAATTATTTAAACAAACAAATGATTGGAAGTGTTCAACATTTGGTGTTTATTATTGGTGGGCCTTATGGTTTTGACGAAAGCACTTATAAACGTTCCAATTCAAGCATTTCCTTATCGGATATGACTTTTTCTCACCAAATGGTAAGGCTGTTTTTTGTAGAGCAACTTTACCGTGCTTTTAGTATATTAAAAGGTGAACCTTATCACCACGAATAATTAATCCAATTTTATGGATTTAAGTTGAACAAATCATCATAAAGAAAACAGGAAATTATGGGACCAGGAGATTTTAAACGTAAATATAGGTATAGAAGTGATGTCACAAAGTCAAGATATGCCTATTGGATTGCCATCATCATTTCCATCATTGTATTTTGGCTATTGTGGACTTACTTGTAGACAATAAAAAGGACATAGCAATATTAGTTAGAAATTTGTCATACTAACAAGGCCGGAGATGCAAACATCTCCGGCCTTGTTAGTAATAAAAACCTTATTAAACGCCTTTTTTACTCGTCATGCTTGCTTTTTTAGCAGGCTGATTAGTCTTACTTGGTGCTTTCGCGTTTGCTGGTTTAGCTGTTGCTTTTAACTTAGCAGCATTTTTATCTTCCCCTAAAACACTATCATGATCTTCAGTACTTGGTGCAGCTTCACTAAACAAAGGTAAATCCTTTAACAAATGATACCAGGTAACAATCTTTTTCATGTCAGAAGTATAAACCTTCTCTTTATCATGATTTGGTGCAACTTCCACAAAAAAGGCTTTCAATGTTGCGATATCGGCTTTTGAATCAGGAACTTCTCCTGTTGCAGCAACGATATTTGCTAACACATCAACCAATTTCAAGTCATCTTCCTGACCATAAACAGTAATATCCTCTAATGATGCTAATTTAGTATTCGCAACATTAGCTATAATTTTCACTTGTTGAGCATCAAGGCTTTCCAAAACATATCCCGCCTTATTTTGTCCTACCAGTTTAAATAGACCTGGTCTACCAGAAACGGCTACAATTCCTCTTAAATTCATAATTAATCTTCTATCAAATCTATTCCTACTATCTTATCACCCGCTTTAATGTCATCCACTAAATCAACATTATCCACTACTTTACCAAAGCAAGTATGAACCCTGTCTAAATGAGCGGTATTTTCTCGGCTGTGACAAACAAAGAATTGTGAACCACCTGTATTTCTTCCTGCATGAGCCATAGATAAAACACCACGGTCATGGTACTGGTTTTCTCCAGTTAATTCACAATCAATTTTATAACCCGGGCCACCAGTACCAGCTAAATGTGCTGTTTTAGGATCTTTAGAATTCGGACATCCACCTTGAATAACAAAATTAGGAATAACACGGTGAAAAGTAACGCCATCATAAAAACCCTCTTTCGCAAGTTTTTTAAAGTTGGCTACGGTATTAGGTGCATCGTTGTCGTAAAACTCAACGGTCATGTCCCCTTTTTCTGTTTTTATTATTGCTTTGCTCATATTCGTTTTTTTATGTAAAATCCAAATTTAGTAAATTGAAATCAAACCTAAACACTAAGGCTTAAAATGCTGTAGGGATAAAAGTATATATTTTAATCGTAAAAGTTCCAACTTACGCCAAACTTCAACATCTGTTGTGGCATTAAATAGCCTCTAACCGTAGAATAATCTGACGAAAGCAACCCTTGATTTACATACTCATATTTTACAAATAAGTTCGCTTTCCTTAAGCTTGCACGCAGCCAAACATCAATAACAGGATCCGACTTTAGTTTCATATTATCATTTGGAATATAAAACTGACTGGCAGCTGGAGAATAAGCATAGCTTAAGTATTGCGTATTATACCTCAGGTCAAAACCTACATCCGTTTTAAGAAATTTGAAGAAAGTTTGATTCAAGTAAAAACTATTAAAGGTATAAAAATCAGGAGTACGCAAGATACTCGCATTATCAGTTTTTTGATAAACCACATAGCTATCTAAATTAAATTTGCCAAAATTCAACTTTTTACCTACGGTTACTTTAAGTAAGTTAATGCTGCCACCAGCTTGTATTGGTTTGATGCCAACATCACCTTCCTGTCCAAAATATAGGTGATTATTGATGAGGAAATATTGCGCCCCTGCTTCTAATTTATACTTATCATTGAGGTAATTAAAGGAGAAATTAACGGTCTTAGTTCTGTCGAAATCATTCACCCAGTTGTAATGGTTGCCAAAATAACGGTCATATATTTCTTCAGGAGATTTATTCTGGATGTAAGCACCCATTACAATACGACCAACAGCATTACTTAACAACAAATTACTTTTCGCTTCATAAAGGAAATCACCAATTTGTCGGCCCTGAAATACTTGCTGTACATTAACATTTAGATCTACCCGGTTACTAAAACGGTAACCCATTGTGCCTAATAAGCTGGCGTTTTGAAAAGTAGAATTATAGTTGTAATAATCGGTCAGGTCTGCATATTTTGCAACTTGCATATATTTGTAATAATCATGCCGAATACCCACATCAACTTTAAGCTCGTTTTTAATGATGGAATTTGATTTTCCACGCAGAAAAAAACTATAAATGAACTCATTCTGCAGGTGTTTAACATTGGTAGAGTCGTGGGTAAAGGATAAATTAATAAGGCCTTGCGGTAATATGGCAAAGTTATCTTGTTCGTTTTTAAGAAAACTAAAAGACTCGTTATTATAAGATAAACTGTAACTTACTTTATTAGTTGGCAGCACCTTTTTCATTACTTCTTGCGGCACGGTATCTATTCTACCTATAAAATAGGTTTGCTTTAACAATAAGAAGTTTTTACGCGAAACCTGCTTCGCCGTTGTTAAATTAACCACCAAAGCCTCATTGGTTACCGAGCCACCAGAATTATTAGCATCTACAAACAGTCCCCCGTTTTCCTGCGCTTTTAAAGTATTAAAAACGCCATTTACCCATAAATTATATCTTTTGTTTGGCGATTGATACCAACTAACAATTGCACCATTTAAATCATCGCCCCTTTGATTTGCATAAACACCTTTGGCGCCAATACGAAAATAATTGGCCGCAATGCTCCAGTTCTTTTTGATGTTTTGGCTATGCGTTACCTTAAAAACTTGTTCCGTTTGCCCGGCACCCATGTAATAAAGGTTACTAAAAGGGGTACGCGCCTGGTAATAAATAACATCATCGTGAGTCATTACATAATCATCCAGGGTATGAAAACCAGCGTCGAAACCTACAGACTTGGCAGGTTCAAATAATAAAGATTTAGTTGCAAGGCCAAGGTTTCCGGTTCCAATAGTTGGGCGGCGGGGTTGGTTAATCGGACTATAATTCTGAAAATTCCTCAAACTCGTGTCTAGCGGTAGTGTTTGGATGCTGTCTTTCGTTAACCGCAGCGTTGTGTAGCGTACATATTTGGAGGTAAAAATGACCGAGTCTTCCCCTCCATCCAGTTTTTTCCTTAATGAATCGAGTTCTTTATTATCGTTAACATTGGTCTTCAGATCCTGGCCATTAACTTTTTGCCCCATTAAAAGGAAACAAATCAGAATGGAAAGAACAAGTACTTTATACATTAGAGTTTAAAAATTAACTGGCTTAATATTTTGGTCATTTTAGGTTCTGCAAGGTGTGCAGTTTCCAGAATCTCTTCCAGAGTACAAGGAAGCAATATTTCGGGAAAACCTTCATCAGTAATTACAGAGATGGCAAAAACGGGTAATTTCATGTGGTTTGCCACAATAACTTCTGGCACAGTGCTCATACCTACCGCGTCGCCACCAATAATACGCAGGTATTTATATTCTGCTTTGGTTTCGAGGCTTGGACCTGTAACCGAAACATATACCCCCTGCATACAAGTAATACCTTCTACCTTAGCAATTTCCATCGCTTGTTGTATCAATGTACGGCTGTAAGGCTCACTCATATCTGGAAAACGAGGGCCCATTTCCGCATCATTTCTTCCCCTCAAAGGGCTATCTAATTGTAAATTAATATGGTCATTGATTACCATTAAATCCCCTTTTTTAAGGTCAGGATTTAAGGAACCCGCCGCATTGGAGACAAATAAACAATGTATGCCTAATGCTTTCATTACCTTTACAGGAAATGTGATCTGCTGCATATTATACCCTTCGTAATGGTGCAAACGACCTTGCATGGCCACCACCCTTTTACCATTCAGCACACCAAAAATCAGTTTGCCCGAATGAAACTCCAGTGTAGAAATGGGGAAATTGGGAATATTAGCGTACATTAAACTAAAAGCAACTTCAATTTCTGCAACAAGGCCACCCAGGCCAGTGCCCAAAATAATTCCAACTTCTGGCTGGAACTGTTCTGTTTTTTTCTTTATGTAATCAACGGTTTCGTGTATAGCTTGAAACATAGTTTATGATGTTTTTCTCAAAGATAAGCTTATCTTCTTCCAGTATATCTATTTTTATTGGCAAAAAAAAGAGGGGCAAGTCTAACAATATTTCTTTAATACCGACAGCATTTAAACGTTGTGAGTCCTTTTCTGTTGTGATTATTATTTTTTCTTTTGTTTTTTCTTGCTCAAAAGCTTTCACCAGTTTATTGATTTCTGTAGCATTGAACTGGTGATGATCTGGATGATCATAATGAACAATATTGCTGCTATAGTTTTTTAAATGAGCGATTAAGGGTTCAGGATTAGCAATTCCGGTGAGTAAAAAAAGGGTTGTATCTTTGGAAATCTGCGATAAAGGCAGCTTTTCTCCGCCAAAAACTGGACACAAGTCTCCGTACTTGAGCACTGAAAATGCAGGCTTCCATGCTGCTGAAAATTGCTGTTCAACACTTAATTTATCTTGCACCTGAAGCTTAGCCGGCACTTTTGTCACCAATACCGCTTGGGCACGTTGATAACCTTTAAATGGTTCCCTCAAATTTCCTGCGGGGAGTAAAAACTGACTTTTCAACAGCTTACCATATTCAAACAATAAAATGTTAAAGCCTGGTTTTACACTTCTATGCTGAAAAGCATCATCTAAAATAACCAGGTCGTGCGTTGCTTTCAACTGCTGGATACCTTTAACCCTATCTTCACAAACGGCTACCGTTACTTCAGGAAATTTCTTATAATACTGCATAGGCTCATCGCCAATACTTTGTGCCGTTGCATTTTCATCAGCTAACAAAAAACCTTTGGTTTCCCGACCATAACCTCTGCTCAGGATCACAATTTTATAGCCACCTAGCAAGTTTACCAGGTATTCGGTTACGGGTGTTTTCCCTGATCCTCCAACAACCAGATTACCAACACAGATTACGGGCAGGTCAAAAACCTGAGATTTGAAAAAGCCCCAGTCGTAAAATTTATTCCTAATGATCACAACCAGACCATATAGTAAAGCAAACGGAAACAGCAGTAAGCGCAGGATATTTATCATCTCTGCTTCAAAAATAAGCAATATCCTTCGAAAATGCGAGGCTGGCAGAGCCACCTTTAAAAAGGCAAAAAAATAAAAACTATCTTTGCATAAACTAATTTAATATCATGCTTAAAGGATTTTTTAACGTACCCATTCCGACGAATGAACCTATTTTTGGTTATGCACCCGGAAGTAAAGAACGTGAACTTTTAAAAGCGGCATTAGCTGATGCCCGTTCTACACAAATTGATATCCCTATGTATATTGGTGGTGCTGAAGTTCATACTAAAAACAAGGCAAATACCACTCCCCCCCACGATCATCAACATATTTTAGGACAATACAGCAAGGGCGAGAAGAGCCATGTTACCCAAGCCATCGACGCCGCTTTAGCGGCAAAAGAAGATTGGGAAAACTTAGCTTGGGAACAACGTGCAGCCATTTTTTTGAAAGCTGCCGACCTGATTGCTGGTCCTTACCGTTATAAATTAAATGCTGCAACGATGTTGGGGCAGAGTAAAAATGCTTACCAAGCTGAAATAGATGCTGCCTGTGAGTTTATCGATTTCCTAAGGTTCAACGTTAGCTACATGGCTGAAATATATAAGCAACAGCCTATCTCCTCTACCGGAGTATGGAACCGCGTAGAGCACCGCCCCTTAGAAGGTTTTGTTTTTGCTTTAACGCCATTTAACTTCACGGCTATAGCTGGTAATTTACCAACTTCGGCAGCAATGATGGGTAATGTTGTGGTTTGGAAACCTGCAAATACACAGATCTATGCTGCCAATGTAATTATGCAGATTCTAAAAGAAGCCGGATTACCGGATGGTGTAATTAACCTGATTTATGTTTCAGGTCCTGATGCCGGTGACGTTATTTTCAGTCACCCTGATTTTGCTGGCATCCACTTTACCGGTTCTACGGGAGTATTCCAGAACATCTGGAAAACAATAGGAAACAATATCCATAAGTTTAAAACTTACCCACGTATTGTTGGCGAAACCGGAGGCAAGGATTTTATTGTTATTCATGGTTCTGCAGCTGTTGAAGTTTCTAGTACAGCAATTTTAAGAGGTGCTTTTGAATACCAGGGACAAAAATGTTCTGCAGCATCGAGGGTTTATGTAGCAAAAAGCATATGGCCTAAAATTAAGGCATTAATGGTGCGTGATATGGCGACCTTCAAAATGGGCCCTACAGAAGATTTCAGCAATTACATCAATGCCGTAATTGATGAAAACTCTTTTGATAAGCTCGCAAAATATATCGATGCCGCTAAAAAAGATCCTGGTGTTGAGGTAATGGCTGGTGGAAATTACGATAAAACTGTTGGTTATTTTATTGAGCCTACCGTTTTGGTAGTGGATGATCCTAAATATAATACCATGTGCGATGAGTTGTTTGGCCCGGTATTGACTGTTTACGTTTATAATGATGAGGAATTTGATGAGGTGTTAACCTTGGTTGATCAAACTTCAATTTATGCTTTAACAGGATCCATTATTGCGCAAGACAGGTATGCCGTTGAAAAAGCCACTCACCGCTTACGTAATGCAGCTGGTAACTTCTATATCAACGATAAATGTACAGGTGCTGTTGTTGGTCAGCAGCCTTTTGGTGGTGCAAGAGGTTCTGGCACCAACGATAAAGCTGGCTCAATGGTCAATCTTCTACGCTGGGTTTCTCCTCGTACCATTAAAGAAACTTTTGTACCTGCTAAAGATTACCGTTATCCATTTTTAGCAGAAGATTAATCTCCATTCTTTATGAAATAATGAAAGTATCATAAACTTAACACAAAAAGCCTGTCTCATTGATCATGACGACAGGCTTTTTTGTGCGTTAATTGTGGGCTTTCTATTTCCAGAACTTTAGCAGGTTGTTGGCAGGTCCTTGCTAGGTCATTTAGATATACAAACGACCTACTAAGGACCTACCAACGACCTATCAAGGACCTACCAACCCACAGTTTTCGACAAACATATTACACAAAAAAAGGTTGCACCACTTTTACAGTGATACAACCTTATATTTCTAAAATTTATTTATAATTATTTAATTACTGGCTCATCCATTTTAAATACATTGCCCAAATGATTATTGGCTTCGCAACTTACATTCAGGTCTTTAATTAGTCCGCTATTCAAGCTGTATACCCAGCCGTGAACACCTAATTTCTTTCCGCTAGACCATCTATTTTGTATAATAGATGATTTCGTTAAATTAAATACACCTTCTATCACATTTAACTCCGTCAATCGTTCAACCCTTTTTTTATGATCAGAAATAATATCTAACTCATGGTAATGTAAACGGTAAGTATCTTTAATATTCCTTAACCAGTTATCTATAATACCATGCTGTTTATTGCTTAAGGCCGCTTCTACACCACCACAGCCATAATGGCCGCAAATAATAACGTGTTCTACTTCTAATATATTCACAGCATAATCCAACACACTTAATAAATTCATATCGGTATGTACCACCACATTGGCAATGTTGCGGTGAACAAAAATATCACCTGGATTGGTGTTGGTAATTTGGTTAGCAGGCACACGACTATCTGAACAGCCGATCCACAAAATTGGTGGTTTTTGTCCTGCCGCTAATTTGTCAAAATATGCTGGATCCTCTAACAACGTTTCAGCCACCCAGTCTTTATTACCTTGTAAAAGACTCTCGTAAGTTATTTCATTAGTATGATGTTCTATTTTTGCACACATAAGTTTGGTTTTAGATTTTAATTAACTAATTCATCAGATAATTTAGAGACGGTATATTGCTTCTGTACATTTTTCAATGTAACAATAACGCCCTTTGAATAAGCATTGTGCTTATAATTAAAAATAGCTTCTAGTACATCGGGATCAATGTATTTTGAATTTGTTGCGTCGATAAGCACATTGGTTTCTTTTGGAATTTTACGCAAGATGCCCTGGATAGCCGCTTTATTCAAAAAAGAAACTTCCTCAGCTAAATTAATGCGCAGGTCTTTTTTACTTCCATCTTGTTCAATTTTATAGAAATAAGGGTTACGCATATTGGTACGTAAAAGGTAAAATATGGATACCATCATCCCGATAGCAACCCCTTTTAACAGGTCGGTAAGCAATACTGCTATAATAGTAGCGACAAAAGGAATAAACTGGTCCCAGCCTTTATGGTACATGTGTTGAAATAAAGCTATCCTGGTTAATTTATATCCTGTAAATAAAAGGATACCAGCCAAACAGGCCAAAGGAATCATATTAATAACACCGGGAATAAACAAAAACGATAACAACAGCCATGTACCATGGAAAATGGATGACATTTTTGACTTGCCACCCGAGTTGACATTGGCAGAACTTCGAACAATAACAGAAGTCATTGGTAAACCACCCAGCATTCCACTGGTCATGTTCCCAATACCCTGAGCAATAAGCTCTCTATTTGATGGAGTAGTTCTTTTTAACTTGTCAATTTTATCTACAGCTTCAATACCAAGCAAGGTTTCTAAACTTGCCACAATGGCAATGGTACCTGCCACCACCCAAACCTGTGTGTTTTGTATGGCAGTAAAATCTGGCATTATAAACAAACTGGAGAATTCACTCCAGCCACTAACTTCAGGAATGGCAACCATTTGTTTGGCATCAATAGCATAAGCAGAATTTTTAAAGACATAACTTAAGGCTATACCTACAGCCACCACTACCAATGGTGCCGGTACGATACTAAGTTTTTTAAATTTAGGCCAAAAAATTAATATGGCCAGCGACAGTAGGCCAATAATAATTGCGGCAATGCCAAATGGTGTATTACCACTTGTAAGGCCAGCAAATGAATACTGGGAGGGATCTAACCCTAATATATAAGGTAATTGATTAAGGATCAAAGTTATACCAATAGCTGCCAGCATTCCTTCGATTACGCTGGAGGGGAAATAACTACTTACTGAACCGGCTTTGATTAAGCCCAATATCAGTTGCATTGCTCCCGCAATAACCAGCGCCAATAAGAAAATTTGATAGCTACCCAATTGCGTAATGGCACCCAATACAATAACTGTTAAACCCGCCGCAGGCCCACTTACACTTAATTGTGAGCCACTAAAACTGGCCACCACCACACCACCAATAACACCCGTAAGCAAACCAGCAAACAGTGGTGCCCCAGAGGCTAGAGCGATACCTAAACATAGTGGAAGCGCTACTAAAAACACAACTATACTCGCTGGCAAGTCATGCTTTAAGTTCTTTTTTAAGATATACTTCTTCACTTCCAATCTCGAAAAGACTGAATTTCTATCTTGCATAAAATATATTTTTTAATGTATATATGTAATTAATTGTTTTTGCAACACAGGTAAAACTTGTATTGCATTAGAAAAAATTATGCAAGGTTTGGTGGAGGAGTTGGTACGGAAGGATGAAATGGATTAACATAACGCTTAAAATGCGCTATATAACCGTTACTAATGTAGAAATGATAACGTAAGGGAAGCAAAGCATCCATAGCATGATGGTCAATGATTTTGCAATCAACATGCTTTAAAATTTTGCCGGAATCGCTATCGGCACCATGCTCCAGCTCTACCTGCATGATGACGCTTTTCATTATTTCTTTATCGAAATGAGCAACAAATACAGGTGCAACAGAAATTAACATCTTCGCGGTGAAGATGCTTAAAAAAGCGATGACAATAAATAAACGATATTTTTTTACTCCCATTTTTTATTCCTGTACTATTTAACAGACAAAAGTAGTTCCAAAGACTGCAAATTAAAGAAACTTCCGATAAATATTGCAAAACATGAACGAAAATTGATAACATTAGCCATAAATCGTAAATTAGCAAGTTAATAATACTGCCAATCTCATGAAAACCAATTTACTAATTTTATTGTTTATTTTTCCGCTAGTTTCCATCGGACAAAGTAACAATTCACCTTCAACTTATGATGTACATGACTTAAAGATAACGGGGTACCTGCAAACGCAATACCAGCGAGCGCAATCGGAAGGTATTTCTTCTTTCTCTGGTGGTGATTTTTCAGAAAACTCAAGAGATCGCTTTATGATAAGGAGAGGTCGATTAAAGATAGACAGGGTGGATAAATATTCCAGCATCGTTTTCCAGATTGATGCAACACAAAATGGTGTACAATTGATGGATGCCTTTATACAATTATACCAGCCTGATTCAAAAGCACTCCTATTTACTGCTGGTGTCTTTAACCGTCCTTTTGGGCATTCCATTATTTACTCTTCAGGTTTCCGTGATTTTCCGGAACGTGCTCGTGTTTTTCAAACCATTATGCCCAGAGAAAGGGATATTGGCGCAATGCTCGGCTACAACCCATCAAATAAATATAAGTTTATCACTGCTGAACTTGCTGTTGTAAATGGTAGTGGTTACTCGGCAAGAGATTATGACTCCCGGAAGGATTTAATTGGTAACCTGGGTTTCAAATTTGATAGCCTGGCAAATAATAAGCTAAAAATGGGCTTTGGTGGCTCCATATACAGTGGTACTGTACGCAACAATACAGAAAGCTATTATACTGATAATGGAAACGGCTTTACAATTAACAACAACACAGCAAATGTAGGCTGGAATGCTAAAAGGGAATATTTTGGCGCAAACTTGCAGCTGGAATACGACAATACTTTTGGAAACACCATTTTTAAAGCGGAATATGTTGGAGGAAAACAACCGGGAGTGGCCTCTTCTGCAAATATCAGAGGTCCAGTTGCCAGTCAGAGTTTTTCTGCCCAACCTGCAACAGACTTGTACCTTCGCTCCTTTTCTGGTTATTATATATGGCTAACGCAACAAATAGCAGATTCTAAATTTACGGCGCTTTTGGCCTATGACTCCTACGACCCTAACATACATATAAAGGAAAATGGGATTGGCCCAGATAACAATACCTCTGCCGGGGATATAAAATTTAGTACACTGGGTTATGGAATAAGCTATGTGCCAACGACCAGGGTTAAATTTACTTTATACAATGAACATGTGGTAAACAGTGGAACTAACTTACCCGATTACAAGTCAGATATTAAAGATGATGTCTTTACGGCAAGACTGCAATATCGGTGGTAAATAATTACTTTTATAAAAATCGACAACATTAAGATGCAGGATAAAATAGCTTTACTTCAGAATAAAATAGAACAAGCCCATGCCGGTGGTGGGGAAATACGTATTGCTGGTCAGCATAAGAAAGGAAAGTTGACCGCCCGTGAACGCCTTCATTTTCTTATGGATGAAGGTTCTTTTGAGGAAATTGGCATGCTTGTGACCCACAGAAGTACCGATTTTGGGATGGAAAAGGAACGCTATGCTGGTGATGGTGTTGTGACAGGATATGGCAACATCAATGGCCGTTTGGTTTACGTTTTTTCACAGGATTTTACCATTTTTGGTGGCTCACTTTCTGAAACCCATGCCGAGAAAATCTGCAAAATCATGGACATGGCCATGAAGAATGGGGCACCTGTAATTGGCCTTAACGATAGCGGTGGTGCAAGAATTCAAGAGGGTGTAGTATCATTAGGCGGTTATGCAGATATTTTCTATAAGAACGTACAGGCATCAGGAGTAATACCCCAGCTTTCTGCCATCATGGGCCCTTGTGCTGGTGGTGCAGTTTATTCGCCTGCTATCACCGATTTTATTTTAATGGTGGAAAACACTTCTTACATGTTTGTAACCGGACCCAATGTGGTTAAAACGGTAACACATGAAATAGTTACTTCTGAAGAACTTGGTGGCGCCAATACCCATGCCACCAAATCTGGTGTCACACATTTCGCTTGTCCAAATGAAATAGATGCCATCAACCACATAAAAAAACTGTTGAGCTACATGCCACAGAATTGTGAGGAGCTTGCTGCAAACTTACCCTATACGATTGGAGAAGAAGGAAGGCCAGCATTGAATAGTGTAATGCCACAAAATGCGAATCAACCTTACGATATCCGCTCGGTGATTACCGAAGTGGCAGATGGCGATAGCTTTCTGGAGGTTCACAAAGATTATGCAGAAAATATGGTTGTTGGCTTTGCCCGTTTAGCTGGCCGAAGTATTGGCATTGTTGCCAATCAGCCTGCTTACTCAGCCGGTGTTTTAGATAACCATGCTTCAGTAAAAGCGGCACGTTTTGTTCGTTTCTGCGACTGCTTTAACATTCCGCTTTTGGTTTTTGAAGATGTGCCTGGATTTTTGCCTGGAACAGACCAGGAATGGAATGGCATAATTGCCAACGGGGCGAAATTGCTTTATGCTTTTAGTGAAGCTACCGTGCCCCGAATTACCGTAATTACCCGAAAAGCTTATGGTGGTGCTTACGATGTAATGAATTCTAAACACATTGGTGCTGATTTAAACTTTGCCTGGCCTACAGCTGAGATTGCGGTAATGGGTGCTAAAGGTGCTGCTGAAATCATCTTTAAAAGAGAAATCAATGCGGCTGAAAATCCTGAAGAAAAATGGCTGGAAAAAGAAAAGCTCTATTCAGAAATTTTCGCTAACCCTTATCGTGCTGCGGAGCGTGGCTTTGTAGATGAAGTGATAGTACCTGCGCATACCAGGATAAAATTGATTAAAGCTTTTAAAATGCTGGAAAATAAAGCAGTTAAAAATCCACGTAAAAAGCACGGAAACATCCCTTTATAAAATGAAATTGAATCGTAGTGATGTGCTGCTAATGTCATTTTGCACCGGCTTAATTGTAGCAAACATCTATTATTGTCAGCCTTTAATCATCCTGATCGCTAAAGAATTTAATTTGACAGAAAGCTATGCTGGCCGAATGACCTACCTCACCCAGGCAGGTTATGCGATTGGTTTATTTTTGCTGGTGCCTTTGGGGGATATGTTTGAACGCAAAAAACAGATTTTAATCATCACCGGCATTGCCGTACTGTCTTTGTTGCTGGCAGGTTTTTCGCATTCTTTTTTTGTGTTGCAAATTGCCAGCGTACTCATTGGAGCCAGCTCTATTGTGCCTCAACTTATTTTGCCTATGGCAGCTAACTTGAGTACGGACGAAAACAGGGGGCACACCATCGGCATCATTATGAGTGGCTTATTAGTGGGTATTTTGGGCTCGAGGGCTATAAGCGGAACGGTAGGCTATTACCTGGGCTGGAGGGCTATGTTCTTTATTGCTGCAGGCCTTTGCTTTCTACTGTTGTTTTTAATGTTCAAACGCTTCCCTAAAAGCTTGCCGACTTTTTCTGGTACTTACCGGAAATTGATGTCAACCATGTTTGGCTATATTAAATCACAGCCTGTACTCAGAGAAGCTTCTCTTATTAATTTCCTCGCCTTCGCTATATTGAGTTCTTTTTGGACAACCATGGTGCTCTTTCTGGCCAACCCGCCTTTTAATTTCCAGTCCTTACAAATCGGACTGTTTGGAATCGCTGGCGCTGCAGGTGCCCTTGCTGCTCCTATGGTTGGTAAATTAAGTGATGGCAAGGATCCCCGTAAAAACATCATTTATGGTTTAATATTGCAAATTATCAGCATTGCGGCTTTTTACTTCACCGGCACACAGCTCTACTTGTTTATTGCAGGAATAATATTAATTGATATCGGTCAGCAGGCCATCCACGTAACCAACCAAACCAGAATTTACGCTTTAATACCTGCAGCACGCAACCGCTTAAATACGATCTTTATGTCGGTAAGCTTTGTAGGTGCTTCCGCAGGCTCTGCGCTGGGTTTATGGCTGTGGGACAAAGGTCAATGGCCTCTTTATTGTTTAGGGGCTGCTACTGTTATCATTTTAAATATTTGTATCTATAGGTTTTATAGTAAAAAATTCAAAGCTTAATATGGCAAACATCCAAATAGAACAAATTCATCCGGCACTGACCTGGAGAATTAGACACGAAGCCATGTATCCTGATATGCCTTATGATTCGGTAAAGCTGAAGAATGACGATGACGGCATTCACTTTGGATTATATGCAAATGACCAGCTCAGCGCTGTAGTTTCTCTTTTTGAACAAGGTGATACTTGTCAGTTCAGAAAATTTGCCGCCCTCCCTGAGGCTCAGGGCAAGGGTTTCGGCCGATTGCTTTTAGCTCATATCATCAGCTATATCAAAGATACTGGTGCTAAAAAATTATGGTGTAATGCCCGTGTAAATGCATCAGGATTTTATGCGAAATTCGGTTTCCAGGAAACAAACAAAACCTTTTTTGAAAATGGGTATGACTTTGTCATTATGGAGTTAGAACTTTAATCTTTATATATTTGTCTATAAATAAAAATCAAATGACTAAAAAGAAAGACGATAAACAAGCACACGTATCTGTAGTCAATGCGAATTCCCTACAGTTTTTAGAAGCTTATATTAATAACCCTTCCCCTACGGGATTCGAATACCCTGGTCAGAAATTATGGCTAGACTACCTTAAACCTTATATCGATGAAAGCTTTATTGATAATTACGGCACTGCCGTCGGGGTAATTAATCCTACGGCAGAATTTAAAGTAGTTATTGAAGCACATGCTGATGAGATTTCCTGGTTCGTGAATTACATTACACCAGAAGGGTTAATTTATGTAATCCGTAATGGTGGTTCTGATCACCAAATCGCTCCTTCCAAAAGAGTTAATATTCATACAGAAAGCGGGATGGTTAAAGCCGTTTTCGGCTGGCCAGCAATTCATACCCGTAATGGTGAGAAAGAAGAAGCACCTGCAATAAAGAATATCTTTTTAGATTGTGGGTGTACCACGAAAGAAGAAGTTGAAAATTTAGGGATACATGTAGGTTGTGTAATTACTTATGAAGATGAATTTATGGTGTTGAATGACCGCTATTATGTTGGTCGTGCTTTAGATAATCGTGTAGGTGGTTTCATGATTGCTGAGGTGGCAAGGTTATTGAAAGAAAATAAAAAAGTACTTCCTTTTGGTCTATATATAGTTAACTCGGTTCAGGAAGAAATTGGGCTTCGAGGTGCAGAAATGATTGCTCACCGCATTAAACCTAACGTGGCCATTATTACTGATGTTACCCATGATACCTCAACCCCTATGATCAGCAAAATTACTCAAGGTGACCTGGCTTGTGGTAAAGGACCGGTGGTTTCATATGCTCCTGCTGTACAAACTAATTTAAATAAGCTTTTAATTGAAACTGCAAAAGAAAATAACATTCCTTTCCAGCGCCAGGCTTCCTCCCGCTCTACAGGTACAGATACAGATGCTTTTGCCTATTCTAACGGTGGTGTACCTTCTGCATTGATTTCTTTACCATTACGGTATATGCATACCACGGTAGAAATGACGCATAAAGAAGATGTGGATAATGTAATCAGTCTGATCTATCATTCCTTATTAAATATTGAGAAAGATCACGACTTCTCTTATTTCAAATAGTAAAAATAAAGAGTTCTTTTCAAGCGCGTATGGGATGACCATACGCGCTTTTCTTTTTATATTTTCTGCACTTCTTTTATTATATTAGAAAAAGCATGTCATAAAGGTTTTTACACTGAATGATGCCGATGCTTTAAAGAAAACAGTGAAGACTTATCCCAATTCTGTATTTCATGAAATTGATAAGGTCTTAACTTCCTTAGCAACCGGACAAGCACCATGCTCGCCCCACCTAAAGCAGTTATGGGCTCCTTAAACAATGCTGATTTCGAGAAACTGGTGGAGTCAAGCCTCATAAAAGCAAAATATGCTATAGCAGTTGATCCGGAAAGCGCTTATGAGATTTTACCGAAAAGGATTAACGAAAAACTAGCAGAACAGAGTGAATTACCAATAGAAACTATGTGATCACCGAAGAGAACCCAGAAAACAACCGTAGATAAAGTGATGAGTGCCACCATTACCAAGCAGATTGGCAAAGAAATTGTACGTGGATTGTTCGGAATGCTTACAGGTAAAAAAACACGTTAGCAGAACTAACACAGGTTTGTTTGGATTTTAAGCTTAATAACCATATTAAAGAAAAATAAATACTTATATCATAAAAAAGTATTTACTTTTACAAACCATATAACTTATAATTATTGTATTTAAATGAAACCAACGTTACTAATATTAGCAGCAGGCATGGCAAGTCGCTATGGCAGCATGAAACAAATAGATGGCTTTGGCCCTAATGAAGAAACTATTATTGACTATTCAATATATGATGCTATTAAAGCAGGCTTTGGAAAAGTAGTATTTATCATTAAAGAAGAGTTTGTAGAAAACTTTAAAGCCATTTTTGAACCTAAATTGAATGGCAAAATTGAAACAGATTATGTATTTCAAAACTTTGATTTAAAACAATTCGGAATTGAAGAGGAAATAGAAAGAGCAAAACCATGGGGTACTGCGCATGCAATTCTTGCTGCTAGAAACACCATTAAAGAACCCTTTTGTGTGATCAACGCGGATGATTTTTATGGTTTTGATGCTTACCAAAAAATGGTGCACTTCTTAAATGAGGAAGTTAATGGAAGTAATTACTCCATGATTGGCTATGAAATTGGAAAAACTTTATCGGAATATGGATCTGTGTCACGTGGGGTTTGCAAAGTAGACGGCTCAGGAAATTTAGAAGAGATTGTGGAACGCACAAAAGTATTTAAAGATGGAGATCATATTGTTTACGAAGAAAATGATACGAAACACCCATTAGCGGTAGATACCAGGGTATCAATGAATTTTTGGGGTTTTACACCTGAAGTTTTCAAAACTACAGAAGACCTTTTCTGCAAATTCGCATTAGAAAATAAAGACAACCCTAAATCTGAATTTTTTATCCCACTTGTAGCTGAAAATCTGGTTAAAAGCAGTACTGCAGATTTCAAAGTAATACCTACAGACAGCAAATGGTTTGGCGTAACTTATAAAGAGGATAAACCAATTGTTCAGGCTAGTATAGACCAATTGATCAAGGACGGTATTTATCCTGATAATTTGTGGAACTAATAAAAAATTAAACAGTCATAAAAAAAGAGCCCTGAAAAATTTCAAGGCTCTTTTTTAGTTTATCGACAATTACTTATTTTTTGTCGTCTTTTACTTCTTCAAAGTCAACATCAGTTACATTATCACCACCATTTGAAGGTTGTTCACCTGTAGGTTGACCAGCATTAGGTTGTGCACCACCTTCTTGACCTGCTTTATACATTTCTTCAGAAGCTTCGTTCCATGCTGCTTGAAGTTCAGCCTGAGCTGCATCAATATCAGCAAAATTTCTAGTAGCATGCGCATCTTTCAGTTTTTTCAAACCGCTTTCGATAGGCGCTTTTTTATCTGCAGAAATCTTTTCACCAAACTCTTTTAATTGCTTCTCTGTAGAGAAGATTAAAGCATCAGCACTATTGATTTTATCGGCTTCTTCCTTTTGAATTCTGTCAGATTCAGCATTTTGTTCTGCTTCTTCTTTCATTTTTTTGATTTCTTCTTCAGTTAAACCAGATGAAGCTTCAATACGGATTTTTTGCTCTTTACCAGTAGCTTTATCTTTTGCACTTACGTGTAAAATACCATTTGCATCAATATCAAAAGCAACTTCAACCTGTGGAACACCACGTGGAGCTGGTGGAATACCATCTAAAATAAAACGACCAATTGTACGGTTTTGAGCTGCCATAGGACGCTCACCCTGTAAAATATGGATTTCTACTGAAGGCTGGCTATCAGCAGCTGTAGAGAAAGTTTCCGCTTTTTTAGAAGGAATTGTAGTATTAGATTCAATTAATTTAGTCATTACACCACCCATAGTTTCGATACCAAGAGATAAAGGAGTAACATCTAATAACAATACATCTTTAACTTCACCAGTTAATACACCACCTTGAATAGCTGCACCAATAGCAACAACCTCATCAGGATTTACTCCTTTAGATGGTTCTTTACCAAAGAATGCTTTTACTGCTTCCTGAATTGCAGGCATACGAGTTGAACCACCTACTAAAATGATTTCATCAATATCAGTGGTTTTTAAATTTGCATTTTTCAAGGCAGATCTACATGGGTCAATAGTACGCTTGATTAAATCACTAGCTAATTGCTCAAATTTAGCACGACTAAGCGTTCTAACTAAGTGTTTAGGTCCAGTTGCATCAGCAGTTATATAAGGAAGGTTAATTTCTGTAGATGTAGTGCTTGATAATTCAATTTTAGCTTTTTCTGCAGCTTCTTTTAAACGTTGCAATGCCATTGGATCTTTATTTAAGTCCATGCCATTTTCTGTTTTAAATTCTTCGGCTAACCATTCAATAATAATATGGTCAAAGTCATCACCACCTAAGTGTGTATCACCGTCAGTAGATTTAACTTCAAAAACACCGTCTCCTAATTCTAAAACCGAAACATCATGTGTACCACCACCACAATCAAACACAACGATTTTCATATCCTTGTGAGCTTTGTCTAGTCCATAAGCCAATGCAGCAGCAGTAGGCTCATTAATGATACGTTTTACGGTTAAGCCAGCGATCTCACCAGCTTCTTTTGTTGCTTGACGCTGAGCATCATTAAAGTAAGCAGGAACAGTAATAACAGCTTCAGTAACTTCATGACCCAAAAAGTCTTCAGCAGTTTTTTTCATTTTCTGCAAGATCATTGCAGAAATCTCTTGTGGAGTATATTTACGGTCGTCAATTTCAACTCGAGGTGTATTATTATCACCCTTAACAACTTTATACGGTACACGTCCAACTTCTTTTGCAACTTCTGCAAAACTGCTTCCCATAAAGCGTTTAATTGAATAAATCGTCTTTGTAGGGTTGGTGATTGCCTGACGTTTAGCCGGCTCACCTACTTTACGTTCACCATTTTCTGCGAATGCAACAATAGATGGCGTTGTACGTTTACCTTCACTGTTGGCTATAACTACAGGTTCGTTACCTTCCATTACGGACACGCAAGAATTTGTTGTTCCTAAGTCTATACCAATTATTTTTCCCATTTTATTAAATCTTTTAATGTATATTTTATTCGATACATCGAGTTAAACAATGCTTGTGCCAAATAACGTTTGGCAGGTAAATGACATAACTTTACGAGCCAATCAGCTAAAATAGAAATATTAATGCTTTTTATATATGACAGGTTGACAGACACTAACTATTTAAACCAAAAAGCCTCTCCAGATGATGAAAACCTATTCCAAAGTAAGCCTTTGAAGCATTAATCTTTTTCATAATATTCGCTTTGTCGACAACATTATGCTTATTTTTAATGCCAACAATTAATACATTTTTTGGAGTATGAACGTCTGCCTTGAATTCCATAATTTTGGTTTTGTAGCCAAAATACTCCAATATTAAAGTTCGAATTCCATCAGTAACCATTTCCGCCTGGCGTTCCATAAAAACACCATGCTTCAATAGAAAATCTAACTCATTATTGGCTTTACCATGCACAATTTCCTTTCTAATTTGTTTGTGACAACAAGGTGCCACTACAATTAACTTTGCACCTGCCACAATACCTTTATAGATGGCATCATCTGTCGCAGTATCGCAGGCGTGAAGCGCAATTAGAAGATCAATTCCCACTGCTTCAAAACTCTGTATTGTACCTTGCACAAAGTTCAAATCATTGAAACCAGAATTTATAGCAATACCATTACAGAGGTCAACCAAGTCTTTACGGTATTCCACGCCCATCACCTTAGTATCCCAATTCATAACCTGGTGCATATAATCGTACAAAGCAAAAGTCAAGTAACCTTTGCCAGACCCCATATCAGCTACATGCTGGACTTGCTCACTTTTCAATTGGTTGAGCATTGGGCTCAATAATTCAATAAATTGATTAATCTGTTTAAATTTTTCCTGAGCATTTTTAAAGACCGTACCATTTACATCAGTAATCCCAAGCTCGAATAAATATTTTTTTTCATGAGAAGCAATAAGCAACCGCTTTTTTTCTTTATTATGCGAAGTAGCACTTTGTGTGTTAAGGGAAGGAGGATTTTTTCTTAATACACTTTTAGCTAAATCTTTAATTTCTAAAATAAAGTCCATTTCAGTACTAAACAAGGTAGCCACACCAAAACCATTATTTATATGATCGACAATTAAATCAAGGCCATCAATTATTCCTAAGTTTTTAACAATATCCTTTGTTTTATACCTAAAAGTAAAGGACAACAAATCGGCTCTTTTAATATTAACGATCCGGACATAAATATTTTTCAAGTCTAATTCAACCCCATTATAATTACTAAGGGAAACTTTTATAAAACAACCATTAGAAATGGAATCAAATATACCCGCTTTAAATTGTTCAATTGTAGTAGACTTATTCATGATGGAATTAGATTTTTAAACAAAAAAATAAATTAGGAAACATCAAAAATAGGCAATTAGAAGGTAGGAAAATACTACTATTAGAACAATATTTGTCTACAAGTGCTTAGTAAATAAAATTGAAATCTATGAGTTCGCAGATCTTGCGAAGATGATCCTCTTTGAAAAAGATCCGGTCATGTAAGCCGGAAAACGCACTTGATTGGACTTTTTGTTGTAGAGCTAACCACTAAAAGCAGTTCTAAATTAACTTTAAGATAACGAAAAAGGAGTAGAAAAATTGATTTTCTACTCCTTTTTTTTTCTCTTATTGTAAAATACTTTTTCACTGACCTCGAATAAAAAAAAGAGGCCCTTTAAGCAATTAAAAAGAAGTATTAAGCTTCTTTAGTTTCTTCTTTTACATCAGGAGTTTCAGACTCAGGTGCTTTTTCAGCAACTTCTTCTTTTTCAACTTCTTCTTTTTCAACTTCGGCAGCAGCAACAGGAGCATCAGCTTTCTTTACTTTACTTCTACCACGACGTGTAGTTTTCTTTTCAGCAGCATCAACTTCTTTACCATAAACCTCATTATAATCAACCAATTCGATCAATGCCATCTCAGCATTATCACCTAAACGATTGTTTAATTTAATAATTCTGGTATAACCACCCGGACGGTTAGCTATTTTAGCAGCAACATCACGGAATAATTCTGTAACGGTGTCTTTATCCTGCAAATAACTAAAAACAATTCGACGAGAGTGTGTTGTATCAGTTTTAGATTTAGTCAACAAAGGTTCAACATACATACGCAAAGCTTTAGCTTTAGCCAATGTAGTTGAGATTCTTTTGTGTTTAATAAGTGATGAAGCCATGTTAGCTAACATCGCTCTACGATGTGAATCTGTTCTTCCTAAGTGGTTTCCTTTTTTACCGTGTCTCATTTTTAAATTTATTCGGTGTGTACCGTCTCTTTGAAATTAATCTGAGGGAATTACACACGATTAACAATATATAATTTGTTGTATTATTCTTCGTCTAACTTGAATTTAGAAAGGTTCATACCAAAAGACAAGCTTTTAGATTTAACCAGTTCCTGAATTTCAGTCAAAGATTTTTTACCAAAGTTTCTGAATTTCAACATATCAGCCACATCGTAAGAAACAAGATCAGCAAGTGTACGTATATCAGCTGCTTTAAGACAGTTCAAAGCGCGAACTGAAAGATCTAGATCAACTAATTCAGTTTTAAGGATCTTACGCATGTGCAGAATTTCTTCATCAACTTCTTTAGTTTCTTCTTTTGCATGAGACTCTAATACAAGATTCTCATCAGAAAACAACATAAAGTGCTGAATAAGAATCTTTGCAGCTTCTTTTAATGCTTCTTCAGGATGAATTGATCCATCAGTTGAAATATCTAAAATTAACTTTTCGTAATCTGTCTTTTGTTCAACACGATAATTTTCAATTGTGTATTTTACATTTTTCATTGGCGTATAGATCGAATCGATAGCTATCACACCAACCAAGGCATCATTAACTTTATTTTCTTCTGCAGGAACATAACCGCGTCCTTTATTGATTGTTAATTCAACCTCCAAAGTAACAGCTTTATCCATGTTACAGACAACTAAATCAGGGTTTAGAACTTCAAAGTTAGTTGAGAATTTAGTAATATCTCCAGCTTTAAATTGATCTTGTCCATTTATGATTATGAAAATCTTTTCAGAATCACCTACATCACCAACCTTTTTAAAACGAACTTGTTTTAAATTAAGAATGATTTCAGTTAAGTCTTCCACTACACCTTTCATGGTAGAAAACTCATGAGATACGCCAGAAAAACGAATACTAGTGATGGCAAAACCTTCAAGCGAAGAAAGTAAAATTCTTCTTAAGGCATTACCAATTGTTACACCGAAACCGGGCTCTAAAGGACGAAATTCAAATGTACCATCGAAATCTGTTGATTTCTGCATGATGACCTTATCGGGTTTCTGAAATGCTAAAATTGCCATTTATAATGTTTTTAGATCGTTATTAATTTTTTGTAACGCAAAAAGATTAACTGCCTATAAAGGCAGCTAATCATATTAGATTACTTAGAGTATAACTCTATTATAAGGTTTTCTTTAATATTTTCTGGAATCTCGTCACGGTTTGGATAAGCCAAGAACTTACCAGTAAGTTCGTTTGCGTTCCAATCTAACCAATTAAATTTATTGATTGTTCTACCTGCAACAGAGTTAGTAATTGATTCAAGAGTTTTTGATTTCTCCCGAACTGCAATAACATCTCCAGCTTTTAATTGATAAGAAGGAATATTTACCACTTCACCATTCACTGTAACGTGTTTATGGCTAACTAACTGACGAGCAGCTGAACGTGTAGTTGCAATACCCAATCTATATACTGTATTATCTAAACGGGCTTCTAATAATTGCAATAGATTATCACCTGTAATACCTTGACGAGCTGACGCTTTAGTAAACAAGTTACGGAATTGGCGTTCCAATACACCATAAGTATATTTAACTTTCTGTTTTTCCATTAACTGTACTGCGTACTCAGATTGTTTACCTCTTCTTTTTGAGGCACCATGCTGGCCAGGAGGATAATTTTTTCTATCTAATACCTTGTCAGGGCCAAATATTGGCTCTCTGAATTTACGCGCGATTTTGGATTTTGGTCCTGTATATCTTGCCATTTCTTTTTGTTTTAAAGTATCATACAACCTTAAGCTGCAGACTCTTAGCTTTAAAAATTAATAAATTAAACTCTTCTCTTTTTCGGTGGGCGACAACCGTTGTGAGGTAGTGGGGTAATATCTTTGATAGAGGTTACTTCAATACCAGCAACCTGCAATGTTCTAATTGCAGATTCGCGGCCTGAACCCGGACCTTTTACAAACACTTCCACTTTACGCAGACCTAAGTCAAAAGCTACTTTACCGCAATCAGATGCAGCTTGACCTGCAGCATAAGGAGTGTTCTTTTTTGAACCCTTGAATCCCATTTTACCTGCTGAAGACCATGAAATAGTTTGACCGTTGTTATTTGTTAAGGTAACAATGATATTATTAAAAGTAGCATTGATGTGTGCCTGTCCAACAGACTCTACTATAACAATACGCTTTTTGGTTACTTTTTTACTTTTAGCCATAATTATACTTCGATACTAATTACTATTTAGTAGCTTTTTTCTTGTTAGCAACTGTTTTTCTCTTGCCTTTACGAGTACGAGAATTGTTCTTAGTACGTTGACCACGCACCGGCAATCCTTTTCTGTGACGCAAACCGCGGTAACAGCCGATATCCATTAAACGCTTAATGTTCAACTGAACTTCAGATCTTAAAGCACCTTCTACTTTAACCTTGTCGTTGATAATAGTACGTATAACAGACAACTCGTCATCTGACCAATCTTGTACTTTTTTGTTTAAATCGATACCTGCCTCCGTTAATATACGTTGTGCAGTAGATCTGCCTACACCAAAGATGTAAGTTAATCCTATTTCGCCTCTTTTGTTTCTTGGTAAATCAATACCTGATATCCTTGCCATATTTTATACTAATGTTGATTATTTGATTAAACGACAGATTGAATAACCCGAACATTCAATCTAATCATACTTCAATAATTTCTTATCCCTGACGCTGTTTGTATTTCGGGTTTTTCTTGTTTATTACATAAAGTTTACCCTTACGACGAATAACCTTGCAATCAACGCTACGTTTTTTAATTGATGACCTAACTTTCATTTTATTTATATCTATAAGTAATCCTGCCCTTTGATAAATCATAAGGCGACATCTCTAATTTAACTTTATCTCCAGGAAGAATTTTGATGTAGTGCATCCTCATTTTTCCAGAAATATGTGCAATTATCTCATGACCATTCTCCAGTTCTACCCGGAACATTGCATTTGATAACGCTTCTCTTATTACACCGTCTTGTTCAATTGAGGCTTGTTTAGCCATATAATATTGATTTTTACTGAATTAGCTGCTACTAAACAGGGTTGCAAAATTAAAGAAAAATAATTAACTATTCTCTTTTTTTCTTTAATACTTCTTCAATAGGCAAAAACGATGATAAAACGTCTGCTTTCCCCCTTTTGACAGCTACCATATGTTCATAATGTGCCGAAGCCCGGTTATCTTTAGTAGTCACGGTCCAACCGTCTGACCAAAATTTCACACCAGCACTTCCAGCATTAATCATAGGCTCAATAGCAAGCACCATTCCATCCTCCAGTTTAATTCCACTGCCACGCTTACCGTAGTTGGGCACTTCTGGTTTCTCATGAAGCTGGACACCTACACCATGACCTACAAGTTCTCTCACTACACCAAAGCCATTATCTTCTGCAAGTTTCTGAATGGCATAACCTACATCCCCAATTCGGGATCCAACTACTGCTTTCTCAACACCCAGCTCCAAACACCTTTTAGTAATGTCTATTAGCTTCTGCCGCTCCACATCAATCTCGCCAATAGCGAAGGTATAAGCAGAGTCACTAAAATAATTATCCTTAATGACTCCACAGTCTACAGAAATCAAGTCCCCCTCTTGAATCACATAATCGCTTGGAAAGCCATGAACAATTTGTTCATTAGGCGATATACATAATGCATAAGGGAAACCATTATAGTTCAAAAATGCAGGCACGCCCCCATTATCTCTTATAAAGGTTTCACCCAATTTGTTTAAACTCATGGTAGTTATACCCGGACCAATAACTGAAGCAATTTCAGCCAAAGCTCCTGACAAAATAACACCACTCGCTCTAATTAATTCGATTTCTTCTGCAGACTTATAATAAATCTTCGACATTCTTAAAATTAAATAACAGCGTTGCTACTACTATTAGCCGCAGGAATTCCCGTACGACCAGTAACTCTGCCAGTCTTCATTAAACCATCATAATGACGCATTAACAAATAACTTTCAATTTGCTGCAAAGTATCTAGTACTACACCAACTAAGATCAATAAAGAAGTACCTCCATAGAAGTGTGCAAATTCAGATTGAATTCCAAATTTCACAGCAATAGAGGGTAAGATAGCGATAACGGCCAAAGCAATTGCACCTGGGAAGGTGATCTTGGAAATCACGTCATCGATAAATGATGATGTAGCCAAACCAGGTTTAACACCAGGAATAAAACCACCATTTTTCTTCATATCATCAGACATTTGTGTAGGATTAACTGTGATAGCTGTATAGAAAAATGTAAATGCAATAATTAAAAAAGCAAATGTTAAGCTATAAGCCAATGAAGTATAATCACTGAACTGGATCAACCAGGTATTTTGAAGATTAGGAAAGAAACCTGTTAATGTTGCAGGAATGAACATCAAAGCCTGAGCAAAGATAATAGGCATTACACCTGCAGCATTTACTTTCAAAGGAATGTATTGTCTTACACCACCGAATTGTCTGTTACCAACAATACGTTTTGCATATTGAACAGGCACTTTACGTATCCCCTGCACAATTAAAATGGTAAAAATAACCACACCAAATAGAGCAACAATTTCAAGTACCAAAGCAATTAGTCCACCATCGCCAACAAACCTAGAACTGATTTCTTGTTGTAAAGCAATAGGTAACCGGGCAATAATACCAACCATGATGATCAGTGAAATACCATTTCCAATACCTTTATCTGTTATTTTCTCTCCTAACCACATTACGAATAGCGTACCAGCTGAGAGCACAAATGTAGAAACCACAAAGAATAAAGTATGGTTAATCATGATGGCTTCTGGCGGAACCTGGGTTTTAACATAACCAATTGCTTGTACAGCAGTAATGGCTACAGTTAAATACCTCGTAATTTGGTTGAGTTTATTACGGCCACTCTCTCCTTCTTTTTGCATTTTCTGGAAAGTCGGTACCGCAATACCAAGTAACTGAACTACAATAGACGCAGAAATATAAGGCATAACACCCAAGGCTAAGATTGAGACCCGAGAGAAAGATCCGCCGGCAAACATATCCAATAGACCTAAAAGACCTGATTTTTCATTATCGCCTAGAGCAGTTGCATCAACACCTGGAAGAACCACGTGAGAAACAAATCTATAAACCAAAAGAATGATAAGCGTAAAAACAATACGCTCTCTCAATTCTTGAATTTTCCAAATATTACTTAAAGTAGTAAACAGCTTCTTCATTAATTACAATTTTTCGATTGAGCCTCCAACAGCCTCAATAGCTTTTTGTGCAGTAGCAGAAAAAGCATGTGCTTTAACTTCTATTTTAGATTTTACTTCGCCGCGGCCTAAAACTTTTACTAGGTCATTTTTAGATGCTAAACCATGCGCTTGCAGGGTAGCAAAATCAATGCTAGTTAAGTTGAATCTTTCTGCTAAGCCTTGTAAAACGTCTAAATTAACGCCTACATATTCTACACGGTTAATTGGCTTGAAACCTACTTTAGGTACACGACGTTGTAAAGGCATTTGACCACCTTCAAAACCTATTTTGGTTTTATGTCCTGAACGAGATCCAGCACCTTTATGACCACGTGTGGAAGTACCACCACGGCCAGAACCAGTACCACGACCAATTCTTTTAACATTTTTTGTAGAACCTGCTGCAGGTTTTAAATTACTTAAGTTCATTTTGAAACTTCTTGTGCTGCCCTTCGCTTTCACTAATCAGGGCAACGGTTAAACATATATAAAGGTTGTTAATGTAAATATATACAATTAAACAACCTTTATTATTAAATATTCTCTAAAGCTATTAGATGATTAACTTTTCTAACCATACCTATAATAGCACCCGTAGCTTCAACTTCTACACTTTTGTTTAATTTTGTTAAACCTAAAGCTTGCATCGTCCGTTTTTGGCGTTCGCTTCTGTCGATGATGCTTTTAATTTGGGTTATTTTGATCTTCGCCATAATATTATCCGTTAAAAACTTTATTTAAATCTACACCACGGTGTTGAGCTACTGTATAAGCATCACGCATTTTAGTCAATGCATCAACTGTTGCTTTTACCACGTTGTGCGGGTTAGAAGAACCTTTTGATTTTGCTAATACGTTATGTACTCCAGCACTTTCTAATACGGCACGCATTGCACCACCGGCAATTACCCCAGTACCTACTGCAGCTGGTTTGATTAATACAAAACCGCCTGAGAATTTACCGATTTGCTCATGAGGAACAGTACCGTGTAATAGAGGAATTTTCACCAAATTCTTTTTAGCATCATCGATACCTTTAGCAATGGCTTCTGTTACCTCTTTCGCTTTACCTAATCCATAACCTACTACTCCATTTTCATCTCCAACCACTACGATAGCGGAAAAGCTGAAAGTACGTCCACCTTTGGTTACTTTGGCAACACGTTGTATGCTAACTAAACGATCTTTTAATTCGATCTCGCTAGTCTTAACTCTTTTTATATTGATAGTTGACATTCTTCTCTATTTTCAGATTAAAATACTAGACCAGCTTCGCGTGCACCTTCTGCCAACGATTTAATACGTCCGTGGTATAGGTAACCATTTCTATCGAAAACAACCTCTTTGATACCTGCAGCTATTGCTTTTTCACCAACCAATTTACCTACAGCAATAGATTGCTCAGATTTGTTACCGTTACCAGCAAAATCTTTTGATAAAGATGAAGCTGAAACTATAGTAATACCAGTTACATCATTAATGATTTGAGCATAAATCCCTTTATTGCTTCTAAATACTGATAAACGTGGACGGTTTTCAGAACCGGTAAGTCTTTTTCTGATTCCTTTTTTTATACGATCTCTACGAGATAATTTTTTCCCTGCCATGATGATTATTTTTTAGAAGCTGATTTACCTGCTTTTCTTCTTAATACTTCGCCTACAAACTTGATACCTTTACCTTTATATGGCTCTGGTGCACGTAACGAACGTATTTTAGCAGCTACCTGACCGATTAATTGTTTGTCAATACTTTCTAAAATGATTTTAGGCGTTTGACCTTTCTCAGAGGTTGTTGTTACTTTAATCTCAACTGGTAATTGGAACACATAATGGTGAGAATAACCTAAAACAAGATCAAGGGTATTACCTTGGTTAGTAGCACGGTAACCCACACCTACTAATTCTTGTTGTATTTTATAACCTTCTGTTACACCAGTAACCATATTATTTATCAAAGCACGGTATAAACCATGTAATGCTTTGTGTCTTTTTTGTTCTGTCGGACGTTGTACAGTTAATACATTGTCTTCAACTTTTACAGTGATATCTGTATCTACTGCTTGTGTTAATTCTCCTTTTGGACCAGTAACAGTTACTAAGTTATCATTTGATACCGTAATTGCTACTCCTGCGGGGATACTAATCGGGGCTTTTCCTACTCTTGACATTTTGTTATCCTCCTTTAATTAATAAACGTGACACAAAACTTCACCACCAATTTTTAATTTGGCAGCCTCTTTATCGGTCATTACACCTTTAGAGGTAGATAAGATTGCGATACCTAAACCATTCAATACTCTTGGCATATTCTCAACACCAGCATACTGTCTTAAACCTGGTTTACTGATACGTGTTAAAGTACGGATTGCAGGAATTTTTGTTATCGGATTGTACTTCAATGCAACTTTAATTATGCCTTGAGTATTGGTATCTTCAAACTTGTAGTTAGCGATGTAACCTTTGTCAAAAAGTACTTTCGTAATTTCCTTTTTAAGATTTGAGGCAGGAATTTCCACAATTCTGTGATTTGCCTTAATGGCATTTCTTACTCTTGTAAGATAATCTGCTATTGGATCTGTATTCATTTTATGAAATTGTGATAGTGGTTTCCTTTCCGAACCATTCGGGACGACCTTCCATCGGTTAATATTTAATTTTGAACGTAATAACGTTAGAAGTTCTACGCTATGCGTACAACTCTAACGTAAAATACGAATTTACCAGCTGGCCTTTGTTACTCCAGGAATTTTTCCTGCTAAAGCCATGTCGCGGAACAATACCCTTGATATGCCAAAGGTACGCATATAACCACGAGGACGACCAGTAATTTTACAACGGTTGTGCAAACGAACAGGTGATGAATTTTTAGGTAATTTATCTAGTCCTTCAAAATCACCTGCAGCTTTTAATTCTGCACGTTTTTCTGCGTACTTAGCTACCATTTTTTGGCGCTTAACTTCGCGAGCTTTTACTCCTTCTTTTGCCATTATAGAGTTGTATTTTGATTTTTAAATGGTAATCCGAATTGTTTTAAAAGTTCCAATGCTTCAACATCATTGGTAGCAGTAGTTACAAACGTAATGTCCATACCTAAAATCTTACTAATTTTATCGATGTTAATCTCAGGAAAAATGATTTGTTCTGTAACACCTAATGTGTAGTTACCTTTTCCATCAAACCCCTTATCATTGATACCTTTGAAATCACGGATACGTGGCAAAGCTACGGAAATTAAACGATCTAAAAATTCAAACATGTTGTTATCGCGTAAAGTTACACGTACACCAACAGGCATACCTTTACGTAATTTAAAGTTCGAGATATCTTTCTTAGATTTCGCACTAACTGCCAGCTGTCCTGCAATGGTACTCATTTCCAGAATTGAACTGTCAATGATTTTCTTGTCAGTTACCGAAAAACGTCCAACACCTTGGTTGATCGAAATCTTAACTAACTTAGGAACCTGCATTACGCTTTTGTAAGCAAACTTATCTTTAAGTGCGATTACAATTTCCTCTTTATATTTACTCTTTAATCTTGGTACGTAAGCCATTATTTGATCTCCTCTCCTGATTTTTTAGCAACCCTAACTAATTTCCCATCAGCGTTTAGCTTTCTGCCAACGCGGGTAGTCTCACCAGTTTTTGGATCAACTAACTGTACATTAGAAATATGAAGAGCAGCTTCTTTTTTAATGATACCACCGTTTGGGGTAGCAGCATTAGGTTTCGTATGTTTTGATACAAGGTTAACACCTTCAATAATTACCCTATTCTTAGCGATAACAACTGTTTGTACTTTACCTTGTTGGCCTCTTGAATCGCCAGCAATCACCTTTACTAAATCTCCTTTACGGATTTTAATTTTTGGTTGTGTAGTTACTTTTTCTTTCATTTTATAATACCTCCGGTGCTAATGATACAATTTTCATGAATTGTTTCTCACGCAGTTCTCTTGCTACCGGGCCAAAGATACGTGTACCACGTGGCTCATCTTGTGCGTTTAATAACACTGCTGCATTGTCGTCGAAACGGATATAAGAACCATCTTTACGTCTGATCTCTTTTTTTGTTCTTACAACAACTGCTTTAGAAACTGTTCCTTTCTTAATGTTTCCAGAAGGCAATGCACTTTTAACGGTAACAACGATCTTGTCACCAATAGAAGCATATCGTTTTCCAGTACCACCAAGCACACGGATAACCAATACTTCTTTTGCGCCGCTATTATCGGCTACATTTAATCTCGATTCCTGTTGTACCATGTTATTTAGCCCTTTCTAAAATTTGCACTAATCTCCAGTTCTTGTTCTTACTCAGCGGACGAGTCTCCATGATCAGTACTGTATCACCAATACCGCAATCGTTTTTCTCGTCATGAGCCATAAATTTGGTAGTTTTCTTAACAAACTTACCATAGATCGGGTGTTTCACTTTACGTTCTACCGCCACAACAACAGACTTATCCATTTTGTTGCTTACCACCAACCCGGTTCTTGTTTTTCTTAATTGTCTTTCCATTTCGACTCTAAAGTTATTTAGTTTCAGTTGCAGACTCCGCTTTGCGCTTAGTCAATTCAGTATTTAATCGGGCAATATCCTTCCTTACCTTAGTAATACGAGTAGGATTCTCAATAGCCGAAATTGTATGCGCAAATCTTAATTTAACTAAGTTTTCTGCTTCTCCTGCAATCCTGGCTACTAGTTCTTCTTGTGAAAGCCCTGTAATTTCTGAGTTCTTCATCTTTTAATTTTTTATTATAAGTAACTCTTATTATGCTTCTACGTAATCTCTACGTACCACAAATTTTGTTTGTATTGGTAATTTTTGAGAGGCTAAACGCATTGCTTCTTTGGCAACTTCCAAAGGCACACCTTCAGCTTCAAAAATAATTCTTCCGGGTCTAACAACGGCTACCCAATATTCTGGAGCACCTTTACCTTTACCCATACGTACTTCAGCTGGTTTCTTAGTAATCGGTTTATCCGGAAATATTCTAATCCAAACCTGGCCTTCACGTTTCATGAAACGAGTTACCGCAATACGGGCTGCCTCTATCTGACGACTGGTAATCCAAGTCGACTCTAAAGATTTGATCCCGAAAGACCCGAATGATAATTCAGCACCACGAGTTGCTAAACCTTTCATTCTGCCTTTTTGCATCTTTCTGAACTTCGTTCTTTTTGGCTGTAACATTTTATTTTATATTATCGTAAAACGATCTGTTAACTAATTATTTACGGGGTCCTCTGTTAGGAGTGTTACCGCCTCTGTTATCTCTACCCTGACCAGGAGCACCGCCTTGACCTGGAGCTCTTCCGCCACGACCTTTGTCGTTTCTTCTGTCGCCACCACCAGCACGGCTATCTCTCTCTCTGCCACCACCAAACGCTCCCTCAGGTCTACCACCTTTACCAGGAGCATTATTGGTTGCACCTATGTTTGGAGATAAATCACGTTTACCGTAAACTTCTCCTTTACAGATCCATACTTTAACACCTATTTTACCATAAGTAGTTAAAGCTTCAGCCAATGCATAATCAATGTCTGCACGGAAAGTATGCAAAGGAATTCTTCCTTCTTTATACTGTTCGCTACGCGCCATCTCTGCACCACCTAAACGACCAGAGGTCATGATTTTGATACCTTCAGCACCCATACGCATGGTTGAAGCGATCGTTGATTTCATTGCTCTACGGAAAGAGATTCTCGCCTCTAATTGTTTTGCAACGCCTTCAGCTACCAATTGAGCATCTAATTCAGGGCGTTTAATTTCAAAAATGTTGATCTGAATTTCCTTTTTAGTCAATTTTTTCAACTCTTCTTTGATCTTGTCAACTTCCTGACCAGCTTTACCAATCACAATACCCGGACGGGCTGTGTGGATAGTAACTGTGATGCGCTTTAATGTACGCTCAATAACCACTTTTGCTACGCCACCTTTTGCAATACGGGCAGCAAGATATTTTCTTATTTTATCGTCCTCAACTAATTTATCAGCATAGTTGTTGCCTCCGAACCAGTTAGAATCCCAACCTTTGATGATTCCTAACCTGTTTCCTATTGGATGTGCTTTTTGTCCCATTTCTGCTAATTAGTTTTGAGTTTCAACGTTTTTACTATCTACTATCAAAGTTACGTGATTCGAACGCTTACGAATCCTATAACCACGTCCTTGTGGTGCCGGTCTTAACCTTTTTAATTGGCGACCACCGCCAACCATTATTGTTTTCACAAATAACTGGCTTTCTTCAGGGCGAGAACCTTCATTTTTTGTCTCCCAATTTTTGATCGCAGATAACAAAAGTTTTTCAACTCTTATTGCTGCTTCTTTATTGGTAAATTTCAAAATATGTAATGCTTTCTCTACACGCTCACCTCTGATAAGATCTACAACCAAACGCATTTTACGTGGTGAGGTTGGACAATTGTTTAATTTCGCTACTGCTTCCATCTCTTAATTATTTTTTCTTTTCAGAGTGACCCCTAAATGTTCTGGTTGGAGCAAACTCTCCCAGCTTGTGACCAACCATGTTTTCTGTTACGTATACCGGTATAAATTTATTACCGTTATGTACTGCAAATGTATGATTCACGAAATCAGGTGAAATCATCGATCTGCGAGACCAAGTTTTAATGACAGACTTTTTGCCTGAGTCATTCATAGAGTTTACTTTCTTCTCTACGTTATGGTCAATATAAGGTCCTTTTTTAATTGAACGAGCCATTATTTCTTCCTTTTCTCTATGATGAAACGATTTGAGTATTTTTTAAGCGTACGGGTTTTAAATCCTTTCGAATAAACACCGTTTCTTGAGCGAGGCTGACCTCCTGATGAGCGACCCTCACCACCACCCATAGGGTGATCGACAGGATTCATCGCTACCGGACGTGTTCTTGGACGACGACCTAACCAACGGTTACGACCTGCCTTACCCAATACTTCATTTGCATGATCAGAGTTAGAAACAGCACCGATTGTAGCCAAACAAGTAACCAAAATTAATCTGGTTTCGCCTGATGGCATTTTCAATGTTGCATATTTACCATCACGAGCAGCCAATTGTGCATAGGCACCTGCGCTACGTGCTAACTGTGCTCCACGACCTGGGTGAATCTCCACATTATGTACAATAGATCCCAAAGGAATATTGGATAATTTTAAAGAATTCCCTACTTCTGGAGTAGCTGTTTCTCCCGAAACTACTGTTTGTCCTACTTGCAACCCTTCAGGTGCAATAATGTAGCGCTTCTCTCCGTCCACATAATGTAATAATGCGATACGTGCAGTACGGTTTGGATCGTATTCAACAGTTGCTACTGTTGCAGGAATATCAAACTTATCACGTTTAAAATCAATTAAACGGTAAGATTTTTTGTGACCACCACCCATGTAGCGCATAGTCATCTTTCCTGTATTGTTACGTCCTCCCGACTTTTTAGAAGATACAACCAATGATTTTTCGGGCTTGGTTGCTGTAATCTCCGTAAAATCAGCCCCAACTCTAAAGCGGGTACCCGGAGTAACTGGTTTAAATTTTCTTAAGCCCATAGTTATATATAATTCAATTCTTATTAAAGATTTGCGTAATAATCTATTGTTTCACCTTCTTTCAGTGTTACAATAGCTTTTTTGTATTTTGGGCTACGTCCTGAAACTAAACCACCTTTTGTATTTCTTGATTTCATTTTACCAACTACCACCATGGTGTTAATTGCTAAAATGCTCACGCCGTACATTTTTTCAATGGCTGCTTTAATTTGTAGCTTATTTGCTTTATTATCTACTTTAAAAGTAAAGCGGTTAGACTTTTCCGTTAATGCAGAAGCTTTTTCTGTTAATACTGGTTTTTTTAATAATTCCATATTACTTGGCAAATGCCTCCTCCAATGTTTTAACAGAATCAGTGGTAAACAAAATTGTACCACAGTTTAATACATCATAAGTGTTCAACTGGTCTGCAGTGATTACTTTTGCTTTCTTAAGGTTTCTGCTTGATAAATAGATATTGTTATTTTGCGAAGGTAAAACCAACAATGTCTTTTCATTAGTCAATTCCAAAGCATTAACTAAATTCAAATAGTTCGTAGTTTTGATTGAATCAAAAGTGAAATCTTCTAAAACCACAACATTATTATCTTGTGCTTTATAACTTAAAGCCGATTTACGGGCTAAAGATTTTAATTTTTTATTCAGTTTAAAACTATAATCGCGTGGCTGAGGACCAAATACGCGACCACCACCATTGAACAATGGCGATTTAATACTACCGGCACGAGCACCACCAGTACCTTTTTGCTTGTATAATTTGCGGGTTGAACCTGCAATTTCATTACGTTGTTTCGATTTATGCGTTCCCTGACGTTGGTTAGCTAAATACTGTTTAACATCTAAATAAATTGCGTGATCAACAGGCTTAATACCGAATACCGACTCAGGAAGTTGCACTGTTGCGCCTGTCTCTTTTCCTGAAATGTTTAATACTTTAACTTCCATCTGCTTACTTATCTAAGATTACGTAAGAACCTTTAGCTCCCGGTACGGAACCACTAACTACCAAAAGGTTTTGATCAGCATAAACTTTCAAAATTTGTAAATTCTGAACCTTAACTCTATCTCCACCCATTCTACCCGCCATACGCATACCTTTAAATACACGAGCTGGGTAAGATGCAGCACCTAATGAACCTGGTGCGCGACCTCTGTTGTGTTGACCGTGGGTTTGACCACCTACACCACTAAATCCGTGACGCTTAACAACACCTTGAAATCCTTTACCTTTTGATGTACCAACAACATCCACAAAATCGCCTTCATTGAAAATGGTAACCGTGATCGTATCCCCTAAGGTCAACGAATCTTCAAACGGCTCAAATTCAACCAATTTACGTTTTGGGGTAGTGTTTGCTTTCGCAAAGTGGCCTCTCAAGGGCATGGTAGTGTTCTTCTCTTTAGCTTCGCTAAAAGCCAATTGAACTGAAACGTAACCGTCTTTCTCTTCGGTCTTTACCTGTGTTACTACACAAGGTCCAGCTTCGATCACTGTACATGGTATGTTTTTACCATCAGCGTCGAATATGCTGGTCATTCCTACTTTTTTTCCAATAATACCTGACATTTTCTATTTTAAATTTAACACCCATCGAAGCAGTAGGGCTTCGTTCAAGGTGGATATACATTCCCGTTAAGGGAGGGCAAAAATAAGAAAGAAATCTTAATTTTCAAACAGTTACGTATTATTTTTTTAATAAATCGTAATTATTTTTAGCAAAGGTGGGAAATAACGGTTGACAAAATAATATTTAGCCAACCAATTTATTGCTTAAACTGAATAGGATTACACCAAGCACAAATAAACCGATGAGCACATATAAATAATCTCTCTCAATTAGAAAGCTAAAGATAGAAAACACGACCCTTGTAATTGGTGTAAAAATTAACAAAAGTGTTCCAAACTGTATAATTGCTCTGCTATCCATAGCGTATAAACCTTTAAAAACAGCTTCCAGAGAGGCGTATTTATTATTCAAAGGCTTAAATACGCTGTAGTCCACAACATCACTATGGAAATAAGACAGATAAAGTAAACCACCTATCAGGACTACTGTCATTGATAAAATAACCCCTACCCTTAATAAAGTCCCTAAAACAATTTGTATATCCCGATCGGCCAGGTAATTTCTAGCTAATTTTTTCATAACCTTCCAGATAAGCCGTTATAAACCATTTGCAATGCTAAAAACACAACCACAACAGCGAAAATAATTTTAAGTTTATCAGTATTCGTGCGAACCAGAATTTTTGAACCTATGGTAGCCCCGCATAGAACCCCTATGGTAACAGGCATAGCAATACCCGGGTCAATTTGACCACGGTGCAAATAAACTACCGCACTGGCCGCCGCAGTAACTCCCATCATGAAGTTACTCGTAGTTGTAGAAACTTTAAAGGGCAAACGCATCACATTATCCATTGCTAAAACCTTTAATGCACCAGAACCGATTCCCAGCAGGCCAGAAATTATACCCGCAAAAAACATGATGATAAAACCGCCAACTACATTATGTACACCATAATATTTAATTCCATTAGCAGTTGGATAACTGCCGTTCAACCTTAATAATCCGGCGAGGTGACTACCCGCTATGCCTTCTGTATGATCTGTTTTTTTACGGACCATCATGACTGCAGAAAATATTAATATTATGCCAAATAAAACAGCTATGTAACCTGTGTTGATATAAACTGTTACCACAGCACCAAAAATTGCACTAACTGTGGTTGCAATTTCAAGAAACATCCCTATACGGATATTGGTGATACCTTCCTTTACATAAGCCGCTGCAGAACCAGATGAAGTAGCTATTACCGAGACAATTGAGGCTCCTATAGCATAATGAATATCTACACCAAGCACGAGTGTCAATAACGGAATAATAATAACTCCTCCTCCCAGACCAGTTAGGGAGCCCACTAAACCAGCCAGAAAAGCACCACATAAAACGATAACTGTGAACAATAGAACAGACATTGTTACAAATATAACATCTGCCTTCAAAACACAATAAATTTAAATTTTTATTGTTAAATTAACAGAACAAAATAAGGTTATGAAAAAAATTATACTTCCATTTATCGCTGTGATATGCTTCGCCTTCCTGTCACCAAACACTTATGCGCAAGATAGCACGAAGGTTGACCCTTCTTTGCAAGGACAATACCAATTAATGCTCAGCAAATCAAGGTCTGCAGATGGCAACAAATTGATTAACGCAGGAAGACTTGCCTCTTTTTGGAGAAATGTTAGGGATACTTTAAATTCAGAAAGAAAAGAATTATATAATGCCCGCACCAAAATTACCGAACAGCAAAAAAGTATCATCGACTTAAAAGAACTAATAGATGGAAAAGATAGTGCACTAACCACTTTGAACACAAAGTTGAATGAAATCACATTTCTGGGTATATCCTTTAGCAAGTCCAATTACAATACTATTGTTTGGACCTTAATAATTGGATTAGGTCTGGCGCTTGCTTTTATTGTCATCCGCTCTACTAAACTCAACCATGAAGCTAAATACAGGTCCAATTTGTACAATGAAATTTCCAGTGAATTCCAGAACTATAAAATGAAGACAAATGACAAAGAAAAAAAGCTAGCAAGAGAGTTGCAAGACGAGCGTAACAAATTTGAAGAGTACAGAAGTACCGGAAGGTAATTAAGAAACTGAATTTAACTAACGAAAAAGGCTGTCTCTGGCAGCCTTTTTCGTTAGTTAAATTCAGTAACTTTCCACCAAATGGATCTCCCCAAATCATAGCTATCTACCTGTGTTTCTACAAAATTGTAATATGTTGTAATAGTTAATTTGATAATAAATTATAGCTTTACAATAAAAGTACGGATTAGAAACCAATAAAAACCAAATATAAGCCGATGAAAAAAACTATTCTAATTGTATTACTATTAAGTACGATACTATTAAAAGCACAAATCCCGGTAAAGCTATCTGGCTATGAAAAAAGAGAAGATGGATCGGCTAAGATTACAGGGAACATTCTTGAAGTGATCTGGCCTACAGATGAAACCAATGCTGGCAAAATAAGAATTGACCTTACTAAAGAAAATCCATTAATTAACAGCTTACAGCTGAGGCAGGATGGAGTGTTTAAAGAAATTGCATCCAATATAGATCCTGCTTTTATACTTACTGTTGGTAAGCGTGATCTTGTGTCACAAAATGGCTGGAATATATTCTTCGATAAAACAGCTTATCTACCGCATAAATCCTATGCACTCCATCTGAATAAAAATAGTGTAGAAGTTAAAACTTCAGGTGCCCGTGTACAAATTATAATCTCCTGAGCTACAGCTGGTGATTTTACCGGAGATTTGGAAATCACTTTGTTCAATGGAAGCCCATTATTAAATATTGCTGCAGTTATGAGTACACAGAAAGATTCTACAGCTATTATTTATGATGCCGGATTAACTAGTGCAGCGAATGATACCTGGACCCAGCTACTCTGGGCTGATCCTGAAAATTATCTTCAGGCCGTTAAAGCAGATGTGCAAGCTGAAAGCCAGGACGTAGCTGTAAAATACCGTACGATCATAGGTGAAACTAAAGGCGGAAGCATAGCTGTATTTCCACCTCCTCATCAATATTTTTATCCCTTGGATAATGCCTATAACTTGAAATTCACCTGGTATGGAGCCAACTACCGTCAAATGGCACCATCTTTTGGCTTAGGGATCAGGCAAGATCTCATGGGCGACCGCCGGTGGGTTCCCTGGTTTAATGCACCACCCGCCACTCGTCAAAGGCTGAATTTCTTTTGTTTATTAAGTGCTGAGAAAGATGGAAAAGTGTTGGAGGATGTAAAAAAGTTCACACATGATGACACCTACAAACCGCTGAATGGCTATTATACGATGGCTAGCCATTTTCATACCGAACATATAGATGATGTACTCACGCATAAACCTATTCCTGAGATGCCGGGTTTTGTAAAGTTACTTAGAAATACAGGCGTTAACATTGTACATCTGGGTGAATTTCACTTGGCTGGAAATCCCAGAGATACTGGTCCGCTACGCTTAACAGAGTTTCAGAAAATGTTTGAAGAATGTAAGCGTTTATCTGAAGGTGACTTTTTGTTGCTGCCCGGAGAAGAACCTAATAGCTATTTTGGTGGTCATTGGATGAATATCTTTCCAAAGCCAGTATATTGGATCATGTCGAGGACACCGGACCAGCCGTTTGTAGAAGAAATTAAAGGTTATGGTAAAGTATACAGGGTTAGGAATAAAGAGGACATGTTGAAGTTGTTAGAGGTTGAAAAGGGATTAGCCTGGACAGCCCATGCCAGAACTAAAGGATCCACAGGTTTTCCCGATAAATATAAAGAAGAGAAGTTCTTTCAATCTGATCGTTTTTTAGGTGCTGCATGGAAGTCAATACCTGCCGATTTATCCCAGCCAAGGCTTGGAAAAAGAGTGCTGGATCTGATGGACGATATGGCGAATTGGGGGCATAGGAAACATGTGATCGGTGAAGCAGACTTATTTAAGCTCGAACCAGGTTACGAGCTATATGGACACCTTAATATAAACTATATTCAGCTAGACCAGCTACCTAAATTTGAACAGGGCTGGCAACCTGTTCTGGATGCAATGGAGACTGGTCGTTTCTTTGTTTCCACAGGTGAGGTGCTGCTGCCAACATTTACGGTAAATGGCAAAAAATCCGGAGAGGAGGCACAGCTGGATAAAAATGGAAAAGCAAAAATTACTTTGGAGATTGACTGGACCTTTCCCTTAAATTTTGCGGAGATCATTTCCGGAGATGGTAAGGAGGTTTATCGTCAGAAGATTGATTTGCGAAATACACATGCCTTCGGTAAGCAAAAATTCGATTTTACAGCAGACCTGAAGAATAGAAAATGGGTAAGAGTAGAAGTATGGGATGCCGCCATTAATGGTGCCTTTACGCAACAGGTTTGGCTGAAATAACCAAGTGAAGAATAGGATATAAAAAAAGGCGCTTCATTGCTGAAGCGCCTTTTTTTATTTTGGAGTATAATTAAACTTTAATTTCTACTTCAACACCACTAGGTAATTCAAGTTTCATCAAAGCATCAACTGTTTTTGAGTTAGAGCTATAAATATCTAACAAACGTTTGTATGCACACAATTGAAACTGCTCTCTAGCTTTTTTGTTCACGTGTGGTGAACGCAAAACAGTAAAGATTTTCTTTTCTGTTGGCAACGGAATTGGTCCGCTTACCACTGCACCTGTAGGTTTAACAGTTTTAACGATTTTCTCAGCAGATTTATCTACTAAATTATAATCGTAAGATTTTAATTTGATTCTGATTCTTTGGCTCATCTTATTTGTTTATTTAAGGCTGCCTGTTAGAGCTATTAATAACAGGCGGCCGATTTATTATTATTAATCCGAAGATTTAACTTTACCTTTTGCTTTTGCAATTACCTCTTCCTGAACGTTTTTAGGAGCTGGATCGTAGTGATCAAATTCCATAGTAGACGTTGCACGACCAGAAGTAATGGTACGTAACTGCGTTACATAACCGAACATTTCTGAAAGTGGAACCAAAGCTTTAATTACCTGAGAACCAGCACGCGTGTCCATACCTTGCAGCTGACCACGACGACGGTTTAAATCTCCCATAACATCACCCATATTTTCTTCCGGTGTAAGCACTTCAATTTTCATGATTGGCTCCATTAATACCGGTTTACATTTAGGTAAAGCTTCACGGAAAGCAGAACGAGCTGCAATCTCGAAAGATAAAGCATCTGAATCGACTGCGTGGAATGAACCATCAATCAAACGTACTTTCATATCAGGAAGCGGGTAACCAGCAACAACACCATTAGACATTGCAGATGCAAAACCTTTCTCTACCGAAGGGATAAATTCACGAGGAATTGAACCACCAACAATTTCGTTTACGAATTGCAAGCCACCTTTTTCAAAATCAGCATCTATTGGCGATATAATAACCTGGATGTCGGCAAATTTACCGCGACCACCAGTTTGTTTTTTATACGTTTCACGGTGTTGAGTTGAACCTGTAATAGCCTCTTTGTAAGCAACCTGAGGAGCTCCCTGGTTAACTTCCACTTTAAACTCACGTTTTAAGCGGTCAATAAGGATATCTAAGTGAAGCTCACCCATACCAGAGATAACAGTCTGGCCAGTTTCCTGATCAGTTTGTACCTTAAAGGTAGGATCTTCTTCAGCCAATTTAGCTAAGCCCATACCTAATCTATCTACGTCAGCTTGAGTTTTAGGCTCAATAGCTAAACCGATAACTGGCTCAGGGAAATTCATTGACTCAAGAACGATTGGGTTTTTCTCATCGCAAAGAGTATCTCCAGTTTTGATATCTTTAAAGCCTACAACCGCAGCAATATCACCAGCACCTACATTAGGAATTGGGTTTTGCTTGTTTGCATGCATTTGGAAGATACGGGAAATACGCTCTTTATTCTCAGAACGAGCATTATATACGTAAGAACCTGCTTCAAGGTTACCTGAATACACACGGATAAAGCACAAACGACCAACGAAAGGATCTGTTGCAATTTTAAATGCCAAAGCTGCAAAAGGCTCTTTTACACTTGGTTTACGTTTAACTTCTTCACCTGTATCTGGGTTTGTACCTACAATAGCGTCTACATCCATTGGCGATGGCAATAATTCCATCACGTAATCTAGCATGGTTTGTACACCTTTGTTTTTGAAAGATGAACCACAAACCATGGGTACAATTTTAGCATCCAAAACAGCTTTACGTAATGCGTCTAAAATTTCACGCTCTGTGATCGATTCAGGAGCTTCGAAGAATTTCTCCATCAAAGACTCATCATAATCAGCTACAGATTCAAGCAATTTCTCTCTCCATTCGGCAACTTCATCAAGCATATCTTCTGGAATTGGCACTTCAGTAAAGGTCATCCCTTTATCATGCTCATTCCAAACAATACCACGGTTGTTAATTAAATCAACTACACCTTTAAAGCTATCCTCAGAACCGATAGGTAACTGCAATGGAACTGCATTGCTACCTAACATACTTTTAACCTGTGCAACAACCTTAAGGAAATCAGCACCTGAACGGTCCATTTTGTTAACAAAACCGATACGTGGTACATTATAGTTATTAGCTAAACGCCAGTTGGTTTCAGATTGAGGCTCAACACCATCAACTGCTGAAAACAAAAACACTAAACCATCTAATACACGTAATGAACGATTTACCTCTACGGTAAAATCAACGTGTCCTGGTGTATCAATAACGTTAACATGGTATTTATCACCTCTGTAATTCCAGTCTACCGTAGTAGCAGCAGATGTAATAGTAATACCACGCTCCTGCTCTTGTGCCATCCAGTCCATAGTTGCTGCACCTTCGTGCACTTCACCAATTTTATGACTAACACCAGCATAATAAAGAATACGCTCAGTTGTTGTGGTTTTACCCGCATCAATGTGAGCCGCAATTCCTATGTTTCTTGTGTATTTTAAATCTCTTGACATTATATTATGATTCTATTTTAGAAACGGAAATGGGAGAATGCTTTGTTGGCTTCAGCCATTTTATGCGTATCTTCTTTTTTCTTAACTGCTGCACCTTCACCTTTAGCTGCTGAAACAATTTCACCTGCTAATTTTTCTTTCATGGTTTTTTCACCACGTTTACGAGCATAAGAAATTAACCATTTCATGCCTAAAGCAATCTTACGGTCAGGTCTTACTTCTGTAGGCACCTGGAAGTTTGCACCACCTACACGACGAGATTTAACCTCTACTGCAGGCATAACGTTAGTTAATGCACGTTTCCATATTTCTAATCCACTCTCTCCTACTTTTTTCTCCGCTAATTCAACAGCATCGTAAAAGATAGAATAAGCAATAGATTTTTTTCCGTCAAACATCATATTGTTTACAAAACGGGTCACCTGAACATCGTTAAATTTTGGATCAGGAAGGATAATTCTCTTTTTTGGTTTCGACTTTCTCATTTGTTGTTCCTCCTAATTATTTCTTTTTACCTTTTGTTGGTGCCGCTGCTACTTGACCTGGTTTAGGACGTTTAGTACCATATTTTGAACGACGTTGGTTACGACCTGCTACTCCTGAAGTATCTAATGCTCCACGAATAATGTGGTAACGTACTCCTGGTAAATCTTTAACACGACCACCACGGATCAATACAATGGAGTGCTCCTGTAAATTGTGACCTTCACCAGGTATATAGGCATTCACCTCTTTACCATTGGTTAAACGTACACGGGCAACTTTACGCATTGCTGAGTTTGGTTTTTTAGGGGTAGTGGTATATACACGTGTACATACACCTCTTCGCTGTGGACAGCTGTCCAACGCAGGAGACTTACTCTTGAACTCCAGTGCTACTCTACCTTTTCTAACTAATTGTTGAATGGTTGGCATTGTTTTTTTTGTTTTTCTATTAAAATTTAAAAACTTTACCCCTAATAAAGGGAATGCAAAGGTAAGAGAATAAGATTTATAAATCAAATACTTAAAGAAAATAAAATCTACTTTTTGCGTGCTTTCTGCAATATTTGCCCGCAAAAGGGCAAACTACCCTAATCAGGTTTTCAACAAGTAGATTTTTTCTGAGATTGAGAGGGATATGGTGTTAATACAGTAAGGTACACCTTACTTAAAAGTATCCAAATAGAGTTTCTCTACCTTCTTACGTGCCCAGTCTGTTTTACGTAAAAATTTTAGACTGGAATTTAATGTAGGGTTATTATTGAAACAATCAATACGTACCAATTTACCCATCTCAGGCCATCCATAATGCCAGACTAACTGTTTCACTATAAACTCAAGTGTCTTACCATGAAGGGGGTTGTTCACTTGTTCTTCTACCTTTTCCATAGTGTAAAATTAGCAAGTAATAACTAAATTTGAACTATGCAATTAAAATTAGGTGATTTTGTTCGTTTTGTCGACGAAAATATTGAAGGTTATATTACCCGTATTATTGATAAAGACATGATCGGTGTAACCGATTCCAATGATTTTGAAATTCCTGTAATGGCTACAAAAGTTACTTTGGTACATGGGGATATTCCTGATGACAATAACCTGGTCCAAAACAGGACCCAGGCAATAGTTCCTGTGGCAGAATTCATAAAAGATGGTGTATACCTGGGTTTGGTTAGTGACCAGCACAGCAATGTAATTGCTCATTTCCATTTAGTGAATGACACTTCCTATCAATTTTTGCTGGCCTTCAGCACTGAAAAAGGAGATCATTTTAAAGGTGAATTTGCTGGGATTATCGCTCCTCATACTGCTGTAAAAATATTTTCTGCAAACATGGGCGATATCCAACTCTGGCCTAAATTTAGACTGGAAGCACTTTATTATACGCCAGCAAGTGTAGAACCGAAAGCTCCACTGGTTTTTAACCAACCTATAAAAGGCAAAGACCTTTCCGTAGCGAAAACTGAAATCGCTTTATTGAAACAAAAGGGCTGGTTAATTCGACTTGATGTACCGCCTGCGGTATTGGATGCCCAAAAACTGAAAGAAAGCTTTTTTAAATAAAATCCATTTTTTCAAGCCTCACTTAATCTGGTTTAGAGCACAAAAAGTCCCGTTTGCTTATGCAACGGGACTTTTTGTGCTCTATTTTCCTAGAAGCCATATCAATGATCAACCTATAGTCATTCTATTTCTCTCTTTTATTTCGTCATCATTGCTGTGATTAATCATCACAGACTGCCCATTCCATATTTACGTCGTGTCTATGCTGCATCAGGCTCCCGCCAAAACTCATTTGTTGGTTTAAGCCTTAAAATGAGAATAGTAGGGTTGCATAAATAGAACCTTCCTGTAGCCTGTAATTGCCAAGTCGTTACCTGGTAACGACCTACCAAGGTCCTAACAATCCTCACTTCTCCAAAAGCAAATTACAGTAAATGTAAAAGGCTGCATCATTTTGAAGTGATACAGCCTTTTACATAGAAATTAGCACAGTAATATACCTTATTTTGGCCAGTGGTTATTGTCTGGGTTTACATCTGGCAATACTTTATCCGCATCTAAAACAACAGACACGACCTCTTCAACCGTTGGATAATGAACTGTCCAGGTTTTATTACGCATCCAAACATCTACAGGCAATTTCACCAAGTCCTTTTTGCCACTTTTTAAAGTAATAGTTAAAAGCACAGGCATTGGCATTTTCTCCAGGTTGGCGATCACAATATTATAACCGTCGGCAACATTATCCTTTTTTGAAACAGTAACACTATTGATGGCCTGGTCCATTTTCCAATTCTCCAGGAACCAACCTTTCCAAAACCACGATAGGTCCTCGCCTGCTCCATTTTCCATAGAGCGGAAAAAGTCTACAGGTGTTGGGTGTTTAAAAGCCCATTCTTTTATATAAGTTTTAAAAGCATAATCAAAACGATCAGCTCCTAAAATCTGATTTCTTAACAAATCGAGTCCCATACCTGGTTTAGCATATAAATTAATACCTATATTTTTCTCAAGCATGGCATCGGGAGATAGCATGATGTATTCCACATCAGGCTTAGCAAGAAATTTAGCTACCATGTGCATATCGAGCGGGCGATCTTTGTATTCACCATTGTTGAAAGCTGCAGAAGACAAGCCGTTGATGAAAGTATTAAACCCTTCATCCATCCAGCCAAATTTACGCTCATTACTACCAACAATCATTGGGAACCAGGTATGTCCAAATTCATGATCTATCACCCCCCAAACACTACCACCTTTAGCTTTCCATCCGCAGAAAACAATACCAGGATATTCCATACCACTAACATTTGCTGCAATATTGATTGCCATAGGATAAGGATATTCAAACCATTGGTTAGAATAATGCTCGATAGATGCCTTTACATATTCTACACCACGGCCATAGGCATCGGTGCCATTGCTTTCTACTGGTTGTGCAGATACGGCCAGTGCTTTTTTACCACTTGGCAAATTGATACGTGCGGCATCCAATACGAAAGCTTTTGAGGAAGCAAAGGCCACATCACGCGTATTTTTCATTCTAAATTTCCACGTCAACCTGTCTTTTGCCGGACGTGATTTTGGGTCAGTCACTTCTGCTTCTGCACGGATAGCAATTTTAGTATCACTGTTCTTTGCTGCATTCCAACGTTTAAGCTGTTCGGCAGTAAACACATCCTGCGGATTCAATAATTCACCAGAACCCATAACAATGTGACTTGCTGGGGCATTTACAGTAAAGTCTACATCGCCAAATTCACAATAAAACTCTCCAGCACCCCAATAAGGCAAGGTATTCCAGCCCATTACGTCATCATAAACACTCAATCGTGGATACCATTGTGCAATGGTAAAGATTTCTCCGTTTTGTGTGGTCAGGTGGCCCATTCTATCTGATCCGTTAATAGGAATCACAAAAGAAAAGTCCATTTTCAGTGTAATTACCCCACCATTAGCTGCTAGTGGCTCATCCAAACGCACCTGCATACGGGTATCTTCTATAATAGTAGTGAATTTTACTGCTTTATTTCTCGAGGAAACCGGCAATCCCTTTATAGCAAAATTTTTAGGTGTATCTTTCTGTGAAATCGTTAATCCTTTAATAACATAGCCACCATCCAACTTTTCACCGCGTGAACCATAACGGCTACCACTTGGAATTAAAGAAGCTCCTCTGGAATCTTTAGCAAACAAGTTTTGATCGAGTTGTAACCATATATAAGGAAGTTTATCCGGACTATTATTCGTATAAGTTATCGTTACAGCGCCGCTAATCGTATTGTTGATTTCATCAAGGTTGGCGCTAATAATATAATCAGCACGATTTTGCCAATATTTAGGCCCAGGATAGCCACTTGCCGAACGGTTTTCGTTACCATTCTGCGTATAAAACAAAGGACTAAAAGCAGCGTGTGGATCGTAATTGCTTTCGGCTATCGTTATGGGCACCTGTGCCCAGCTCGTCATGCTAAAAGTACACAATAAGATTAAAACGAAAAAATGTTTTATAATAGTCCTATTCATATTTAAAAATTAAGGGTATATTAAAAGCAGTAAATGTATCAAATCAATTTTGATACTGCTGTATTGGGAACATTAAAAATACGGTTAATTGCTTAATTGTTACGTTTAAGGGGCTGCATCGGTGGTGTTATACGTTGCCCTGCAGGTAACTTAAGCCATCTTTGATAGGCTTGTGCAATGTAATAGGAATAGTTAAAAGGCCTTTCGCTTTTTATTAAGGCAACAGATGGCCTAAACATATTGATGAAATCTTTTAGCTCCTTCCCCTTCAATTTAATCAATTCATAAACCGTCTGCTCGTTGAAATTGTTTTTGATTTCAGTTTCAAAAGCATCCCGTTCTTCCAACACCCTTATCTTGGCCTGTTCACGCTTGTACTTGCCATAACCTAATGCAAATTGTAAACCGCCGGCCCTGTCGTTATTACTTTTACCCTCAATTCCATCCGTAGAAATACGCTTACTTTCCCTGGCATTCGGGTTTTCAAGATCAAGGTAAGGTGAAAGTTTAGTACTTATAATAGCCACTTCTTTCAGGCTTTTAGCATTAGAAGGAAGAAATATTTTTTTAGGTTTTAAATCTGTCAGGTATAAAGTATCCACATGGTAACCCACAAGAGAAAACTCCAGAATATCACCCTTTTTAGCAGAGATGGTAAATTGACCACTAGCCTTGGTAACCGCAATTTGTTTATTGGTCAGGTTTTTAACGGCTACTTGTTGTAATGGGAAGGTTTTATTTTCAAAATCATAAACGATCCCATTCACGGAACTTTGTGCCAGTAAATTTAAAGGCAGAACAAGAATGAGGAATAAAAGCGTTTTTTTTACCATGGCCAAATTTAGTATAGTTTACTGTGTTCAATCATTAATTTAACAAAAATTAACGATAAATGTTTAAAATCTGTTTATGCAGCCTATACTATAAATAAAACAAGAAACCCTAATACTAGTGTTAACCAGTTTTTTCAAAAACTATTAATCAGGTAGATCGGCTGAAACTTAACAGGTGGTTGAAAAGCAGGTAAAATACAGATTCTGTAAAATTAATTGTTCAATAAGCAACTGAAAATTTTACGCTTTATCAGTGGCGACATGGTAAGTTGGATCTTCGTAAATATTAACAACTATTACATCATTAGCATTTTTCAGTAAAAGACGACAATCCTCACTCAAATGCATTAAATGCAGCTTTTTATCTACCTTCCGATAGCGTTCAGTCAATTTATTTAATGCTTCAATAGCAGACATATCGGTAACTTTGCTATCCTTAAAATCAATAATGACCTCTGCGGGGTCTTCTAACACATTAAATTTTTCGGTGAATGCCGTTACAGAACCAAAAAACAATGGCCCATATATTTCATAATGCTTAATCCCTTTGTCATCAATATATTTCCTAGCCCTGATACGCTTAGCACTTTCCCATGCAAATACCAATGCAGAAATGACAACACCAATCAGTACGGCAAGGGCAAGATTATGGAGCCATACAGTAATTACAGCCACCAGAATGCCAACAAAAATATCTTGCTTCGGCATTTTGTTTAATATTTTAAAACTTCCCCATTCAAAAGTTCCAATGGCCACCATGATCATTACACCAGTAAGAGCAGCCATAGGCAGAAGGCCAATAATAGGGGCACCAAAAAGAATAATCAATAAGATGGTTAATGCGGCTACGATTCCGGAGAGCCTGGCCCTCGCACCTGCAGAAAGGTTAACTAAAGTTTGTGCAATCATTGGGCAACCGCCCATTCCAAAAAAGAAACCATTCAGAATATTTGCACTGCCCTGAGCAATGCACTCCCTATTGCCATTACCCTTTGTTCCTGTAATTTCATCTACTACATTTAAGGTAAGCAGCCCCTCGGTTAAACCAACTGCTGCCATAATAACTGCATAGGGAAGAATGACTTGCAGCGCCTCCAGGCTAAATGGAATGTTTGGAATATGGAATGGCGGAAAGCCACCACTTACAGAAGCGATATCACTTACAGTTTTGGTGTCTATGCCAAAACCAAGAACAATCAGAAACACAATAATGATCGCAACCAGTGATGATGGGACCGCTTTAGTTATTTTTGGAAAAAAGACAACAATAGCCACCGTTAATGCAACCAAACCAACCATAATAAATAATGGTTCGCCTATTAACCAACTCACTTTCCCATCAACAACAGTTTTAAACTGCTCCAGTTGTGCCATAAAAATGATCACCGCTAAACCGTTAACAAAACCATACATTACAGGCTGTGGCACTAAACGAATAAACTTACCTAATTTAAATAAACCCACCAGAATTTGAACGATACCCGCCAGTGCAACTGCTGCAAATACGTATTCGATTCCATGAGTTTGCATAAGGGCAATAATTACAACAACTATTGCTCCGGCACCACCGGATATTAACCCAGGACGGCCTCCAAAAATTGAAGTTACCAGTCCCATTATAAATGCAGCATATAAACCTACCAGAGGAGGAAAACCTGCTAAAATAGCAAAAGACAAAGATTCAGGTATCATAGTCATAGCCACAGTGAGTCCTGCCAAAATTTCAGTTCTGTAGTTAACTTTTTGAGAAAAGTCAAAAAAACGAGTACGGAGAAACATACTTAAATATTATTGTAAAAAAAGAAAACATAGGGGAATTGCCTTAGCTAAAATTGAAGCCTCAGGAATAAAGAGATTCTATTTAAGAAATCAGTGCTTTGTCACCAAGTTATATGAAACTTTATTTAATTTTCTCATTTCGATTGTTGCAAATCTAAAATAAAATATCAAAAACAACAACAATTAAGGGTTCTTCAGAACTTCGCTATATAGCCCCTCATTAAAACTTAACAATATAGCCTTACCGTTCTGCTCAACAATTGGGCGTTTTATAGCACTGGTATGGGTTAGCAGAAAACTAACAACCGAAGCTTGATCAACAACATCCTTTTGCTCTTCCAGACTTAGCTTGTTCCAGGTGGTGCCCTTTTTATTTAGCACAGTTTCCCAACCAAAAATAGCACACCATTGGTTTAACTTTTCAGGGCTAATTCCATTTTTTTTAAAGTTATGGAACTCATAATCAAAACCATTTACCGTTAACCAGTCAAGGGTTTTTTTTACTGTATTACAATTGGGGATACCGTATATTATCATTTATGTGCAAAGATATACATCTAAATTACTTTTTAGATTAATCTATATGATTAACAGCGCCAACATAAATATTTTGACTAACATTGTCAATGAATTAATATACCTCTACTAATGTTTAAATTTACTTTCAGACAGCAAGTTCTAACCGGATTTATTATCTCTTTAATATTTGTACTGTTCTCTGCAGTAACTTCTTATTATAGCGTCAAATCATTAACGCATGAATCTGAATTAAAAAACCATACCTACAATGTAATTAATACCGCAGGAGAAATTGGTCTGAAATTGACTATTGCAGAAAGCAGTATGCGGGGATATATTTTAAGCCAACAGGCACCCTATCTTGTACCTTATACAAAAAACACAGAAGGATTACTGTTTAATATTAACGAGCTGAGAAATTTGATCATTGATAGTCCAGAACAGGTAGCAAAGGTTGATTCTATTGAAAAATATGTTAGCCTTAAAAGCAACTTCATGAAAGAGACTCTTCAGATTAATAATGACATTGATAGAAATGAGGCTATTCAAAAAATCCTGACTAACAAGGGCAAAGAATTAAAGGAAACCGTCGACAAATTTATTAATCAACTCATTAATGCAGAAAAAAAACTTCTTGCACAAAGAAAGGAAGCAACCCTAAGAAGTAGTGAAAAAAGCATTAATACCGTGGTAGGAAGTGCTATTATTATCTTTTGCCTAATCCTATTTTTGTCCTCTTACATCAAAAGAACCTTTGATCAACAAAAATTAATAGAAATCCAGATCCGCAAAAACAACAAGCAACTCCTGAAATTATCAGCAGAAAATACAGAAAAAAACTGGTTACTTTCAAGCGTAACCACCATCAATGAAGCACTGCGTGGAGAACAAGGATTAGAAGAATTATGCAACAATATAATTACTACAATATGCAACGTACTGGATGCACCTGTCGGAATTTTCTTCTTGGCTGATGAAGACCATAACGCACTTAAACTTATTGGAAGCTATGCTTACAAGCGAAATAAAGAAACTATCCAGATTTATAAATATGGTGAAGGATTAGTAGGTCAGGCGGCATTGGAAAAAGCCCCTAAATTATTTAATATAATTCCAGAAAATTATATTAAAGTGAGTTCTGGTTTGGGCAATGCAGCACCACAATGTGTTTACATTAGTCCAATCTTGTTTAATGGAAAAACTTTAGCGGTTATAGAATTAGGCCTAAACAAAGCACCTGACCATGCTGGAATCTTATTTCTACAAACCATAGGCGAAAGTATTGCTGTTGCTATTAACAGTGCTGATGCCAGAATAAAGCTACGAAACCTGCTTCGCCAATTACAACAACAGACCGAAGAATTAGAAACGCAGCAGGAAGAATTACTGACTACAAATGATGAATTGGTTTATAAATCTGAGCAACTCCAGGCATCGGAAGAGGAGCTAAAAGTTCAACAAGAAGAATTAAAGCAAACTAATGTCGAGCTGAAAGAAAAAGCAGAACAATTGGAAGATAGAAATGCCTCCATAAATAAAGTAAATGAAGCTATAAATATCAAAGCAGAAGAACTAAGCATTTCGAGCAAATATAAATCTGAATTTTTGGCCAACATGAGCCATGAATTGAGAACACCTCTTAACAGCATTTTAATTCTGGCCAGAATATTAAATGAGAACAAAGCACAGAATATGAATCCTGACCAGGTGAAGTATGCAGGAATAATTCACAAGGCAGGAAACGACCTTCTTACCCTGATTAATGACATTCTGGATCTAACTAAAATAGAGTCTGGAAAAACGGATTTAAACGTTGAGTCTGTTAGTCCGCTGGAAATTAAGCACGACATGGAAGCATTGTTTAATGAACTGGCCAAAAGCAAAAACATAAATTTCCAGGTAAATGTAGCCGATAATATGCCAGAACGCTTGCTCACAGACCTAACCCGTGTGGAGCAGATTATTAAAAATCTATTATCAAATGCCTTTAAATTTACGCCAAACCAAGGAGAAATCAGGCTTGATATTGCTGAAGCAAATCCGAAACAGAATTTCTACTCCACACAATTAAATAACGAAAAAGCAGTTATTGCACTTACTGTAAAGGATTCTGGGATAGGCATTCCAGCAGAAAAACAACAATTAATATTTGAGGCTTTCCAACAGGCAGATGGTTCTACTAGCAGGAAATATGGAGGTACGGGACTCGGTCTTTCTATTAGTAAAGAACTAGCCAAAATTCTGGGTGGAGAAATACAACTTGAAAGCGCTATTGGTGCCGGAAGTAGCTTTACTTTGTTTATACCGGCGGTTTTTACAGCCGATCAACATATTACTGTTGTAAACAAAACAACAAAACCGGAAATATTTACTAAGAAAGGGTTAATAGTTCCCACACCGCCCGAGGGGAAAGAGCAAGTTATGTTGATTGTTGAGGATGACGAAGTATTTGCTAACGTACTTAAAGATTATGCAATTGAAAAAGGATTCCATCCTATCCTTGCTTTCAGGGGTGATACGGCTTTAGAAATGGCCTTTTCAGAACTTCCTGATGCTATTGTTTTAGACATCATGTTACCTGTGATGGATGGATGGACCATTCTAAAAAAATTAAAAGCAGATCCAAGAACTAAACATATCCCAGTACACATGATGTCTGCGGGTGATGAAAGAGAAGATAAAGCTGAACATGAAGGTGCAATCGGATTCCTAAAAAAACCTATAGAAATAGAACATCTCGACCAGGCCTTTAATTTCATTAAACATTATCACTTAAAATATAACTTTAAAACAGTACTGCTTATTGAAGACCAGGAGCTGCAAAGCATGGTTGTGAAAGAAGAACTGATGAATAAAGGTATAGAAGTTGCACAGGCATTTAGTGGCAAACAAGCATTAGACTTGTTAAAATCCAGGATTTTTGATTGTATTATTTTGGATTTAAACCTTCCTGATATTTCTGGTTTTGATTTATTGGACAAAATTAAAATGCAGCCTCAGCTGATGCATATTCCCGTTGTTATCAATACTGCAATGGAACTTGATGAGAAAAAAATGGCGCACATTATGAAATATACAGAAGCCATGGTCTTAAAATCAACAAAATCAAATAACAGATTGATTGATGAGGTTAGTTTGTTTATTAATAAGCTTAAAAAACAAGACAAGCAGCACTCTATTTTTATTCCAAGCTTTGAAAGCACCTTTCAACAGAAAACCATCCTAATTGCTGATGATGATATGCGTAATATTTTTGCCCTCTCCAGTGCTTTACAGGAGTTCAATTTAAATATCGTTATCGCTAATAACGGAAGGGAAGCCCTGGAAAAACTTACAAAAGAAAAAAACATCAACCTTGTGCTGATGGATATCATGATGCCTGAAATGGATGGTTATGAGGCCATGCGTACTATCAGACTGAATAAAGAATTCGAAAAACTTCCTATAATTGCGCTAACGGCCAAAGCTATGAAGCAAGACAGAGAAAAATGTATTGAAGCAGGTGCAAATGATTACATTTCTAAACCGGTAGATATAGATAAATTACTATCCATGATGCGGGTTTGGTTAAGTTAATATGAAAAATAGTTTAGAACCAATTCCAGAAACCATTACCTACGAAGAGCTTTCGAGCTTAAACAACTTAATTAAACATATTTATGATTTTGATTTCAGCTCGTATTCAGGTGCTTCATTAAAAAGGAGGGTCTCAAGAATCATGGAATTACAGCACCTCAGTATCTTTGACCTGCGTACGCTATTGACCAATAATCCGGAATATTTTGAATCTTTTATAAGGGAAGTCACCGTAAATGTGACAGAAATGTTTCGTGATCCTGATTTCTTTAAAGCTATTAAAAATGAGGTTATGCCCTATATGCAATCTTATCAAAAGATAAAAGTGTGGAATGCAGGTTGCTCCTCTGGCGAAGAACTCTATTCTTTCGCTATCTTATTTATTGAAGGAAAAATATATGACAGAACTTTCTTTTATGGAACAGATATCAATTCGGATGTTTTAGCACAAGCTAAACTTGGTATCTATGACCTCCATAAGATGAAAGTTTATGCCGAAAACTATTTAAAAACCGAGGCAGAATATACGTTATCAGATTACTATACTGCAAAATACAATGCCGCATCTATTAATCATTCTTTAAAGAAAAATATATTGTTCTCTGAACATAACCTGGCCTCTGATGGGGTATTTAATGAGTTTCAATTAATTTCATGCCGTAATGTATTAATTTACTTCAATTTAGAACTTCAAAAAAAGGTTATTACGCTTTTCTATAATAGTTTAGCTAATTTTGGCTTTTTATGCCTGGGTTCTAAAGAATCTTTAAGAGATACAGCATTTGAAAAATTCAGGGTGATTGATAAAAAAAATAACATCTACCAAAAAATAGCCTAGCAGAATATCAATAACAGAAATGACACAAAATAACACGGAAAAGATTAACCTGCTAATTGTTGACGACCGAGAAGAAAACATTGTTGCGTTAGAAGCTCTTTTAGGACGTAATAACCTCAATATCATTAGTACAACTCTACCTAATGAAGCCCTGCGTTTATGCTGGGAATCGGATATAGCTATTGCACTTGTTGATGTGCAAATGCCCGGAATGGATGGCTTTGAGCTCGTAGAAATATTAAAAAACAATCCACGTACAAAAGATATACTGATCATTTTTGTAACAGCTATTTCCATGGACACCAAATATGCCGTTAAAGGGCTGAATACTGGTGCCGTAGATTATTTGTATAAACCTCTAAACCCATTTGTTACTTATGCAAAAGTAGATTCTTTTATTCAGTTTGTGCGCAACCAACGTGCGCTCAAGAAACAGAATCGGGAATTAGAAGCCTTCCAGAAAGAGCTGATTGAAGCCAAAGAGCTTGCTGAACAAGGTAAAAGAATTAAAGAAAACTTCCTTGCTAACATGAGTCACGAAATCCGTACGCCTATAAACGGTATCATTGGTATTGCTACTTTACTGAACAATACTGTGTTAACAGCCGAACAGCAGGAAATGATTAAATTATTAGAGATCTCCTCGCAATCTCTTCTGGGGGTAATAAATGACATTTTAGACCTTTCAAAAATAGAAGCTGGAAAATTCAAAATTAGCAGAACGAAAATTAATTTGGCTAAAAATTGTCAATCGATCATCAACTTATTGAAAATTAGAGCTAGAGAAAAGGGCTTGAATTTAATTTTTGAATTGGATAAGGATTTACCAGAATTGGTAATGGCAGATTCTTTGCGATTAAATCAGATACTGATGAACCTAATTGCAAATGCTATAAAATTTACAACTTCAGGCTCGGTAACTTTAAAAGTTAAGGTTATAAACAGGAAAGGGAATACCATCCAAATCAGATTTTCGATAATCGACACTGGTATTGGTATAGCTAAAGAAAACATTGACAAGGTATTTGAGATTTTTGAACAGGCAGACGAACAGACCACTATCAAATTTGGAGGAACCGGACTTGGGCTTTCCATTGTTAAAAACCTTGCAAAACTTAAAGGTGGAATATTGGAAGTCAGCAGTGAAGAAAATAAAGGCAGTACTTTTTCCTTTATCAATTGGTATGAAGAAGTTGAAAGCGAAAAAATAATTCCTCCAGTTACCCCAGTTGAATTTCTACCCTTTGAGCAGGTAAAAATATTGGTTGCCGAAGACAATACGATTAACCAATTCCTGATTGCAAAGATCTTAAAAAACTGGAATATAGAGATTGAACTAGCCGAGAATGGCCAGGAAGCAATTGATTTGTTAAGTAAAAACGATTACAACCTGATCTTAATGGATACTTTCATGCCGATAATGAATGGGCTGGATGCCATTAAATTAATCAGAAAAGGTTATGCACCTGGCAAAGAAAATATCCCGATCATCACTTTCTCTGCGGCAGTAATGGAAGAAGATAAGAAAACCGCCATTGATGCAGGTGCTGATGATATTTTAAGCAAACCCTTCGAGATGGAAGTCCTCTACAAAAAAATCAAACTATTTGTTGAAGGAAGTCATAGTTAACGATGAACCAATGGTAACCAGGCTCTGAATCAAACTAACACTTTTATCAATTAAAGCTGGTAACTCAGGCTGCTCATCCTTATCAAAAGGAGCCAAAACATAATCAATTTGCCTGCCTTTAGAAAAGTTTTCATCAATGCCAAACCTTAATCGCGGGTAGTTTTGTCCGCCGCACATTTCTTCAATACTTTTCAATCCGTTATGTCCGGCGCTGCTGCCCTTTAATTTCAATCTTAATTTACCGAAGGGTAAGGCAAGGTCATCAACCAATACCAGGATATTCTCTAGCGGAATTTTTAATTCCTGCATCCAATAATTAACAGCCCTACCGCTTAAATTCATGTAGGTGGTAGGTTTAATTACATGCAGTTTTCTTCCCTTATAATTAAGTTCAGCATAATAAGCCAGGCGGAGGAAAGAAAAAGTGCCACCGAGTTCTTTAACCAGCTCATCCGCAATATCAAAACCAATATTATGTCTGGTATGTGCATATTCAGGCCCAATATTGCCTAAACCCACGATCAGGTATTTCATGTCTTTTATTTGAATATTTATAGTTGGCTGCAAATGTAAAGGTTTAAAAGAGAAACAGACCGTATCGTTGACAAGAGATTACCAAAAAACGGTATACAAGGCCACCAGTATTCCCATAATCAGGATGGAGCCAAAGGCAAAACCAGTTGAAACCCGAAACATTGATTTATCTATTTCAATCACGTGAACCTCATTCTCTTTCTGTGGATTGATTAAGGTTATGGCCGCCATAGTTGCTACAATTAAAACAAAGGTGATACTCATCCTATCTAAAAAAGGATAATCTGGAAAACGTCCTCCAGTCCACAGGGGTAAAAATTTCAATATCGTTGAAATTGGAATCGTTAAAAGGGCTCCAGCCATTGCCGCTGCTGCAGTGGTACGTTTCCAGAAAAAGCCAAGTAAAAATATGGCCAAGACCCCAGGAGAAATGAACCCTACATATTCCTGAATAAACTGGTAGGCCTGATCAAGGGATTTTAATGCTGGCGTTACAACTCCTGCAATAACCATCGCGATCACAACAGCCCATCTGCCTACCAGAACCATCTTTCTTTCAGATGCAGTTTTATTAAAATATTTCTTATAAATATCAAGGGAGAAAATAGTTGAAATACTGTTTGCTTTACCCGCCAGGGAGGCAACGATGGCTGCAGTTAGTGCCGCAAATGCAATACCCTTTAATCCGGCAGGCAATAGATTCATTAATGTTGGATAGGCATGATCTGGTTTAATAGCTCCTGAGGCATCCGACATCTCTTGTTGAAACAAACCTTTATTATGCAATACATACATCACAATGCCTGGTAATACGGCTATTATTGGCACCAATAGTTTTAGAAATGCAGCAAATAAAATTCCATTACGAGCAGTTTTCAGATCTGCACCTAATGCACGTTGTACTATATATTGATTGCAACCCCAATAGGCAAGATTATTAATCAACATCCCCCCAAATAACACAGAAAGGCCTGGCAATTCCTTATAATATTTATTTGAAGAGTCAAATATCATGTGAAAATGACTCGGTGCTTCTTTACGCAAAACAGAGAGACCTTTAAAAATATCTTTACCAAAGCCATACTCCTGCGACAATAAAGTCAATGCCAGATAAGTGGTAACTAAACCCCCAATAATTAACACAACAACTTGTATCACATCAGTATAACCAATTACCTTCATTCCGCCTAAGGTTACAATCATAGAAAAAATAATTAGCCCAACAATACTCCATTCAAAACTTATCGGAGAAATGGCTGAAATAGCAAGTGCCCCGAGATAGATGATCGACGTTAGATTCACAAATACATAGACCAATAACCAAAATATGGCCATGATGGTACTTACTTTATCATTATACCGTTTCGATAAGAATTGCGGCATCGTGAATATTTTATTCTTAAGATATACAGGGATAATAAAGATGGCAACAATGATTAGCGTTGCTGCTGCCATCCATTCATAAGTAGAAATAGCCAATCCCAATGCAAAACCAGAACCTGACATGCCGATAAAGTGTTCCGCTGAAATATTGGAAGCTATTAATGAGGCTCCAATAGCCCACCAAGTAAGGGAACCTTCGGCGAGAAAAAAATCTTTTGAACTGGTGGATACCGATTTCTTTTTATGGTAAATGTAATACCCATAAGATGATACGGCAAGGAAATAAATAAAGATAACAAGGTAATCGGCGGTTTGTAATTGGTTCATTAGGTTTTTATAATGGTTAAATATAATAACTTGTTGTACAACAAAAAATTAAATAATAACACCCGGCATCAATGGATAGCCTCCATGCAACGCAGATACAATAGCTGTAATTGTACATAACATCCTTCAGATAGATTTAGTATTAAGTGGTTAGCAGACATAGTTAGGCGAAGAAATAGCATTGTACAGTCAAGCATTTCTTGATTTTACCTAAGAATTTTGTTACAAAGACAAAAGTTTACGATTAAAATTTTAAGGTTTTTGGGAAATATTTTAAGGCTAATTCTTCATAATATGGCTTTAATTCGTTCCAGTTTGGGGGAGTCGGACTTTTAGAATACAAGTCATAAGGATTAAAGAGATCTACCCATTTAAACATCTCCTGATCATGCGCATCCATTAAATGATCATAGGCGTGTTCGCGGTGCTGCGAATAGAAAGAATGGTACCTAAGCATATATAAGGCAGGTTCAGGAAGATAATCTTTGGCCATTTGATAAACATATTCATCGTGGCCCCAAGATAGATGCACGTTTTTCAATCCGCAATTTGGTGTATATACACCGAACTTGGTGTTATATTGCTCGTTGTTTAAATCAGGATTATCTTTAAAAAATTCGGGATATACTATTTTATCGGAAAATGCACAGCCAACAGGAAAAGTATCACCTACCACTGCCCATTGGGGTTCTCCAAAAAGGCATAACACTTTACCCATATCATGTAACAGGCCCACCATCACCATCCATTCCGGATGTCCATCCTTACGTATAGCTTCTGAAGTTTGCAGCAGGTGTTGGAACTGGTCAAGGTCAGTGTCGGGGTCAGAATCATCTACCAGTTCATTTAAAAATTGGAATGCATCCCAAAATGGCATTTCCTTTTTGTTAAACTGAAGGTAGTCTGATTTTTTTTCCAACACAAAGTCATAGCTTTGGTATTTATGATTAAGCCTGTAAAATTCCCTAACAGCATCTTTTTCAGTACTTTCATAATCACGGAAGGCCTCGGTGGCTTTTTCCGTATTAATAGATGCGGGATCTGGATAGCGTTTCAGCAACTCATCTTCCCATTCATCCATACTTTTTAAAGGATTAATTTCTTTAAGATCAAAGTTATTCGAAGAAGGTTCCATTTCAAGTAAGCGTTTAGGTTTTATATCATTGGTAATTCTAAGTTGGGCAATTAATTTCTTTCCTTAACAGCTATTTAGTATATTTATTTACGAAACCGGTTTCGTAAATAACATACATACAGTATGTTTTTATACTTAGTTTAGCAAAAACGGCTACCTATTAAATGAGTAAAATCACCATTAAAATTCTGGCTAAAGAGCTGCAGCTTTCAGTTTCTACGGTCTCAAAAGCCATCAAAGACAGCCATGAGATCAGTAATGAAACCAAACTAAGGGTCACTGAGATGGTTAAAAAGCTAAACTATATTCCAAACGCTTATGCCGGTAGTTTAGGAAGTAGAAATAGTAAAACTATTGGAGTAGTCATTCCCGAAGTGGTAGACAGTTTCTTCGCCCTTGCCATAAATGGTATTGAATCTATTGCGCAAAAAAATGGCTATCATGTACTCATCTATTTAACCCATGAAAGTTTTGAAAAGGAGAAAACGATTTTAAAGGATTTTGAAAGTGGCAGAGTAGATGGGGTTTTGATGTCTGTTTCAAGAGAAACTACACAACATGATCATATTGATGACTTATTAAAAACCGGCGTACCATTAGTGTTTTTCGACAGAACATTTGATGAAATTGAGACGACACAAATCACCACAAATGATTATGAAAGTGCTTACCTTGCTACAGAGCACCTGATAAAAAACGGTTGTAAAAAAATCTTGTTTCTATCATTTTCAAACATACTCTCTATTACCAGTAAACGATTAAGGGGCTATCAGGATGCCTTAGTTGCCCATAACCTGGCGCTGAGTGAAGACAATATCATTCCTTTCTATAAGGAATCAAAAATTGATTATTTAAACTTGAGAAGTAAATTGGAATCTCCAGGAAGTGCTGATGGTATTATTGCCTCTGTAGAAAAGTTGGCAATTCCTATTTACCAGGTATGTGAGGAATTACAATTAAACATTCCCGGTGATATACAAGTGATTAGCTTTTCTAACTTAGAAACTGCTGCATTTTTAAATCCGCCACTTACTACAATCACGCAGCCAGCTTTTGAAATAGGCAAAACTGCTGCAGCTGTATTAATGAAGGCGTTAGGAAAGAAAAAAATAGAATTACTAAAGGAAGAAATTATTATTCCTTCTACAATAGTAATCAGAAAGTCGACCAAGTGTTAATATAAGCATAAACAAAGAAAAGGCTGTATCATTTCATCAATGACACAGCCTTTTCAGCTTAAAAAGGAGATAAATTATTTCTTGCTACCTTCTTGTTCTGCTTGTTTCAATGCTCTAGACATACCTACAGAAACGATAGTATCTTCTGAAGTATTAGTAACCACATAAGCTCCTTTTGCAAGGTCACGTACGCGGAACAAACCACCAACGTCTAATTTAGCAATACTTACTTCAACAGCCTGAGGCATGTCTTTAGGTAAAGCTTTAACACGAAGTTTACGTAATTTCTGAACCATTTTACCACCCATTTTAACACCTGGAGATACACCGGTTAATTTAACAGGAATTTCCATCACGATTTCTTTTGCTTCATCTAACTGAAGAAAATCAACATGTAATAACACGTCTGTAACCGGGTGAAATTGTAATTCTTTAATGATAGCCTTTGTTTTTTTACCGTTAAGGTCAATTTCAACAAAGTTTGCTTCAGGAGTATAAATAGCATCCTTAAGGTCAGTTATTAACACAGCAAAGTGTGCTTGTTCTTTACCACCATACAATACTGCAGGAGCTTTACCATCATAGCGAAGTCCTTTAGCATCGCGTTTCCCTACGTTCTCTCTTAGAGAACCGCTAATTGCGATTGTTTTCATTGTTAATTATTTAAATTGTAATCTATTATTATACTTTAAAAAGCTCACTTATAGAGCCATGTTCATTTACATTTGCAATAGCTTTTGCAAATAATGGCGCTGTACTTAACACCCTAATTTTATCACTGTGGCGTTTTAATGGTATCGTATCCGTAACAATAAGTTCTGAAAGCATGGAGTTTTCAATGGTTTCATAAGCTTTGCCAGAAAGTACCGGATGGGTACAAACAGCTCTTACACTTCTTGCGCCTTTCTCCATAATTAAAGCAGCAGCTTTAGATAGGGTACCTGCAGTGTCACAGATATCGTCAATCAAAACAATATCCTGTCCTGATACATCACCAATGATAGACATTGATTCTATTTCATTGGCTCTTTTACGACGTTTATCACAAATCACCACTTCTGCATTAAAGAATTTGGCGAAGGTACGTGCGCGATAAGAACCACCCATATCAGGCGAGGCAATGGTTAAATTATTTAATCCTAAACTTTTAATATAAGGGACAAAAATAACTGATGCATCCAGGTGATCTACAGGAACATCAAAAAATGCCTGTATCTGAGCGGCATGAAGATCCATGGTCATGATGCGATGAATGCCCGCAGCCTGCAATAAATTAGCGATAAGTTTAGCACCTATAGCTACACGTGGTTTATCTTTCCTATCTTGGCGGGCTAAACCATAATAAGGAACAACAGCAGTAATGTAATGCGCAGAAGCTCGTTTTGCGGCATCAATCATCATCAGCAATTCCATTATATTATCGTTGGGCTGGCAAGTAGACTGGATAATAAAAACATCACAACCCCTTACCGTTTCATCATAAGAAGGTTGAAATTCACCATCACTGAACCGACTTAAGGTAGCTTGCCCAAGTGGTTTGCCGTAGTGGTCGGCAATTTTTAGTGCTAAATCTCTTGTACCTGTTCCGGCAAAAAGTTTAACTGAGTTAAATTGCAAAGGCATGACTGATTGTTATCAATGCTGGGTTAAAAAAAATCGGATTGCGGGTTTATTCACAATCCGAATATTATTATGTTGCCCGACCAGGATTCGAACCTGGACAAACGATACCAAAAACCGTTGTACTACCTTTATACTATCGGGCAATCTTCTGCTTAAAAGGGTTGCTTTTAAACGGAATGCAAATCTAAGCAGATTTTTCACATCTGCAAATAGAATGTGAAAAAAAATTCATTTTTTTATTTAACACCTTATTTAACAGGCCAATTCTTTATTCGATTCTGTTAATTATTGTTAAAGACTATTATCTTTATACAATTTCCGATCTTATTCTTTATTTTCGGCTTCATTTTAATAGCTTACCAATATCCTATTTAAATTAAATGAATTATTCAAAAATCAATAACCTTACTGGCTGGCTGTGCTTTCTGGTCGCTACAATAACTTACATTTTAACATTAGAGCCATCAGTAAGTTTTTGGGATTGTGGTGAATTTATAGCCTCTGCATTTAAAATGCAGGTAGTGCATCAACCCGGTGCTCCATTATTTTTAATGATTCAACGTTTCTTCTCGGCATTTGCTTTCGGAGATGTTACTAAAATAGCCTATTTCATGAACGTAGGTTCTGCAATAGCCAGTGGTGCAACTATATTATTCTTGTTTTGGACCATCACGGCCTTAGCTAAAAAAATGGTTGCCAAAGAAGGTGAAAACTTATCTGCCTCCAACCTCATTACCGTTATGGGTGCTGGTGTGGTAGGTGCCTTAGCCTATACCTGGTCTGATAGTTTTTGGTTTTCAGCAGTAGAATCCGAAGTATATGCCTTATCTTCTTTGTTTACAGCCATTGTTTTCTGGGCTATATTAAAATGGGAAGCAAATGCTAACGAGCCCCGTGCTGATAAATGGCTCTTGTTTATTGCCTATATCATGGGCTTATCCATAGGAATTCACCTGTTAAACTTATTAACAATTCCAGCAATTGCCTTTGTCTATTACTTTAAGAAAACACAAAAACCAACAACAGCGGGCATCATCAAAACCTTCATCATAGGCATCCTGATTCTTGCCGTTATTCAATATGGAATTATACAGTACCTGGTTTCCTTCGGTGCATATTTTGACCTTTTCTTCGTCAACACTTTAGGCCTTGGCTTTGGATCTGGTGTAATAGCCTTTGCAATTTTGGTGATCAGCGGCCTGGTGTGGGGCATACGTTACTCTATAAAGCACGAGAGAAAGATATTAAACCTCGCTTTACTCTCTACTGTACTCATTATTTTTGGCTATGGCTCTTTTGCTATGATCATCATCAGGGCAAAAGCGAAAACGAATTTAAACAACAGTAATCCAGACAATGCCTTCTCTTTCTTAAGTTATTTAAATCGGGAGCAATATGGCGACCGCCCCTTGTTGTTTGGTCCGAATTACAATTCGGAAAGAATCAGCTTAAAAGAAGGTAAAAACATCTATAGAAAAGGCGATGATAAATATGAAGTAGCTGGTAAAAAGACAGACTATGAATACGACAAACTGACGCCATTTCCAAGAATGTACAGTGACGATGAGCGCCATGTTGGTTTCTACAAGGAAATGACAGGTTTAGATGACACAAAATTTCCTAGCTTATTTGATAATGTCAATTTCCTCTTTAAATACCAGATTGGAAACATGTACATGAGGTACTTTATGTGGAACTTTGTTGGTCGCCAGAATGACGACCAGGGACAAGGAAGTTTGTATGAGGGGCAATGGTTAAGTGGCATCAAACCAATTGACGGATTAATGCTCGGTAACCAAACAAACCTCCCTCCTTCCATAGTTGAAAGCAAAGCTTATAACAGGTTTTTCTTTTTACCTTTAATTATTGGATTAATTGGTGCAATATGGCACTTTAAACGAAACCAGAAAGACGCTGGCATTGTTGGTCTGCTCTTCTTCTTCACTGGCCTCGCCATTGTATTATATTTAAACCAAAAGCCACTGGAGCCAAGAGAAAGGGATTATGCCTATGCAGGGTCTTTTTATGCCTTTGCAATTTGGATTGGCTTCGGGGTATTAGCCATAAAAGAATGGCTGTTTAAAAAAATAACCCCTGTAAATGGCGCCATTGGTGCAACGGTTATTTGCTTACTAGCCGCGCCAGTTTTAATGGCTACCCAAGGTTGGGATGACCATAACAGATCTGAAAAAATGGTGCCCCATGACATTGCCGTCGACTACCTGGAGTCTTGTGCACCTAATGCAATCCTGTTTACTTACGGCGATAATGATACCTACCCCTTATGGTATGCACAGGAGGTGGAAAACATCCGACCAGACATACGTTTAGTAAACCTTAGCTTGTTTGACACAGATTGGTATATAGATGGCATGAGGCGTAAGCAAAATGAATCTGCCCCACTGCCACTATCCATGAAACCATCACAATATGTACAGGGAGTAAGGGACGTGATGTATTACCAGGATTATAAAATTGAGGGCGCTGTGGAACTGAAAACTATCGTAGAACTCCTTTTATCAGAAAACGATGAAGACAAGGTTCCCCTACAGAATGGTACTAAAGAAAATTTTATACCAACCAAGAATTTTAAATTAACAGTAAACCCTCAGGAGGTTATTCAAACAGGTACCGTTCCTGCTGCAGATGCTGATAAAATTGCTTCTGCTATAGAATGGAAATTTAATAAAGGATATGTAACTAAAGGAACACTGGCTATGTTTGACATCCTTGCCCATAATAACTGGAAAAGACCGATTTATTTTGCAAGCACTGTACCTTCAGAGCAATTTAACGGTCTGGATAATTATTTATACAGTGAAGGGATGGCTTTACGTTTGTTGCCATTGAAAAAGGATTCAGCAGCAACCTCCAGAGCAGACCTTGTCAATACGCCGGTTTTATACAATAACCTGATGAACAAGTTTATATGGGGAAATGTAAAAACAGCTTCTTATTTAGATACACAATCAGCAGATGATGTTTCGATCTTCACTAACCTTTTTAACACTTCCATTACCAGCTTAATTAAAGATGGTAAAATGGCAGAAGCAAAAAAGGTTGCAAATAGATATTTCGAGGTTATGCCTGATCGGTTTTATGGTATGCGGTCTATGATGGGTGCCTATTTCATGGCAGAGAACTTATACAACCTGAATGATATAGCCAGGGCGAATGCTGTGATTGAAAAATCTGCTGCCTATATTCAAAAAGAACTTACTTACCTTGCTGATGTTTCTGCAAGTAAAAATAGGTTTGTAGGCGGACAAAATGTACAGTTGGGGATGTCATTCTTAAATCAAATGGCACAAACTGCTGAATTACATAAGCAAACACAATTGAGTAAGAAATTACAGGCACAGTTTAGCGCACTGGAAGCCAGGTTTGGCCCTTATTTCCCACAGGGGTAATTACAAACTATAAATACATTTACAAAAAAGTCGTATCATTGATCAATGATGCGGCTTTTTTGTGGTTTAAAACCTATAGTTTAAGTTATAGCTGATAGGCACCTTGTTGCCACCTTGTAGGGACCTCGTTGCGGGTTGGTAGCCCTGCAGCCAAATGAGCTCCCTGCTACCACCCTACCACCTACCTGTTGCCGATAGCGGAATTAAAACCCTAACCTCAATAAAAAGGCCTGTCTTCATCATCGATGAGACAGGCCTTTTAAGCTCTTATTTATTTAAAAAAAGAATTAGTCTTCTGTAACCACGCCCATTGCGCAAAATTTATCAATTCTTTCCGTAATTAATTTTTCTGTTTTCTTTAAACCCAGCTCATGCATATCTTTAATAATTTGTGCTTTTAATGTAGCAGCCATTTTCTCCGGATTTTGATGCGCCCCACCAAGTGGTTCTTTCACAATACCATCAATTAGTTTATTATTAAACATATCTGTAGAAGTCAATTTCAGGCATTCTGCAGCACGTTCTTTATAATCCCAGCTTCTCCATAAAATGGATGAACAAGATTCAGGAGAGATGACCGAATACCAGGTATGCTGCAACATATAAACTTTGTCGCCAATACCAATACCCAATGCACCACCCGAAGCGCCTTCTCCAATAATGAAACAAACAATAGGCACTTTAAGGACAGACATTTCCAACAAGTTTCTGGCAATAGCCTCTCCTTGTCCCCGTTCTTCTGCTTCTAACCCTGGGTAAGCGCCCATGGTATCGATAAAAGAAATAACTGGTTTATTGAATTTTTCTGCAAGCCTCATTAAGCGAAGTGCTTTTCTATAACCTTCAGGATTCGCCATTCCGAAATTACGAAATTGACGCTCTTTAGTATTTTTACCTTTTTGATGACCGATGATCATCACCGTTTGTCCATTGATTGTAGCAAAGCCACCTATGATGGCTTTATCATCTTTAACCGTTCTATCGCCATGAAGTTCGATAAAATCGTCACAGATCATACTGATATAATCTAGCGTCTGTGGTCTTTCGGGGTGGCGGGATAACTGTACTTCCTGCCAACCCGTTAAGTTGGAATAAGTCGATTTCCTGGTTTCCACCAGCTTTTCTTCCAACTCCGTTAAGGTAGCAGACATATCTACTTTTGTTTTATCAGCAACCTGTTTAACCTTTTCAATTTGCTGAATTAATTCCGCAATAGGTTTTTCAAAATCAAATGATGTTTTTATCTGTTCCATAAGTGGGCAGTAAAAATAGACAAAATTTCCCTAATTAATCAAAGCAGTTTTACTAAAGATGTGATATTCACCCGGCAACAATATTTTAGAATAAATAGTGCTGGAAAAATTCAGCGGATTATTGTTTCCATGTTCGTACCAGGTCCCCGCACTTCCAAAATCAACAGTGGCCATTTGGTTCACCACATCGAAGTTTCCTACTATCACCAACGTATTATTAGTATTGCTTAATTTTATAAATTTCACGGCGCCAGCTAAATTGTAAACCGGATTTATAGCATTGAAAACAGGGTTTTTCTTTTTGAGGCTAATAAATTTTGCATAAGCCTGAAACAAAGCTTTACGCTGCTGATCCTGTGCATATTCCCATCGGATGGGCTTGTTGCCCGTTCGGCCATTAAAATCAATAGACACATCGTAACCTAATTCCTGAAATTGCCAGATCATTTTAGGACCGGGCATGGCGAATAAAAATGCCGCAGCAAGCTCCTCTCTTTTTAATCCTGTGGCCAGCTCTTTAATTTGGTAGGCACCTGATCCATTGCCATAACTTGTGTTTTTGAACATTGTTCTTTCTTCATCATGACTTTGACCATACGTTACTAAATGCTGTGGCACACTTAACTCATGGTTAGTATAAAAACCCCAACTAAAATCTGATTTCTCCAGCCAGCCCATGGTTGCCTCATTCATGGTATAATTCAGGTTATTCCAAAGCATCATACCTTCAGCGGCCAGTGCTTTTTCTTCTTGCACATCGGCAAAATGCTCTAAAATAACATAGAAATTATTGGGGTCAAGACTTTTGATATAGCTGTTGTATGCTTTCCAAATGGCCACCCTACTGGCATCATAAACCCGGAATACGGCATCATCAATAGATTTTTTCTGCGTAATACCTTTAGAAAGGTCAAAGCGGAAACCGTCTATTTTATACTCCTCCATCCAAAATTTAATTACATCTTTAACAAAAGCCTGTGTTTCGGCCTTTTCATGGTTAAAATCATAACCTACATTAAAAGGATGTGTAGCCTCAGCATTATACCAGGGGCTATTGCTTGCAGGTTTATTAGCGGACTTATCAAAATAAAGTTGTACCATTGGCGACTGACCGAAAGAATGATTAAGTACCAGGTCAAGAATAACGGCAATACCACGACCATGGCATTCATCGATAAAATTTTGCAATGCCGTTTTAGTGCCATAATATTTATCGGGGGCAAAATAAAAAGAAGGGTTGTATCCCCAGCTTAAATTGCCCTCAAATTCATTCACCGGCATCAGCTCTATGGCATTGATGCCTAGTTCTACCAGGTAATCCAGTTTTTGCAATGCAGAAGCATAACTATGCCCCACGGTGAAGTCACGGATCAGCAGCTCATAAATAACTAATTTATTTTGCTCAGGCCTATTGAAATTGCCCGTATTTTTCCAGGTGTATCCCGGTTTTACCCCCTTCATAACGCTAACAATACCCGTAGTTTTTCCTGTTGGGTAAGCTATTAAATTAGGATAAACTGCATTATCGATATAGCTGTCTTGATCTGGATCCAATATTTTTTCGGTATAAGGATCTGCAATTTTTAAATTATTATCTACCAGAAATTGGTAGGCATATTCTTTGTTTGGATCGAGGTTATCAATTTGCACCCACCATCTTTTACCGTCTGCCGTATTTTTTAACGGATTAATTATCGGCTGCCAATCATTAAAATCACCAATTAAAGCAACAGCAGTTTTTGAGGGTGCATATAAAGTAACGATGGCCGATCGGCCATTATTTAGATAGACTACCCCCTCTTTAGCCCCTGCAGGTAACTCGGCAGTAATTGACCCCGGTAATACAGGGGTAGTTATTACCTCGGGTAAAGAGGTGGATTTTTGGCATGCCGTGGCCAACACCGACAGCGTCAGCAGGAAAAAATAGAGTTTCTTCATTTAGATTTTTTCTTTGTTATCGCGGATATATAAAACAGAAATAGCGCCAAGGATCATAAATATACCAGCCAAAACAATAGCGTATATGGCTTCCCCATTATAGAATCTCTTCACGATCAGTCCTCCAAAAAAACCGTTAATAATTTGAGGCATCGTGATAAAGAAATTAAATATACCCATGTAAACCCCCATTTTTCTTGCAGGAATAGAGCTGGATAAAATGGCATAAGGCATGGAAAGAATACTTCCCCAGGCTAAACCAACACCAATCATCGAATAGATTAAATAATCAGGATTAGAGATAAAATAGATGGAAAGTAAACCAGCACCACCCGCCAGTAGTGAAAAAGCATGTGCTATTTTTTTGCTTGTCGCGTTTGCAATGGTGGGCAACAGTAAGGCATAGATGGCTGAAACGCCATTGTAAACGCCGAACAACACGCCCACCCAATTCCCTGCATCCGCAAATTTAACGGAAGAAGTATCGCCAGGCAGCACTTTATAAATATGCTGTGCAATGGCAGGAGTGGTAAATACCCACATAGAAAACAGGGCAAACCAGGAGAAAAACTGCACCAAACCCAGTTGCTTCATCACAACAGGCATTTTAGAGAAATCTTTAAAAATAGACATTAATCCGGCATCAGGCTCCTTAGGTTCATTATGGTAAAGCTCCATCTCTTCTGGCGGATATTCTTTAGTGGTAACAACCGTCCAGAGTATAGTTAAGATTAAAATAGCTGCACCGGCATAAAACGAATAAATTACATTGGCAGGCACCTGCCCTGCCGCAGCAACTTTAGAGACACCCAAATATTCGGAGAAAATATAAGGTAACCATGACCCGGCAATAGCACCGGCACCAATGAGAAAAGTTTGCATGGAGAAACCAAAACTACGTTGGCTTTCAGGCAATTTATCAGCCACCAAGGCACGGAAAGGCTCCATGGCCACATTTATCGAGGCATCCATGATCATCAGCATTCCGGCACCAATAATAATGGGTGGCATAAAACTGGCCATGGTACCTGAATTTGGCATAATCATTAGTGCAATGGCAGTAAGGATAGCACCAACCAGGAAAAAAGGCCTTCTTCGACCAAAACGGTTCCATGTTTTATCACTATAATAACCTATAATAGGTTGAACAATCATCCCCGTTAAAGGTGCTGCTAACCAAAAAAGAGAAAGATGTTCTACGTCGGCACCAAAAGTCTGCAAAATTCTTGAGGCATTACCATTTTGCAAGGCAAAGCCAAACTGTATACCGAAAAAGCCTGCGCTCAAATTAAATATCTGTGCGGTAGACAACCTAGGCTTTTGCACTAAAACCTTAACCTTATTATTATTCATCAGCATCTATTTATTTTTAGGGTTATGAAGCCTGGGGGTTCTTTAACTTAATGATTAAGGAAGCTATTAAAATTCAATAATTTGGGCACTTACAGGTTTTAATGATACGGTTATCACTTTTCCCTGGGTGCTTAGTGCGCCCGAGCCGAGCAGCGCCGTAGCTTTAACACTTTTCACACCATTTAATAGTTGTTCGGGAATAACAATTTTAGCATCCATCGCAAGCGCTCTATCAAAATTAACCACTATTAATAAACGCTGTTTGGCGGTATAACGAATATAGCCATACATTCTGTTATTCATATTGCCGCTTTGCGGTATTTCAAAAATTTCTCCATGCTGTAGCGCAGATGCCGTTGCAGCAATATGCATTAGTTTTTTATAGAAATCTCTTAGCTCAAATTGGTCAGCATTCAATAGCGCCCCATCAAAGGCACCCTTGTTCATCCATTTTTGATGCTCAGGAATGCCCCAATAATCAAAAATGGTACTCCTGTTATCATCTCCACCAAAACCTTCTTTACCAATAGCAGGCTCTCCAACTTCCTGACCAAAATAAAGCATAACAGGTCCGCCAGATAATGTAGCAGATACCACCATTGCAGGTAAAGCAAGTACTGGATCGCCGGCAAAACCAGCAGAAGCAATGCGCTCTTCATCATGGTTTTCCAGAAAACGAAGCATTTTATTTGGGTATCCCTGGTGTTCCGCCTGCCAGGCTTTTGTAATTTCATTTACAGCTGCATTGGCCTCATTTCTAATCAGTTTCTTTAAACCATCATACAAGCCAACCTTATCATAGAGGTAGTCAAATTTTCCCTTGTTGAAATAAGTTTCATAGACTTTAGGGTTATAAGCTTCGCCAATGAACACCATTTTGGGGTGTACTTTTTTGATTTCCGGGATCACCCAATTCCAAAACGCTACAGGCACCATTTCGGCCATGTCGCACCTGAAGCCATCGACGCCTTTATCAGCCCAAAACATTAAAATAGCCTTCATTTTACCCCATAAAGGAGGCATAGGTGAAAAATAATTCATCTCGCCGGCACTATAATCAACACCATAGTTCAATTTTATGGTTTCATACCAATCGTCTACTTTAGGCTTTTCAGAAAACACATTGTTTCCTGTTGCTTTAGCAGGGTATTCCTGGAATTTACGATCTTGTAAATGAGTTAACGATGTGGTAATTGTATCCATGTTTGGAGGCACCACCAAAGCTTTTCCAGGCACATAATAAAAATCATTTGTTGGGGAAAAGGCTTTGTTAACATCATCCTGAGCACCAAAATCTATTACAGTTGCAGGTTTTGATAATGATTTATACCCACGGGAAACATGATTGGGAACAAAATCAATGATTACTTTCATGCCCTTTTGATGCGTTCTATGCAGCAGTGCTTCAAACTCGGCCATCCTGTTATTCACATCCACCGCCAGGTCAGGATCTACATCATAATAATCGCGGATGGCATAAGGAGATCCAGCACGACCTTTAACCACATCGGCATCATCGGGCATAATGCCAAAAGCACTGTAATCCGTAAGACTGGCATGGGCAATAACACCGGTATACCATATATGCGTGGTTCCCAGTTCCTTGATGCCATCGAGTGCTTTACCGGTAATGTCATTAAATTTACCACTGCCATTTTGGGCTATCGTTCCGTAGGCCATATTCTGCGTACTGCTGTTCCCAAACAAGCGAGGTAACAACTGGTAAATGATCAGTTTTTGCTGGTCCATATTTAATACTTTTTGATTGGTATTTTGATGCTTTTTTTGTGCATCGGTAGTAATGGCACTGCAAAGCACTAACAGTACGACTACCATTAATGGTTTAATAAACTTTATCTGCATGTTTGATGTTTATCGTTTTCTCTCCTGGAGGGAAAAGGTAAGCCTGCTCAAGAACCTGAATTGCCAAAGGTTCTGCAGCATAATTTTTGATGCTAATCTCTTCTGCCGAAATCCTGACGTTTAGGGTAGTACCTCTGAAATTGATATTGAAAGAAAACGACTTCCATTGTTGTGGTACAAAAGGATTAAATTGAAGTTGGTTATTGCTAACCCTCATACCGGCAAAGCCCTCCACAATGCTCATCCAAGTACCAGCCATGGAGGTGATGTGTAAACCGTCTTCCGTATCATTGTTATAATCATCAAGATCCAGGCGTGCTGTACGCAGGTAAAAGTCGTATGCTTTTTGTCCATAATTTAAACGAGAGGCCAAAATACTGTGCACACAAGGCGATAAAGAACTTTCGTGAACAGTTCTGGATTCATAGAAATTAAAATTGCGACGCAGCGTTTCCAGGTCAAATTCCTCCTCGAAGAAATACATGCCCTGTAAAACATCTGCCTGCTTGATAAAGCAGGAGCGCAAAATCCTGTCCCAACTCCATTTCTGATTAAGTGGCCTGGCTTCTGCTGGCAGTTCAGAAACCAATAGTTGCTCTTTGTCTAAATAACCATCCTGCTGCAAAAACACCTCTTCTTTCTGATCATAAGGATAATACATTTTATCGGAAATATTGATCCAGTCAGAAAATTCTTCCGCTTCCTGCAGCTTAGTTTTTTGAACAATCTTCTGGTACAATTCCGGAGTCGCTTGTTGCACCATTTTCGCCGCTTCCACAGCATATTTCAAACACCATGCGGCAAGCTTGTTGGTGTACCAGTTGTTGTTAATGTTATTTTCATATTCATTAGGTCCGGTAACGCCGAGCATGACAAAACTGTTTTTATCAGTACTCCAATTGACGCGTTGTCTCCAAAAGCGGGCAATACCGATAAGTACTTCTAAACCATATTCCTGTAAATAGCTTTGATCGCCGGTATACCTGATGTAGTTGAAGATGGCAAAAGCAATGGCACCATTGCGGTGAATCTCTTCGAATGTAATTTCCCATTCGTTATGGCATTCTTCACCATTCATGGTTACCATAGGATACAGTGCCGCACCGTTATTAAAGCCTAACTTCTCTGCATTTTCAATAGCCTTTTGCAAGTGCTTATACCTGTAAATTAACAGGTTTTTTGAAACTTCTGCAGGTGCCGTGGCTAAATAGAAAGGGATACAATAGGCTTCGGTATCCCAATAAGTAGAACCGCCGTATTTTTCGCCTGTAAACCCTTTTGGTCCGATATTTAAACGGGCATCTTTTCCGGTATAGGTTTGGTTCATTTGAAAGATATTGAACCTTATGGCTTGCTGGGCAGCAACATCACCCTCAATCAGGATATCACTTTCTTCCCATTTTGCCAACCAGGCCATGGCCTGTTCTTTCAATAATTGTTGGAATCCTTTTTTAGAAGCACGATCCAAAGCGGCACGACTCACCATTTGCAGTTCGCTTTTATCATAATTCATGGAAGAAATATGCGCACCAACTTTGTAAACATCAATACAATCGCCTTGTTTAACAAATACTTCTCCCGTTAAACTGATATACTTTGGCTGAGCTGCTCCCGAAGCTGAAGATAACAATTGGGCTTCCTCATTTTTAAACAGGGTTGTTTGGGTGGCAGTACAGACCTCAAAAGCCGTTTTCTTTGTCCTTAAAGTTAAATAGGTGTTTTCATTTTCCGTTAATGCACTTACTTCATCCCAAAACTTCTCGTCGTAATTGGCATCCTGGTTTTTTACATCGCCATCCGTAAAAGAAGTAATGCTAATCGTGCCCTCAAAGTTAAGTGGTAATACCTGGTAGTGCAGGGCAGCAATCTCATCATCGGCAATGCTGCAAAAACGTTTAGCCTTAATTTTCAACTGTTTACCACTGTTGAGCTCGGCAGTAAAAGTTCGTTCCAGGTATCCTTCTTTCATGTTCAGCACACGTTTAAAGTCTGTCACTTTAGCATGGCCAAGGTCGAGCTCTTCGCCATCAATGCTAATATGCAGACCAATCCAGTTGGCAGCATTTAAAACTTTGGCAAAATACTCAGGATAGCCATTTTTCCACCAGCCAACACGTGTTTTATCGGGGTAATAAACACCGGCCATATAATTACCTTGCAGGGTTTCACCACTGTATTGTTCTTCAAAATTAGCCCGATGCCCCATTCTGCCATTACCAATACTAAAAATACTTTCAGAAATCTTATTTAAGTGAGGATCAAATCCTTCCTCAATAATATTCCATTCCTCTGCTTGTATATATTGTTTCATCTTTTCTTCTTCTTATCCCTTTATAAGGGTCATTATTTCCTGCACTGTTATTTCCGAAAGGTCTTTAACATAACGATTGGCTCCTTTCAAATTAGCTGCTGTACCTACTGCTACCACTTTCATTTTTCCTGCGATGGCTGCTTCCACACCTACTTGTGCATCTTCAAAAACAATACAAGATGCTACAGGGACGCCCAGCATTGCTGCCGCCGTGGTAAACACTTCTGGATCTGGTTTTGAAGCAGAGACCACATTACCATCCACAATGGCATCAAAAAAGTGTGTGAGCTGAGTTCTTTCCAAAATAACAGCCGAATTTTTACTTGCAGACCCCAGGGCAATTTTCACTCCCTCCTTTTTAAGGTCTGCTAACAACTGCACAGTTCCCGGTAATAATTCTGCTGCCGTCATCTTATTGATCATGGCAACATACCATTCGTTCTTTGTAGCAGCCAAGGTTTCTTTTTCTGCAGCCGATTTATCCACGCCTCCCCAATTCAGAATCATATCAAGAGAACGCATGCGGTTTACACCTTTTAAGTTTTCGTTCTGTGCTTCCGTAAAATCAAAGCCCAAGGAATTGGCGAGCTTTTTCCAAGCCTGAAAATGATAAACAGCCGTGTCAACCAGTACACCGTCGAGGTCAAAAATACAGGCAACGGCAGGGCTTGATTGATGTTTTATGGGTTCTTGCATTTTTTAGTTTATTTCTAACACCAAGGTTCCATTTGCTGGTACCACTATGGTTTTAATTTGATTTAATTTTACTCCAGTAATCACATTGTTCGCTGTTGTGGCATTGCCTATGCGCTCGCTAAACCTGGAAGTAGTCAATTGTTTTTCTTTACTTTCCGTATTGACAACCACCATCACCGATTGAGCAGGTTGTTTGGCATCACTATATCTAAAATACACGTACATGCCATCTTCAGGCACATATTGCATCATTCTTCCTGCCTGAAGGGCCTCACTCGTTTTACGGAAATTAGCCAGTTTACTAAAATAGGAATGCGCTTCATTTTCTAAAGCCGTACGTCCGGCAGCTGTAAATTTATTGGACTGATCTACTTTCCATCCGCCTGGAAAATCTGAACGTACTAAACCATCAGGATTAGAATAGTTTTTCATTAATATTTCAGTACCATAATAGACCTGAGGGATTCCCCTGATCGTTAAAAGCAAGGTCAAACCCGCTTTGTATTTATTAAAATCTTCGTTGACCATGGAATAAAAACGACTCATATCATGGTTATCCATAAATATGACGTTTTTAGTGGCATCTTTATATAGAAAATCCTGCGCCAGGGTAGCATAAAGTCTAAAGATTCCATCTGTCCACCCTGATTTACCGTTCAATGCTTCATAAATGGCATCTTTTATGACGGCATCAGTAATACCAGGTAAATGGGTGTCAAAGCCACTGTTAACAGTGTTGCCCCCTGTAAAGAAAGCCTGACTGGCTACAGAATTAACTAATGTTTCTCCAAAAATACCTAAGGTTGGAAATTCTGCCTTTATTTTTTGTGCCCAATCGGCCATGTATACTGGATCGCTGTAAGGATAAGTATCAAGCCTTAAGCCATCAATACCAGCGTATTCCACCCACCAAATATGGTTTTGAGTGAGGTAATTTTGAACAAAAGGATTGCGTTGATTTAAATCTGGCATGGAAGGAACAAACCAACCATCCAACATTCTTTTTTTATCTGCTACCGAAGCATGGATATCCATCACTGGTTGATCGCGGTAGCTTGTTTGCGTATATTGAGGCCATTGGTTAACCCAATCTTTCATGGGCATGTCTTTAAACAAATAATGACCGGTACCGATATGGTTATGAACGATATCTTTGATCACTTTCATTCCTTTAGCATGTACTTGATCTACATAGCTTTTAAATAAGGAATTGGTGCCATAACGGGCATCAATTTTATAATGATCTGTAGCCGCATAACCATGGTAAGAGACCAATGGCATGTCATTTTCAATTTCTGGTGTCATCCAAACCGTGGTCACACCTAACTCTTTCAGGTAATCTAAATGGTTAATTACCCCTTGTATATCACCACCATGGCGGTAATACATAGAATCACGGTTAAGTTTAGTTTCCTGTAATCCTTTAACTACATCATTTTTAGGGTCACCGTTAGCAAAACGGTCGGGCATTAAAAGGTAAATTAAGTCTTTATTGCTTACTCCCTGAATTCTGGAAGTAGATTGTTCTTTATTTTTAAGTTCATATTCGTATTGTAACTTCTTTTTACCTTGTTGCATAAAGGTGATTGGAAATTTACCTGCCTTTGCGTCGGCAGCAATTTCCAGGTCGAGGAACAGGTAGTTTGGATTTTCAACTTGATGCACTTTTATCAATTTTACCCCCGGATAATTTACCTGGGCAGTTAAGGCTGAAATATGCGCTCCATGAACTAAGAGCTGCAATTTTGGATTGTGCATGCCCACCCACCAAAACATGGGCTCAATACGTTCCAATTTTTGGGCATGTGCCATGGTATTGACCAGGAAGAAGAACAAAACAATTAATAACTTTTTCATTGGTTTATGTTTTTTTTTTCAAAAGTGATGAAGCTATCAGGCGCAATATTCATTGCTGCTGGTGGTTTCATTTTATTTACTTTAAAATTGACAGAAATTATAAAAATGGATCATTAAAAAACCCTGCAAAAAAAGGAGTCTATTTTTGCAGGGTTTATCCTATAAATTTTAATTTTTAACTATAGTATATTTCAATGTATTGGTATTCAAAGTAACGGTATAAGAGCCAGCTGTAGTAATTTTAATATCCGCTCCTCCAGCTTCGGCATTTCCGCCACTACCGCCATAATTCACTTCCCATGCATGGTCTTTTCTGAATTTCATTGCACCCACGCTAAGGTTTGTGGATACCGACCAGGCACCTTTGGCATAGGTCATATCAGTGTCGCCATCCCATCCTTTTGCGGTAGCATCACCAATAATTCCGTACACTATTTTAGTATAGGTAATGGTATTGGCATTTAAATCAGCAACAATTAGATAAGCACCAACGCCAGGAGCTTTTAAATCGCCGCCAGTTGTACTTAGTTTTCCCGTACCTGCGTCACCGTAAGCACCGTCCCATTTTTTAGCTGGAGTAATTTTGAAAGCTAAATTACCTTCAGTAAAACCAATGATTCCAGTATAGATACCATTTCCGGTTAAAGAAACCAGGCTATCAGCCGTTTCCGGCGACCATCCCTGGTAAGCACCGGGTACATATATCCATGCTGTTAAAGGAAAAGGTTTAGCATTTAAGGTCAATACATTACTGTAAACAGGAGCTACAGCATTGGAAATAACAGATTTCAGCCTTACTTCAACAGCCGTTGCCTCTGTGAATGGTAAATTTAAAGAGAGCAATAAGTTGTTAAAATCAAGTCCGTTAAAGGTTTTGGATACCACGTTGGCAGGTAAAACAAAATCTTTTGTAGTTTGAAAATTCTTACCTTTTATTGCCAATTGTAAAGTATTTGAAACAGCGGCCTGGTAACCAAAATCAGCGTTAGAAAAGTTCAGCGTTATCACATTACTGTTCAGCATGGATTTATCCAAAGCTACGGTTGCAACTGAAGCGGTTATTGTGCCACCTTTTCCACTGGTAGCAATTATTTTGGTTTCGTCCTTCTTACAGGACCATAAACCCATGGTCATTAAACCCAGGGCTACAGCTTTTATAATGAATGATTTCATATCTATTTTCAATATTTTAATTAATAACCTGGATTTTGAACTAAGTTGGTGTTCGCAATTAAATCTGCAGTTGGAATAGGATAAATATTTCTAGTCTCTGCAACACCGGCTCCGGCTTTAACACCACCTTTAAATGGCCACAAATAAGATGCTGCAGTAAATTTTCCATAACGTACTAAATCGGTACGTCTAAATCCTTCCCAGTAAAGTTCACGTGCACGTTCATCTAAGAAAAGATTTACATTCAATACCGCCACATTTCCGTTGGCATTACCATAAGCCCGCTGACGAAGGTTGTTAAAATAGGTTAATGCTGTTCCTGCATTGCCACCACTACCACCACGGGTTACCGCTTCACCATAGATTAAATATTGCTCAGCTAACCTGAATAAAGGAAAATCTAAAGAAGAGAAAGTACCATTGGTAGAAGGTGAAGTAACACCTGTAGAACTTACATTTCTGAATTTAGTGACTCTCAAACCATCAGAAAAAACACCTGGATCATCAGTAGCTAACTTTGTTCCAAAGAACATCGCACGCTTGTCCGTATTTCCGCTGTAATCACTGAAAGTTAATGGCAAGTTACTACGACTTCTGTTACCGCCCCAGCCACCATTAGGAATACCGAAAGACTTTGTATCCATCTCTGCATTAACCGCAGCATTGATTAAAAAAGTCGTGCCACCGTAGTTTTCACCTCTTAAACCATCGTAGTTAATGGTTAAAATCAATTCGTTCTTACTGGTTGCCGCATTGTCTGTTAAGAAAAGGTTTTTGTAGGTAGGAGCCAAAGTATAACCTGCATTGATCACTTTACTAGAATAAGTAATGGCTTCTGTATATTTGGGTGTACCTGTATAAACTTCAGCATTTAAATACAGCCTTGCCATTAATGCCCAAGCAGCACCTTTATCTGCTCTGCCATATTCGTTGGAACGTGCATCAGGGAGTTCTGTTTCTATAGCTTTCAATTCTGATTCCACATATTTAAATAGATCAGCACGTTTGATTTGTTTTGGAGCTACTTTACCAATTAAATCATTTTCTGTAACAAACGGAGGATTTCCAAAACCATCCATTAATACCCAGTATTGGAAGGCACGCAGAAAGCGGGCCTCAGCTCTGTATTTATTGATGTTATCGGCATCTGCACCAGAAATATTACGGCTAGCCAATTTTTCGGGAGTGCTCTCTCTAAGGAATTCATTAGCAACAGTGATTTGGTACATACTTCTGGAATACAGGCCCCTTAAGAAAATGTTATCCGTAGACCATAAGGAAGTATTCAATTCTGGAAGACCAACATCACCCCATGAACACACCGCTTCATCTGTTGTTAATTCCTGGGAAGTCCAGAATAACCTTAAGAAATCAGAGAACCCTGGATTTAAACCACCTAAGTCACTAAAATCTGTAGCCCCACTGGAATGGGTTAAGCCAAAACTTGCGTATAATTTTACTAATGCTGATTTGTAACCCGTCGGATTAGCATAGACATCAGCTGCCGTTTTATCATTTATTGGCGTTAAATTTAAGTCCCCTTTTTTACAGGAAACAACTGATACCAATAAAATGATGGATAAGGTTAATATCTTATGTAAATTTTTCATCTTCTTCTTTTTATTAATTAAAACCCAACGTTTACACCTAAAGAGAATATTCTTGGTCTAGGATACAAGTTGTAATCTATTCCGTTACTTAGTTCAGGATCTATACCCTTATAATCTGTTACGACAAATACATTCTGACAGTTGGCAGAAATACGCAGATTGGCATTACTATTTTTAGATAGATTGCCAGCATTAAAGCTTAAACCCAAATTATCCATTTTTAAGAAAGATGCATTTTTAATGTAGTAATCGCTCAGGTATTGGTTACCAGTAAAATTGGTAAAAAGAACATCTGGATTGGCGTTATTCACTAAACCACTTGGACTTAAAATATTGTTTTTCACCCCCAAATTAGATGAAACATTATCATAAACATAATTGCCTAAACTAGCTCTTAAAACAGTGCTTAAAGTCCATTTTCTGTAATTAACAGCAGTTGTAAACCCAAACAAAAACTGAGGTTCTGGAGATTTATAATAATACTGATCGCTGGTGTTAATTACACCATCGCCATTTAAGTCTGCATAAACACCTTCTAATGGGACACCATTATCGTTATAAACTTGCTGGTATACATAAAAAGTTCCTGGAATCTGATTAGGCGTATTGTATTTGATGTTAATTCCAGTACCACCAGTGATACCACCAGCATCAACTTTAAAATTAGGATCAGGATTAACCGTTAAATTAGTTACCAATCTTTTGTTGTAGGCCATGTTAAAACCCAAGTCCCAGTTTAAATCTTCGCTTTTAATTACACCGATGTTCACACTTGCTTCGATACCTTTATTTTCCATGTTACCCACATTTGTAGTTAACCTGTTGCTAAAGTTAACACCCACCGGAATATCAATGGTACTCAATAAATCTTTTGTTTTTTTATAGTATACATCTACGCTACCGTAAACTCTTCCTTTAAAGAAACCATAATCAATACCTGCATTATAGGTTTTTGTAGTTTCCCATTTTAAATCAGGATCATAAGCAGATGGAGAATAGTAATCATAGTAAGTACCACCAACCTGGTATTGCCCGGTGTTGGTATTTAAATAATATTTAGACAAGTAATCATAATTGCCGATACCATCTTTATTTCCTGTTTCACCATAACTTAAACGCAATTTCAAATCAGAAACCACTTCACTGTTTTTAAGGAATTCCTCTCCGATAGCTCTCCAGGTAAAACCTGCAGAAGGGAAATAACCCCAACGATTTTGTTCAGAAAATTTAGAAGAAGCATCCGCTCTCATTGTTGCAGAAAGGATATACTTATCAGCTAAAGTATAGTTTAATCTACCATAATAAGAAAGCAATTTATTTTGCTGTACGCCAAAAGGAAATTTAGGTGTAGAGCGTACATTTCCTGCCGCATCATAAGCATCAAAGTTATAATCTTTATTATAGTTGTCATAATAACCGTAACCCGCAGTTGCACTAATATTACTGTTGATAGCGGTTAATTCTTTGGCATAGCTTAAATATGCTTCCAGAAAGGTGTTATTTTGATTACTTAGAAAGTGAGTCATAGAACCTTTCGTTGATGCACTTTGTGCAGCAAAATCAGGAACCCTTGTCCACCCTTGTCCTTTTGAAATATCATAACCTAAGTTGACGTTAGCATGCAATTCCGGTAAGAAATGGAAAGAGTAATCAACTTGTGCGTTACCGAAGGAACGATCTGCTTTTGCATCATTATTTTGCAGTCTAACTAAGCCTACTGGATTTCTTGGTGCGTTTGGATTAGGAACCGTTCCCGTAATCCATTCAAAATAATTACCAAATTGATTCGTTGCGTAAACCGCTTGTGTTGCGTCGAACTGAATGGCAGAAGCTACAGCACCCGTATTTGCAAAATGAGAATTACTTAATGTCCCCTTTAGGTTTAAATCAATTTTCAAGTGGTTATCGAACAAACTTGGAGAAATACGAAATCCACCGGAAGCACGTTTCAACCGATCAGTGATTAAAGAACCCTGCTGATCTAAATAACCAACAGAAACACGGTAAGGAACATCTTTGAAGGCACCAGCAATGCTGATATTATTATCTGTAGTAAAAGCATTCTGATAAATTTCATCCTGCCAATCTGTATTGGATTTTCCTAGTAATGAAGAATAAGTATGTGTTGGCACATCATCATAAGCTTTATCATTTGCCGCAACATAAGCACGTAATTGCCCAGCCGACAATACCGCTACTTTATTTGCTACCGTACTGTAAGAATTTACAGTACTAAAATTAATGATCGCTGCGCCTGATTTACCTTTTTTAGTGGTAATTAAGACCACTCCGTTAGAAGCTCTTGAACCGTAAATAGCCGTTGCATTTGCATCTTTTAAAATAGTAAAAGTTTCAATGTCATTCGGGTTGATTAAACTTAAAGGGTTAGCAGCACCACCAATAGCAGATCCACTCAATGGAATTCCGTCAATTACGATCAATGGATCGTTACTTGCATTTAAGGAAGCACCACCACGAATCCGGATTACACTACCTGCACCCGGCTGACCACTATTAGAGGTGATTTGAACACCTGCAACTTTACCAGAAATCAATTGCTCCGGACTAGTAATGTTACCAGATTGGAAATCTTTGGATGATACTGTTGCTACAGACCCTGTTAAGTCCTTTTTCTGAACAGTACCGTAACCAATCACTACAACTTCATTTAGATTTTGAGCATCTGGTTTTACCGAGAAATCTGCATTGGTATTACCGGTTATAATTACAGTTTGTTCTGTAGAACTGTAACCAACATAACTAACGGTAACCACAATAGAACCGTTGGTCAATCCTGTTAAGCGGTACTTTCCACTCACATCAGTGGTGGTACTTCTATTCAGGCTTTTAATTTGAATTGATGCACCAGGAAGTGACTGTCCGGTTTCATCTAAAATAGTACCAGTCAATGAGCTGGTTTGTGCCTTTGCTACAAATGTTGCCAGTAAAATTAGCAACAGTAAACAAGGCTTAAGAAGATAAAATACTTTCATATTTGAACGCGAGTTTAAGGGTAAATATTTGATTAACAATCTTCGTGTATAACACTAACCCTAAATTTACAATTGCAAACCATAATTCAAAATAATATATCAAATAATTTTTTAAGGCAATATTATATACTTTAAAAACCACAAAAAAGGTATATATATTTGTAATTCCGATTTTAATTATTCAAACATTTCTCAATACTAGCCATTGAAAACCAAATAATTACAAAATAATTTAAACAAAAAAAGTGTAATAAATACACTAAGTGTTTTTTGGCTCTTTTTTCGGGAACGATACCGGGAACGTTCCCGAGATTATATAGATTTCAGCCGACGACTAACAACGTAAGTCGTCGGATTTCTGCGTAAAACCAGGAAAAGTTCAAAATAAATGAGCGAAATAAGGGCTTTTCAACACGCTAAAAACGACGGTTTTTAACCCTTATTTTCGGTAGATTTTCGCTTGATTAATTTAGAGTTCAAGACCACTTTTTTATTGCAATCTACAGACTGCGGGGCCTCCAGCATTTTGAATAAAAGCGAGGCCGCTTCTATCCCAATTTGTGTAGCCGGCTGGGTAACCGTTGTTAAAGAAGGGTTAAGCAATGGGGCAATTTCCAAACTAGAAAAACCTATGACCTTCAACTCATTAGGTATCGAAATACCCAAATCATAGGCTGCATAATAAGTAGCGAAGGCCAGACGCTCTACAGAGGTAAAAACACCATCAGGCTTTAGCACCTTCAGCATATTTTTTAAGATGGCATTATTTTCTTTATAACTATTACTGCAATCTACAATAAAGCGATCATCAAAAGGAATATTGTATTTACCTAATGCATCAATATAACCCTGCATCCGGGTTTTACCGATCGATAGGTTTTTATTAATAACTAAATAAGCAATACGGGTGCAACCTTGTTTAATAAGGTGTTGAGTAGCAGAAAAACTACTGGCATAATCATTTGTAACTACCCTTGGGGTAATGATATCTTCATAAACCCGGTCAAAGAAAACCAGGGGCAATCGTTTACTACCAAATTCATTAAGATAAGTATGGTCGTTTGCTTCACCAGAAACCGACATGATGATACCATCAACCCTTCCATTATGCAAATGTTGTATAAAAGAAACTTCTTTTTCATATTCATCATCCGTGGCATAGATCAAAATATGATAGCCATTATCACGGGCAATGCGTTCAATACCATTTATAGCCTGCGAGAAAAAATTATTCCCCAGCTCAGGCACAATAACAGCAATCGTTTTACTACGCTGTTCACGCAAATTACTGGCGTAATGATTTGGCTGGTAATGAAACTCTTTCGCTTTGGCTAAAATCCTTTCTTTCGTTTCCTTATTGATGTCACTATTATCCCTAAAAGCGCGAGAAACAGTTGAAGTCGACAAATTTAAAGCTTTAGCCAGCTGTTTAATATTAAAGTTTGGCATCAGTCCCCTCTTTCCAACGCCATTCACCCGCAATCTTTAATGGCAATTCCAAGCCTTGTTCTTTTAAAAACTCGCGCAACTCCACGTCAGCTTGTTTATTAACCGGTATCACCTTCGTATTCGCTAAGGCATAAGTAAGCATGGCACTATAGCGGACTGTATTTTTCAGTTCCTGTTCAACTACTAACGAAAAAGCATCTCCGTTGGAATGATAAAACTGACCCGAATTATTAGGCAGTTTCCCACCAAAGCCACCCCCAGTAGGAATGCCTTGCAACAAAAATGGCTGATGATCGCTGTGTAAACCAGCACCAGCAATAAATAAATTTTTATACCCTGTGTCTAACTTAACAATATCAGCGCCCCATGCCGTAAACAAATCCTTCATTTCTTTTCTGCTCGCAGCAGTTCCTTTAGGATCATTGGTCATATCGTAATTCAGCATGAACTTTACTTGTGTTAATTCTCCGGCTTTTTCTGCTGCCGACACATAGGCTTTTGAGCCAAGTAAACCCTGTTCTTCGCCCATAAAAAGTACAAATTCAATGGTGCGGTTATTTTTTAACTTTAACTTTTTAAAAGTACGGGCCATGTCCAATATAGCAAAAGAACCTATTCCATTATCGATAGCCCCTGTAGCTAAATCCCAGCTGTCTAAATGCCCACCGACAACAATTTTTTCTGCAGCCAGTTGTTTACCCTTTAATGTAGCAATTACATTGCGGGCTTTAATTAAACCAGAGAAATTATTCATCTCCAGGTTTGCAAATTGCTTACCTTGCTTTAATGCTGACTTAAGATTCATTCCATCTTCCAAACCTATACAAACAGCGGGGATGGAGATTAATTTCCCAGTAACTGAAGCAGTGCCAGTTAAAAGCACATTGTTCTTTACCGTATTGATAATGATGATACCTACTGCACCATTTTTAATGGCAAGAGCGGCTTTTTCAGAACGGTGTAGAGAAGTTGAACCAGCAGGAGACCCACTTAATAGGTGCAGGTATACTAAAGCAATTTTTCCTTTCACCTGACCAGCATCCAGCTGGTAGTCGGCCGCTAAGCCATTACCTAAATCAATCACTTCAGCAGTAACATTTGCTTTGACGGGCGAATGCGCCAGCGCCACACTTGGTACTTTTTGCAAATCACTGATCATGCTGCCAATTGATGTGGCATTACTTAACCTGCTCCAGCTCTCCACTTCAAATGGTTGGTATTTTACTTCGTAGCCATAAGACTTCAATAAATTATAAGCATATTCCTCAGCCTGAGCACCGTTTTTAGAACCTGTTAACCTATGCCCAATAGCTATTGAAGCTTGTTCTAAGTTCTTATAAACCGGAGAATTCTGTTGAACTTCCGTGTTAATCTTAGAAAAAGCAGCATAAAAATTATCCTGAGCAGTTAAAGAAAAACCGCAGCAAACCAGTAAAAAGCAAGCTAAAAACTTCATCATAAATTTATATTTTTTATTTCTTTCGCTCTGTTGTATAAAGCACCAATTGTTCAAGACCTGTTTTAGCCTCACCATCTTCAAAAGTATCCAGAATGGCAAATGCTTCCTGCTGATATTCCAGCATTTTCTCCTGCGCATAAAGCACACCATCTTTCCTGTTCACAAAGTCAATGATTTCCTGTATTTTCAAGGGATCATCTTTATGGTTTTTCACCAGGTTGATCATTCTTTTTTTCTCTGTCTTATCAGAACGGTTCAGGGCATAGATTAAAGGTAAAGTAACCTTTTTTTCTTTGATATCAATACCTAAAGGCTTCCCCACCTCATCGGTTCCAAAATCAAAAGTGTCATCTTTTATTTGAAAGGCTATGCCTACTTTTTCTCCAAATAAGCGCATTTTCTCCACTACCTCATCGCTGGCACCAGCCGAAGCAGCACCACAAGCACAACAGGAAGCAATCAATGATGCCGTTTTCTGTCTTATGACATCAAAATACAGGGATTCACTGATGTCCATTCTGCGCACTTTTTCGATTTGCAGCAATTCACCTTCACTCATTTGCTTAACCGCTTCAGAAACAATCTGGAGCAACCTAAATTCTTGGTTATTGATAGAAAGCAACAATCCTTTGGCCAGTAAATAATCGCCAACCAGCACTGCTATTTTATTTTTCCACAAAGCATTGATTGAAAAAAAGCCCCGCCTTTCATAAGCATTGTCTACTACATCATCATGCACCAAAGTAGCGGTATGGAGCAGCTCCACTAACGCAGCACCACGATGGGTAGATTCGACGATTCCACCACAGAGTTTTGCAGCAAAAAACACGAACATTGGACGTATCTGCTTTCCTTTTCGCTTTACAATATAATGCGTAATCCGGTCGAGCAAAGGCGCATCGCTATGCATAGAAGCTTTGAATTTTTCTTCAAAAACGGAAATATCGGTCTTTATGGGTTGTTTAATCTGATCTATTCCCAGCATGCAGGTTAATAATGTTGTTCACAAAAATAAAATAAAAATACGTTAAAAAGATGCGTTATTCTTCATCGCGCTATAACCACCTGTAATATTAATCACCTGGTCTATCCCTCTGGCACTTAAAATAGAAGCCGCAATCATAGAGCGATAACCACCGGCACAATGAATATAATAAGTTTCCTCCTTCTTCAGCTCATTAGTCCATTCATTCAAAAAATCCAAAGGCTTATTAGAAGCAAAATCAAAATGTTCGGTTTCATATTCCCCTGGTTTGCGTACATCAAGCACATTTATACCTGGATTATTCTTCAATACCGCAACAAATTCTTCAGCCGAAAGTGATTTAATTTCCTCCACTCCTTTACCCGCCAATTTCCATGCAGCAAGACCACCAGATAAATAACCAATGGTATTATCGTAACCCACACGGGCCAAACGCATCAATGCCTCCCCTTCTTTTCCTTCCTCAACCACCAATAAAATAGGCTGCTGCAAATCAGCAATTAAGGCACCGACCCAAGGAGCAAACTGACCATTCAACCCTATGTTCACTGCAGAGGCGATAAAACCATCTGCAAAAACCTCCGGATCTCTGGTATCCAGGATCAAAGCGCCAGACTGTTGAGCCAGTAATTCAAAATCGTCTGGCGACAAAGGATTTAAGCCTTTCTCATAAACCAGGTCGACACTTGCGTAACCATGTTTATTAAGGGAAGCATTTTTAGCGAAATATTGTGGTGGCGGTAAAATTCCTTCCGTAACTTCTTTAACAAATTGCTCTTTTGATATGGCCATTAATGCATAATTCAATTGCTTCTGGCGACCTAAAGTATCAAAAGTCTCCGCGCTCATGTTTTTTCCACAAGCAGAGCCAGCGCCGTGTGCCGGATAAACCAACACCTCATCAGGTAAAGTCAATATTTTATGTTGCAAAGAATCATATAATGTTGCAGCCATATCCTCTGTGGTCAAATCACCTTGTTGTGCTAAATCCGGGCGACCCACATCACCAATAAACAAAGTATCGCCACTAAAAATGCAATAAGGTTTACCATCCTTATCTTTCAACAGATAGGTGGTAGATTCTGGTGTATGGCCGGGGGTATGCAAAGCGGTAATGGTAATTTCACCCAATTTAAACACTTCACCATCTGTAGCGATGTACGATTCAAAAGCCGTATCGGCAGTTGGCCCATAGACTATTTTTGCACCCGATTTTTGTGCCAGATCAATATGTCCGGACACGAAGTCTGCATGAAAATGAGTTTCGAAGATATACTTAATGGTTGCATCATCTTTTTCTGCCCTTTTAAGATATGACTGAACTTCTCTCAGCGGATCAATGATAGCAGCCTCTCCCTTACTTTCAATATAATAAGCAGCCTCTGCCAAGCATCCAGTATAAATTTGTTCTATCTTCATTCATTTCCAATTAAAGCACAAAAATAAGGTTATTATCACGTAATGAGGCCCCTAAATCTGAAAATACAGCTTTTTAATTATGCAGAGAGCTCACCACGAAGAGATTGGGACATTAAACTTGCCATTTCTGCAACCGGTAAGCCTAAGCCCATCAGGTACATCAGTTTTGTAACTGCGGCCTCAAAAGTCATATCATAACCACTTACCACACCCATTTGCTGCAATTTTCTGCTAGTTTCATATTTGCCCATCTCCACAGAACCCACCTGGCACTGAGAAATGTCTACAATAATTTTACCTGCATTAATGGCTTCCTGCAGACAATCAATAAACCATGAGGCAGTAGTCGTATTTCCAGAGCCAAAGGTTTCCAATATAATGGCATCAACAGCAGAGCGGGTTACCGCTTGCAGCGCTTGTATGGTTATGCCTGGATACATTTTCAACACGCCAATATTAGCATTAAAATCAGTATGTACTTTTAAAGGTGCAACAGGCACCTTTTTAATGTAATTATTAAAAAAAGCAAGGTGCACCCCGGCCTCTGCCAGTTTCGGGTAATTAGGAGTACGGAAAGCCTCGAAACTTTCAGCATTGTATTTAATTGCCCTATTACCTCTAAAAAGCTGGTAATCGAAATAAATACAAACCTCGGGTACCATGGCTTTACCCTGTTTTTTAGTTGCCGCAATTTCCAATGCCGTGATGAAGTTTTCTTTGGCATCGGTTCTAATCTCACCAATTGGCAATTGGGATCCCGTTAACACGACAGGCTTGGCCAGGTTTTCCAACATAAAGCTTAATGCCGAAGCCGTGTAGGCCATTGTATCTGACCCATGAAGGATTACAAAACCATCAAATTCTGCATACCTGCGTTCTATTATCCTGGCCAGTTTGGCCCAAATATCTGGGTTCATATTGGAAGAATCGAGGATAGGATCAAAAGAATGCACCTCCAGATGGTAATTTAACCTAGCCATTTCAGGCACATTTTGCTGTATTTGCTTAAAATCAAATGGAATAAGCACCCCTGTTTGGGAATCATTAACCATCCCAATAGTACCACCTGTATAAATGATTAGAATTTTTGTCATGAGCCGCTAAACTAAAAATATATTTCTGGAGTTTTCCGTTGTAATAGCAGCAATTTCTTCGAGTGGAAGGCCGTATATATCTGCCACTTTTTGAGCTACATGTACCAGGTAACTGCTCTCGTTTGGTTTTCCACGAAAAGGCACAGGCGCAAGATAGGGAGAATCAGTTTCCAAAACGATTCTATCCAAAAGCACATGTTTCAAAACCTCATCCAAACCGGCTTTCTTATAAGTAACTACCCCTCCTATGCCGAGGTAAAAACCTAAATCTATAGCCTGCAATGCCTGATCAAGGTTGCCGGTAAAACAATGCAGTATGCCCCTTAATTTTTCGTCTCTTTCTTCCTCCAGCACTTGAAAAACTTCGTCAAACGCTTCTCTGCAATGAATAACAATGGGAAGGTTTAACGCTTTTGCCCAGGCAATCTGTTGTTTAAAAGCATTTACCTGAATATCAAGGGTCGTTTTATCCCAATGAAGATCAATTCCTATTTCACCAATTGCGACAATATTTCTGCCATTTATACTATTGTAGATAACGGCTAGTAAAGCCTCAAAATCTTCTTTTACATCACATGGATGAAGGCCGGCCATAGCGAAACAATTTTCAGGAAAGCGCGAAACCAGCTCATCAATCATGGCAATGGAAGCAATATCAACATTCGGTAAAAACAAACGTTTTACGTTCTGGTCATAACAGCGCTGCATCAGCGCTGCCTGCTTCTGTTCATCCCTTTCATAATAAAGGTGAGTGTGGGTATCAGTTAAAAACATAGTGCAAAGTTATTGAAAAACAAATTAAGGTAAACAGAATTGTAAAATCGTTCAACTTACTCAGCTTATAAAAAGTCCGTTAAGCGTGTCAAAAGTTCAAAAAAGACGTGACTTGCATTACCTTTAAAAAAGACCAGAATTGGGAGATCGTTGGTAGGTCCTTACGAGGTCGTTGGTAGGTCGTTGGTAGGTCTAAATGACCTGCAAAGGACCTATAAATAACCTGTCAAAGACACGGCAATATTTATCAAATCACGAGGCCACCTGTTGCCTGAGCTATCTATAGCTGCGAGGCGCAAAAATGTTAATGTATAAAAAAAGGCTTTCGTCATTTTGAATGACGAAAGCCTTTTAAAACACATCTGGATTTTATGCCGGATGCTTATTATTTAATTGGAGCAGCAGGTGGAGCTGTAGCAGCAGGTGCCGCTTCTGGTTTTTTGATATCTGTTAATTCAACTTCAAAAACCAATGGAGTAAACGGATTGATACCACCCTGAGGCATACCATTCTCGCCATAACCCAATTTTGAAGGAATAATGAAAGTAGCTTTACCACCTTTACCTAATAATTGCAGGCCTTCATCAAAACCAGGAATTGCTTTTCCAAGAGAAAATTCACGTGGACCATATTGTGCTCCAGCATTGAATTTACCAGTTTCTTTAGCGATTTTAGCATCACTGGTATCAAAAATATTGTCCTTACCATCTGTTTTTTTAGTGGTTAGTTTACCAGTATAGTTGACCATTATCACATCACCTAAAACAGGTTTTTGCGCAGAACCAGGATTAGTAATTACATATTGCAGACCAGAAGCTGTAGTTTGAACTTTTAGTTTGTTATCAGCAATGTATTTTTTAATTTTTCCATCTTCAGAAGCTTTGTGTTTATCAATAGCAGCCTGGTAATCTTTTTGGAAAAAATCTTTTGCTTTATTCTGAAAAACAGAATCAACTTCTTTTGGATCTTTATGTAATACTTTTTCAACTTTAACGGTAAAAATTAAAAATTTATCGTTTTTAAGGGCTTCTGGTTTTGGTTGACCAGAATGTTTAGCCATTGTATCAAGGTTTAATTTAAAAGTAGCACTATCACCTTCACCAAAAAGATAAAGCACATCATTCATATCACCATCATACACTTTCTTCCCTACAGGAAATACTTGTGGTTGTTCCAGGTCATAGGTATTTGCCATAATTGAATCTTTTTCATTTTTCTGAATAAAGTTCAATTTAATGATGTCTCCTTCTTTGATTTTTTCTTTTCCTTCTGATTTATGTATGGTATACATTAAACCTCCTGGTCCTTTTTTTTCGTTGTTACAGGCAGTTAGACCGAGTGTAGCTGCAAAAATAATTACTAAACTTTTTTTCATTGCGTTTTTTATCTTTTTTTAATGTAGGTCAAAAACCCTTAACGGGTCTTTATTTTGTTAATTTTTATTTATGTTTTGAAGCCTCACGGCATTCAATATTTAAAGCAATAATTGCGTTTTGTATTCAGGTAATATATCTTTAAAATAAGCGACCGTATCGTCGAGTCCCTTTTCAGAAACCCCACCGGCAGCATTTCTATGTCCACCACCATCGAAATATTTCCTACATATTTCATTTGCAGGAAAATCTCCTGTAGAGCGTAAAGATATTTTAACTTTATCTTTTCTTTCAATAATAAAAGCTGCCAGCCTGATCCCATTCACAGATAAGGCATAATTCACTATACCTTCCGTATCGCCGGTAACAATTTTATAATGTTTTAACTCCTCGGCAGTAACGGTAATAATAGCGGTGTTTAAATCTTTTAAGATTTCCAGCTTATTTGACAAACAATGACCCAAGAAACGTAAACGGTTTTCTGTAGCATTATCGTATACCAACTGGTGTATTCTCCAGTGCTCAGCACCAGCATCGATCAAGTCTGCCCCTATGCGGTATACCGTAGAATTGGCAGATGGGAAACGAAAAGATCCAGAATCAGTCATAATTCCGGTGTATAGACAGGTAGCAATGTCTTTTGACATTAGCGCACCGTCTTCTAATTCGTTGACAATAAAATCGTAAACCAATTGTGCAGCAGCGCACGCATTGATATTCCAATGTCTGTAGTCATCAAAATCTTCCGGGTCAAGGTGATGATCAATCATTACTTTATAAGCACTGGCAGCACGGATAATTTCACCCAATTCATTGATTCTACTCAGCGTATTAAAATCCAGGCAGAAAACCAAAGCAGCTTCGGCAATCAGATGGTCGGCCTTTTGTTGCTCCTCAGTGTAAATAATAACATCCGAATTGTTGGGCAGCCAGTGCAGGAAATAAGGATAATCTGTAGGGGTAATAACCTTAACATGATGCCCTTTCTGGATCAAATAGGCGTAAAGACCCAATGAAGATCCCATTGCATCGCCATCTGGCTTATGATGGGTAGTTATTACAATTTTTTGTGGCGTTGCCAGCAAAGATTTTAGTTCAGAAAGAGATAGCATATTTGGTTACAAAGCTAACAATTTAATGATGAATTAAAGCTCAAAATATTTCAAGCTTTAATATTAAGGGTTTAATATGTAATTTCGCAAAAAAATATAAATAAAATGGCTACAAATAGAACTTTTACAATGATCAAGCCTGATGCTGTGGCTAATGGACACATCGGAGCAATCATCAATGACATTACTGCCGCAGGATTTAAAATCGTTGCTTTAAAATACACTAAATTATCTGCTGAAACTGCTGGTAAATTTTACGAAATTCATAAAGAACGTCCTTTTTATACTGATCTAGTGAACTTTATGTCTTCAGGACCTATCGTTGCTGCTATCTTAGAAAAAGACAATGCAATTGAAGATTTCAGAAAATTAATTGGTGCTACTGACCCATCTAAAGCAGACGAAGGAACAATTCGTCAAAAATATGCGAAATCAATTGATGCAAATGCAGTTCATGGTTCAGATTCGGACGAGAATGCACAAATTGAAGGCAACTTCTTTTTTACTGCTGACGAACGTTTTTAATTTAACCCGAAACGCTATTTAAAAAATAAGCACCCCCAAAAGGTGCTTATTTTTTTGAGTTATGCTACCTACTTTAAAAAACGAAAACAACATGAAAAAAAACCTCATTACTTTAACGCTATTGCTTGCTGCCTTTACAACCTTTGGGCAAAAAAAAACTGCCAATCCAGCAAAAGCAACCATAAAAAAACAAACAGCTCCAGTTAAAATAAATGAACCAGGTTTGAAAAGCGGACTTGATTCTGCCAGTTATTCCTTTGGACTGATTATGGCCACAAACTTAAAAACGCAAGGATTAACAGGGTTAAATTACGACTTCATGGTAAGGGGCTTAAAAGATGCCTTTAACAGCCAGAAACCTATGCTCAGTGCCGAAAATGCACAAACTGCCATCGGCAACTTTTTTAAAGAATCCAGCAAACTTAAATATGCAGCAACCATTGCTGCAGGTAAGGCATTTTTTGAAAGCAATAAAAAAGCAGCAGGCATAATCACTACCGTTAGTGGTTTACAGTACCAGGTATTAAAAACTGGAAGTGGTGAAAAACCTGGAGCAACAACCAGTGTTACTGTACATTATAAAGGTACATTGTTAAATGGAACACCGTTCGACAACTCTTATGATAGAGGAGAGCCTAATACATTTGCAGTAAATAACGTCATTGCAGGTTGGACAGAAGGTTTACAGTTAATGCAGAAGGGCGCTAAATTCAAGTTTTTTGTTCCTTACAATTTAGCGTACGGCGAACGTGCCCCAGGCCCGGAGATACCAGCATTCAGTGATTTGATTTTTGAAATCGAATTACTTAAAATTGATGGTAAATAAGCAAGGCACAAACCATTTTCTTTTTTTATTGTTGTGAATAGAAAAATAAAATGAATATGAAAAAGTATTTCCCACTAGCCATGGTGGCTTTTTTAGCCACAACATTAACCAGTTGCGCCGCAATTGAAGGAATTTTTAAGGCAGGACTCTGGACTGGAATAATTTTAGTGGTATTGGTTCTTGCCTTAATTATATGGGTAATAAGCAAGGTATTTGGTGGTAAGGGTTAAGTATTACAAAAACACAATATCCGTAATAACTTCAGAACCGGTTCGTTCATTTAATTTTTGGATGATACCGGTTCTCACCATTAAAAGTTCGTTTTTAATAACTGAAGATTCAATTCTTACAAATAGCTTTTGATGGGCTACATATATCTGGGTGGTTCTGTTGGCAACTGCTTTACCCATAATTTCTGGCCATAGCGCTACTATTGAAGTTTGATCGAACCTACCCCTTAATTTATATACGGAAAGCATTTTATCTATACCTTCTTTCAAGGTAATGTCATTGGGTTTACGCATGATTTACGGTTCCATTATTTACGTCGAACAAAGTTACGGGAACATTAATGCTATTAAAAATTTTTAACACTCTTTCTCTTCCCGTATCCGTAATAAAGATCTGACCAAAATCCTGATGTGACACCATCTCCATCAACTTATGCATCCGCTGGTCATCTAGTTTATCAAAGATATCATCTAGCAGCAACAAGGGCTTAAAGCCTTTATACTTCTGCAAGTAAGCATATTGAGCTAACTTAAGAGCTATTAAAAAAGATTTCTGCTGCCCATGGGAGCCAAACTTTTTTAATGGCATGTCTGCTATTGTAAACAACAGGTCATCTTTATGAATGCCCATCGTTGTCCTTTCCAGAATTTTATCTTTTTCGGCAGCTTGAGTCAGTAAATACTGGAAGGAATTATCCTTCAACTGAGAAGAATAAAACAAGCTAACTTCTTCTCTGTCATCAGTAAGGAAAGAATAATATTTATTGAACAAAGGAATAAATTCCTCCATAAATTCTTTACGCTTTTTAAACAGTTTATTACCGGATACCACCAATTGCTCATCAAAAATTTGCAGCAATGCAGGATCATATTTACGTGTAACAGCAATTTGTTTGAGTAATGCATTCCTGTTTAACAAATGCCTATTGTATAGCATCAATTCATCCAGGTAGCGGGAGTCGGTTTGTGAAATCACGTTATCCATAAAACGCCTACGTTCCTCACTACCTTCCATAATAATATTGATATCGTAGGGAGAAATCATCACTACGGGAAATAATCCAATATGGTCAGCAAGTTTTTCGTATTCCTTTTTATTGCGCTTAAACTGTTTCTTCTGATTCCTTTTTACACCACAGGTAATTTTCTCATTTTTGAGCTGTCGATCAAAATCACCCTGAATCAAAAAAAGATCCTCACCTGTTTTAATCTGCTGACTGTCAATAGGATTAAAATAACCTTTACACAGACATAAATAATGTATGGCATCGAGCAAATTGGTTTTACCACCTCCATTATTGCCTACAAATGCATTAACTGACTTTGAAAAACGGACATCAGCATCAGCATAATTCTTGAAATTTAAAAGGGTAATATTTTTTAACCACATAGTTTATACTAACAAAGTTACCCTTTAGCAGCGTTAAAACATTAAACTTTAATTAAATACTAAAGAAAGGGGTTGATACTTTGATCGAAAAACGTATTTTTGCAATCCTTAATCTTTTAAAAAGAAAATGTCCACAACAGAAAAAGAAATAATCAACCCTGTTAAAAAAGGTTCTTTTGTACAAGAGAACTCTAAAAGCCTATTATTTATTATAGGTGCAGTAGTGGTATTAATCGGTATTTATATCTGGTATCAAAACGTTTATTTATCAGACAGAGCTCAAGAAGCTTCTGCAAAGATGTACAAAGCAGAACAATACTTAGGTGTTGATTCCTTAGCTAACAAAGCCTTAAAGGGTGATGGCGGTTATCCTGGTTTTGAAGAAATTGCAAACGAGTATGATAACACAAAATCGGCAAACTTAGCTAACCTTTATTTAGGTGGCATTTATTTGCGTAAAGGAGAATACAAAAAAGCAACAGAAGCACTGGGTAAATATTCAGAAACCGGCAGTCCGGTTGCTGATCCTTTAGCTTTAGGCTTATTAGGTGATGCTTATAGCGAATTAAAAGATTACAAACAAGCAGCTACTTATTACAAGAAAGCTGCAGATAAAGCAAGTAATAAATTTACGTCGCCAATGTTCCTTAAAAAATTAGGCTTAGTTTATGAGCAGTTAAAAGATTATAAATCTGCTAAAGATGCTTATACTAAGATTGTAAAAGAATTCCCTGCCAGTCAGGAAGCGGCTATGATTGATGCATATATTGCACGTACTGAAGCGCAAATTAATTAAAATCATTAAAATATTTGATTAGGCTAACCCAAAAGGTTAGCCTTTTTTGTAGGCAATCCTTATCTTTACACCATGGCAACACAACTAAAAAACCTGTCAGATTTTTCACACACTACTGTTCCAGATGCAAGTAACTACCATTTCGCTATTGCAGTTGCAGAATGGAATGCAGAAATAACCGGTGCCCTTTACAATGGTGCATTGGCAACACTGCTACAACACGGTGTTAAAGAAGCCCACATTATTTCGGTTGCCGTTCCGGGTAGTTTTGAACTTACCAGCGCAGCAGAAATTCTTTTGAACAAACACGCACACCTAGATGCTGTTATTTGTCTGGGTTGCGTTATACAGGGTGACACCAAGCATTTTGATTTCATTTGTGATGCAGTAGCACAAGGAATTACACAGGTTGGTATTAAACACAGCAAGCCTGTAATATTTGGTGTACTGACTACAAACGACCAACAACAAGCCATTGACCGTGCTGGTGGCAAACACGGAAACAAAGGAGATGAAGCAGCGATAACCGCCATTAAAATGGCCGATCTTGTTGCTAAACTATAATAAAACCCATTTAACAGCAAACGAAAAATAAATAGAGATGGAGTGGAAAAAACTAACTGATATCGCACAAATAGCCGAAATTAAACAACAGGCTGGCTATAGCTTAATTTTTAAACACAGTACCCGTTGCTCGGTGAGCATGATGGCGAAAAGAAAATTTGAAATGGATTGGGAAGTAATTCCTGCTGCAACAAATCTTTACTTTTTAGACTTAATCAGCTATCGCGACATTTCTGTGCAGATAGCTGAAATTTTCGAGGTTCACCATGAATCCCCGCAAATATTAGTCATTAAAGACGGTGAATGTATCCTTGACGCATCCCATGGCGATATTTCTGCCGAGGAGGTCGCCGAAACGATTAATAATTAAAAGTAACGGTTTTGGTAATTTCTGGATGAATGCTGTAAGCAACCGGACAAGTAACTGCTGACCTTTCAATAATGGTCTTCACCTTGTCGGAATATTCATTTACAGGGAACTGAAAATTGACTACGATTTCGACAACACGTCTTGGATGTTCTGCCATCACTTTGGTAATTTCACAAGTGGTGCCATCAATATCAAAACCGTGCTCATTTGCAGCAATGCCAATAATAGTAAGCATGCAATTGCCTAATGATGTTGCTAGAAGATCTGTTGGAGAAAAGGCTTCGCCCTTGCCCTTATTATCTATAGGGGCGTCGGTGATCATTTCATTTCCAGAACGTTCATGGATGGAGGTTGTTCTTAAACCACCGTTGTAAGTTATTTTTGAAGTTGCCATAAAATCGTTTTTTGACTACAAGATTACCATTATTTTTTTGGATATCAACTTGTGGAAGACACAAGTCAATCCTATTGCTTAACTTTGCCTCATGATCGAACTTCCGGTTGTTTCAGCAATCCCAATACAACGCAAACCAGATTGGCTTAGAGTTAAGCTGCCTGTTGGTAAAGAATATGCTCAAGTACGCAGTTTAGTGGACACGCATAAATTACACACCATTTGTGAAAGTGGTAATTGTCCGAATATGGGCGAGTGCTGGGGCGCAGGTACTGCAACTTTCATGATTTTAGGAAACATCTGCACCCGCTCCTGCTCTTTTTGCGCAGTAGCCACAGGAAGACCTCTTGCCGTGGATGTTGATGAACCTAACCGTGTTGCCAATTCCGTAAAACTGATGCAGGTGAAGCATTGTGTAATTACTTCGGTTGACAGGGATGATTTGAAAGATGGTGGCTCTATTATTTGGGCAGAAACCTTGCAGGCCATCCGTCGCGAAAGTCCGCAAACTACTCTTGAGACTTTAATTCCTGATTTCAGAGGGGTATGGGCTAACCTGGAACGGGTACTAGAAGAACTTCCTGAAGTCGTTTCTCACAATATGGAAACGGTAAAAAGGCTGACCAAACAGGTTAGAATTCAAGCGAAATATGACAGAAGTCTGGAATGTTTAAAACGTATTTCTGAAGCTGGAGTAAGAACCAAAACCGGTATCATGCTCGGTCTTGGCGAAACTGAAGAAGATGTTTTTGAAGCAATGGATGATATTGTTGCTAATGGTGTCCATATTTTAACCCTTGGCCAATACTTACAACCTACCCGCAATCACCACCCTGTTGTTGATTGGATCCATCCTGATCAATTTGCAAAATATAAAGAGGTTGGTCTGTCTAAAGGCTTAAGGTATGTTGAAAGCGGACCATTGGTGCGTTCTTCTTACCATGCAGAAAAGCATTTATTTGAGTTTTAACCTCCTTAAAATGGTGTTGCTTTTAACCATCAGCCAATGATGTGGCGCACTACCTGTGGTATATTTTCAGCTAATTGAGAGGCGGTGATATTAAAATGGTCAACCGCTAAATCATCACCTGATTTTCCATGGAAATAACAAGCTGCTATTGCAGCCTCTTCAGCCGGGATACCTTGTGCCAGATAAGCGGTAAGCACCCCCGTTAACACATCTCCCATGCCACCTTGTGCCATTCCAGAATTTCCTGTTGGATTGATATGCACCATTCCACCCCTGGAAACAATAAAAGTATATTGGTTTTTAAGCACAATGACACTTTTTAATTTCACCGCCTGTTTGCTTGCCGTAGCTAAACGTTCGTACCAGGAATTATGCTTTCCGAACAATTGATCAAACTCTTTCACATGAGGCGTTAAAACAGATCCTGAACTTACCAAAACAAGAAGTTCCTGATGCTTAGCCAGTAGATTTAAGGCATCCGCATCTAAAACTAATGCTCTCTTTAAAAGCAGCATTTCTTCTAACAAAGTTTTAGCCACTACACTTGTGCCCAATCCACTGCCAATAGCAATGGCATTATATTTAGCTGCATGATTACCCAGTCCTTCACGCGCTGCATACATCACTTCCGGCAATGCCGTATTTAATGTGGCTAAACCGCTCTCGGGAATGGAAAGGGTAGTTAAACCAGCACCAGCATACAGACAACCCTTTGCATTTAAAATAGCAGCACCCATGGTTTGAGTAGCTCCTGCAACAAGCAGTGCATGTCCATAGGTACCTTTGTGACTAAAGTTTTTCCGAGGTTTTAGAATTTTCCTGATATCGGAGATTTCCACCAGCTTAAAAATAGAAGGCAGATTTTGAATATAACTTTCGTCAAGACCTATATCCATTACCTCAAATTGCTCGGTTGCCTGCACCGATTCAGGGAAAAAGAAGTTTATCTTGGGACGCTGGAAACAAATCGTTTTAAAAGCTTTAATTCCATTATAATTGGCTGGCAGCACCCCCTCCGCAAAAAACCCAGTAGGCACATCAACGGCATATATTGTTTTATTTAACCCATTAATCAAGCTTACCAGTGCTTCCATTTTTCCGGTTAAAGGTTTATTTAAACCCGAACCTATTAAAGCATCAATAATGATAGTTGTTGTTTGCAGATTTTTAATTTCTGCCACATCCTGAATAGCAACAATATCAACTGGCAGATTCTTTAGCCGTTGCAAATTTGCAGAAAAATCATCGCTTTGCTGCGCTGTAAAATTAGCAATAAAGACCTTTAGGTTTTTATAATGATTGTTAAATAACAATCGGGCAATAGCCAGACCATCGCCACCATTATTTCCTTGTCCACAAAAAACAGCAATGGCCTTGTCGTAGCCCAAATTCTCTCGCAACAATGCAGTAACAAATGCCTCCGCAGCTCTTTCCATTAAATTTACCGAAGAAATAGGTTTATTGCTGATGGTGAAAGTATCAGCCATTCGCATTTGGGCAGTGGTAAGAAGCGTTTGCATTACGCTAAGTTAGGTATTTGTTTTATAATGAAGGCCTTAGGGTAAGATAAAATGGTGCCTCCTGATCCTGGCGACGTTGATTTTTAATAATTTCTGCTGCAAGAGTGCCCATCATTTGGAAGTCTGTTGAAATCGTAGTGATTCCATTGAGTAAAAATTTCTTTAATGGTGTTTCATTATAGGAAATGATCCCTACATCTGATCCTACCTTTAAATTTAAAGAAATAACCCGCTCAATTAAAATAACCAAGTCATCCTCCATCAAATTAATAAAAACTTCACCAGCCATTATCGGCTCATTCCTCACATCACTCACAATATGGTGGTTAAATGCATATTGCTGACAAAAGCGCTTAAAACCATTCACTATTTCTTGAGGAAAATAACCTCTTTTAGGGAATATTAATTTCAAAGTCTGGTACTTCATAAGCGCTTCTTTCGCTTCTGTTAATGCACTGTAAATATCCTTGTCAAAGTTTTCATAGATGGCAGAATATTGACCGTCAACACCCGGGACTTTCTTGTCAAGGAGAATCAATTTCTCTTTAGGCAGTGTGTTTATAATCTGTGCCGCATTTTCACCGCCTTCAACAAAATGAGGGATAATTACATAATGACTGTAGTCTGTACGTTTATTCTGAATTAGCTTTTTGAAGATCTTAAAATCATTATTATAGATATAGAAATCGATAACAGCATCCTCTCCTAATGCATCCGCAAAAGAATCAAATATTAATTTTTTATGAATTGATAATTTATTGAATAACAGAAAAATCTTAATCTTTTTCTTGAACTCCGTATTATCAATATAATAACCTTTACCTGGTACAGATAGAATGACACCTTTATTCTTCAAATATTTATAGCCCTTTTCTGCGGTATCCCTTGATACTTCAAGTACATAGCTCAACTCATTGATAGATGGCAAAATATCGTCCTTCTTTAATTTACCATCTTCAATAGCTTCAATAATTGAATCACTTAATTGCAAATACTTAGGTGTAGCAGAGTATTCATCTATATGAATTAAATTAAAAAATTCGGCTGGCTTCATCTTTAAAATTTAGTTAATAATTTAATTATCCTATTCCACTAATAAGGTAAGCTTAATTTACGCTGATGCAACCCTTTATAATATTGTTGCCAATTCAAAATGATAAGTTCCTGAATTCGCTACACCTGGTACACTAATCTTTGCCATTGCTATATCATCTACCTAAAGTAAAGAGATAAATAAAAGCTGGCAACCTGCGCTATCCTGTAAGATTTTACTTTATTTCAAATTCAAAAGTTCCAGCTTCCAATACTAAGCTGTCAACTACAACTTTACCTTGCTGATAAGCTTTTTGTCCGACTTTTAAAGGGAAAAACACAGTAGCGGTGGAATTTGCAGGGATAACTTCCACTGCAAGTTATATTCCCATCCTTATCCCATAGTTCAATAAGCCAATAATATTTGGTAAATGGTGCAACTCAGCACCATTATATTTAACCAAGTTTGCAGCGGTATTTACCTTTTTTGTATCCCATAAATCGCCTTTTCTTTTATTCACCTTTAAGGAATCCTTACTTAAGTAGAGACGGTAAGCTGTTTGTTTGGCACCCCGACGACTATCATCCATCATCCATGAAAAACGTGGATGGGCCTCATCAACACCAATAGGTTGAACCAGGTGCTCACATTTAAGGTCAAAAGGTTTACTGTTTTTTTGATATGCTTGTACTAAAGAATAAGAAAGCAATAGGATTACGCAAGAAAAAAGGAACTTAAAAAAAAACGATTTCATATAATTATAGTATAGCATTTTACAATCTTACTTCACAACAATACAATTAGCAACCTGTACTTTCCTGACTCCTAACAATGTGGTAAATTTAAAGAACATCGTTTTTGATTAAACAAGCTTAAACAAAAAGATTCGTTTAACAAGATACAACAAAAGGCCACTATTTAACAAATGCCTTATAAGTAACCCCCAGCTTTAGCATCTTTCTTTAAAAAAGACAAAGAAATTATAAGATGATGAGACTAACAAAACACTTGATCACTGAAAATTCGTATTTTTGCATTTAAGAAAAAAAATGTAATGAGTCTGTACAAAACGAATGAAGAAGTAGCAATTCAACGGGAAAGTTGTTTAATGGTAAGTGCAACAATTACTGAAGTTGCAAAAGCACTTAAGCCGGGCATCACGACGCTATCGCTTGATACAATGGCAGAAACTTTCATCAGGGATAATGGTGGAATTCCATCATGTAAAGGTTATCATGGCTATCCTTATTCATTATGCATCTCTGTTAACGAACAAGTTGTTCATGGTTTCCCGGGAATGTATATATTGAAAGAAGGAGATATAGTTTCCATCGATACCGTAGTTTTTAAGAATGGATTTCATGGAGACCATGCTTATACTTTTATTTTAGGGGAAACTTCACCAGAAATACTGGATTTTGTAAGGATTACCAAAGAGTCACTTTATGTTGGAATAGCACAAGCGGTGACTGGAAACCGTACTGGAGATATTGGCTTTGCTATTGAAAATTATACGAATGGGCAACATGGCTATGGCGTTGTGCGTGAAATGGTTGGTCACGGTGTAGGAAGAGAGATGCATGAAGATCCACAAATACCAAACTACGGCAGAAGGGGTAGCGGCAAGAAGCTACAGGAAAATATGGTTTTAGCAATAGAACCCATGATTACCATGGGTAGCCGTGAAATTTATACGCTGGATGATGGCTGGACAATAGCTACTGAAGACGGATTACCCGCCGTTCATTTTGAGCACAATGTTTGTGTTAAAAAAGGCAAGCCAGAAATACTTTCTGATTTCAGACCAATAGAAGCGGCAGAGAAACAAAACATCAATTTAAACAGCAGCTATTATCAAATTTTAGCAGAAAATCAATAAAACAGATTAAAGTAGCAGCGCAGCCCTAATCTGCGCTACTTCTTATTAATATATGAAGAAAACCCGCCTACGACGACATGTAAGAACAGCCAAATACATCTTTTATAAGGAAACTCTTGTAGATTACAAAGAGCATATATGGACTTTTATGGGTTCTTTCTTTGGTATTGGCTTATTAGGATTACTGCACAGCAAATATTTCAGTCCAACAGATAATTTATTTTTAATTGGTTCTTTTGGTGCCTCTTCCGTATTGGTATTTGGAATCATTAACAGTCCTTTAGCTCAACCTAGAAATCTAATTGGAGGACATGTGATCTGCGCATTAATTGGTGTTACTATACAAAAATTAATTCCTGGTGAGCTATGGCTTTCCTCTGCGCTTTCCGTTTCCTTAGCAATTGTTTTCATGCAAATCACAAAAACCCTTCACCCTCCAGGTGGTGCCACTGCATTAATTGCAAATATAGGATCAGAGAAAATAATATCGATGGGCTACTTCTATGTAATTAGTCCGGTTTTATCAAGTGCTTTCATTTTATTATTAGTAGCCATTTTTTTTAATAATAGGACATCCCATCGCAGTTATCCCAAGAATAGACATTGGTTTAAAGTTTGGCATCGGTACAAAAACAAAAATCAGCTATTATAGCAAAAACATTAAGTCTCTTATTTAAAAAGTGATTAAAACAAGTGCTTATTAACGAATAATTAATAATAACATTATACACTTTCCCTAATTTGCAGAAATTAAAAGTAATTAAGGTTTTGAATTATTTTTCTTATAATTGAATAGCAGAGATAAACTTTTAACAATTTTATTTTGACAACTTAATGAATGTAGTATTTAATGATTTAGATAAAAAACGATAAACATGCCCATAAATGTTCAAGTAAGAGCTGCAAAAGGAAATAGAAATTATATTCCTTAACGACCTCTCATTAAAAGAAATAATCCAATTGAACATTCATACAAGCATCTGTAGAGCTTGTTTGAGATATAAAAAACAAAGTCTGATAATTGAAAAACCCCTTCAGAAGCACATACAAATTTCAGATTCGGGAAATGCTCCTTTAATAAAGAATGAAACCCTGAAAGAAAAGATCAATAATAGCCTGTTATGAAACCGACCCTATTCATCTAAAAAACCTATCATTTAATATCTGATCTATTACCATTTTTATAAAACATTAGGTTGTATGTTACATTTAACCAGTTATTACTAATAACCTTACAACTATAGAGTATTCCCATCAATACCTTTCGTTTAATCTGCCAACATTAAAAATTAGTTGTCAGGTTTGTAAAATTCCTACAACTATTTGGCAATACCTTTGTTCATAATATAGCTGTAACTAATACAATGGTAGAGCAATAAAACAATCAAGTAAAGCAATGGGAACACATGATTTAAAGCGGCTAAAAGGTAAAGTTGCGGTTATTACAGGAGCAGATTCGGGAATAGGCCAGGCAATTGCCGCGGAATTGAGCATACAAGGTGCTCATATACTTATTCATTATCATTCTGATAAAAAGGGGGCAATCGAAACTTTAAAGATGGTTGAAGACAATGGCAGCACTGGTCTTGTATTTCAGGCAGATGTATCTGATTATGATCAGGTGAAGGAATTTTCAAAACAGCCCAATCTAAACTAGGGATACCCTGGATCCTGATAAACAGCGCCGGAATAGATTCATCAGGAAAAACCCTAGATGAAATTGACATAGAGTTGTTTGATAAAACTATCCGCACCAATTTATATGGCACCTTTTATAGTTGCAGGGAATTTATAAAAATAAGGAAGGCTGAGGGAGGAAACGGAAAGATCGTTAATATCACATCGGTACATGAAGATATACCCCGCGCCGGTGCGGCTGAATATTGCGCAAGTAAGGGTGCTGTACGTAATTTAACCCGGTGCCTTGCCTTGGAACTTGCAGAATTCAAGATCAATGTAAATAATCTGGCCCCTGGAATGGTATTAACACCAATGAATCAGGAAGCTATAGACGATCCGGAATTATTAAAAAAGCAGGTTCAGAATATTCCATGGAAACGTGCGGCAGAACCTTGGGAAATCGCAAAACTGGCCGCCTATCTCGTTTCTGAAGACTCTGCCTATGCTGCAGGACAAACATTTACCCTTGATGGAGGTTTAATGCAAAACTTGGGACAAGGAGCATGAAAGATTACAAAGTAAAAAAAATTGAGGAAATTAAGCTTGAATGCACATCTCCTTTATCAGGCATGTTCAAACTCAGTCCCTTTGTATGGAAAGAAAATGGCGTTTATAATATCATGCTTCGTGCCGTAAATCCTTCGGAGGATGCTACACAAAAATTGCAAGGGCTTATTACGGAACCTCAAAAAATGGACTTCATTTTAATATGAATGATGGACCCACTATTGCGCCCGGAACTAATAGCTATGATAAAGATGGTTGTGAAGACCCTACTGTAATTTGTGTAAATAATAATAATTATCTGGTTTATTATACGGGATGGAATCAAACCAAACTAGAAGGCCAGCTTTTATTTGCGGAAGGTAAAAACATGGAAACCCTGTCATTAAAGGGAATAGCAATACCAAGCCATGAGCCTTATATTAACCCAAAAGAAGCCACGGTTGCACAATTAAAGGATGGTAAATGGGTGCTCTTGTTTGAATATTCAAATGAAAGTCGTTCTAAACTTGGAAGGGCATTTAGTGAAAATCCCGATGGTCCCTGGAAAATAGAAGGTGAATATCTACCTGCTGTAGTAAATTCATGGGACTCCTATCATTTAAGTCCGGGACCTATATTGACAGATAGTTTAAATCAAACCGTTATGTTTTACAATGGGTCCGATGAAAACGCTCACTGGCATATTGGCTGGGCAAATTTGGATGCCCGGGGCAATGTCACTAAGCGTAGCAAATCCCCTCTTATCACACCTCCTAAAGGCAAGGATGGTGATAGCGATATTTCATTTGTTGCCTCGGCTGTACTGGTAGGCAAAGAAATATGGCTTTACTATTCTATCTCAGACAAATCTACGCACAGAGCCATTATCACTCTGGAAGAGCAATAGTCGCTTAAATCACTAAAAATCTGTAACGGAACAAGCCCATCTACCTCATTAAGCTACTCCATTTCCTTCTTCAAGAACTTTCCGGTTAAACTAATCGGATTTTGGATCAATCCTTCAGGTGTACCCTCGAATAAAATCCTTCCACCGCCAGCACCGCCCTCTTCACCAATATCAATGACCCAGTCGGCAACCTTCACAACATCAAGGTTATGCTCAATTACCAATACCGTATTGCCTTTCTCTACCAGCTCATTCAAAACCCCAAGTAACACATTGATATCCTCGAAATGCAAGCCTGTAGTGGGTTCATCTAAAATATAAAAAGTCTTACCCGTATCTTTTTTAGACAATTCAGTAGCCAATTTAACCCTTTGCGCTTCACCACCAGACAGCGTAACAGACGATTGACCGAGGGTAATATAACCCAGGCCAACATCTTTCAAGGTCCTTATTTTACGGTAAATAACAGGCATATTTTCAAAGAAAGTACAAGCCTCTTCAATACTCATATCCAGCACATCACTGATAGATTTGCCTCGGTAACGCACTTCTAAAGTCTCGCGGTTATACCGTCTGCCACCACACTCTTCACAAGGCACCTGCACATCAGGCAAAAAGTTCATTTCAATTACTTTCATACCAGCACCCTGGCAAGTTTCGCATCTACCACCTTTCACGTTAAAAGAAAAACGTCCAGGTTTATACCCACGGATTTTCGCTTCCGGCAATTGCACATATAAATTCCGTATATCTGAAAACACCCCGGTATAAGTAGAGGGGTTTGAACGTGGCGTTCTGCCGATTGGTGCTTGATCTATTTCTATTACTTTATCGATTTCCTTGATACCCGTAATTTTTTCATACGGCAAAGGATGTTTTTTTGCTCTAAAAAAATGGTGATTTAATATAGGATACAAAGTTTCCGTAATTAAGCTTGATTTACCACTACCGGAAACACCAGTAACGGCAATAAATTTACCCAGCGGAAAATCTACCGATACATCCTTTAAGTTGTGGCCGCTAGCCTTAATAATGGAAAGCTTATGTCCGTTTCCTTTTCTTCTGTTTTTAGGGATTTCTATTTTCTTTTTCCCATTCAGGTATGCTGCCGTTAAAGTTTTAGATTTCAAAATCTGAGCAGGTGTTCCCTGAGCTACAATATAGCCACCCTTTACTCCTGCTGCCGGGCCAACATCAATAACATGGTCAGCTTCTAAAATCATTTCCTTATCGTGCTCCACAACCAAAACAGTATTACCAAGATCACGGAGGTTTTTCAAGGCATGAATCAGCCGTTCATTATCTCTTTGGTGGAGACCAATACTCGGCTCATCCAAAATATACATCACATTCATCAGCTGCGAACCAATTTGAGTTGCCAAACGGATACGCTGTGCTTCCCCACCTGATAATGTTCTTGCCGTACGGTCCAATGTCAAGTAATTTAATCCTACATCGCTAAGAAAGCCTAATCTTGATCTTATTTCTTTCAGAATTTCTTTAGCAATGGTATTCTGCCTTTCATTTAACCTATGCTCTAAATTTTCATACCAGGATTTCACACTGATGATGTCCATTTCTGCCAGTTCAAAAATGTTTTTGCCATCAATTTTAAAATGAAGACTTTCTTTTTTTAAACGTGCACCATTACAAACCGGACAAGTTTTTAACTTCCTGAAATTGTCCATATCATCAGTTGCACCCTCCCCTTTACGCTCCTGTTGTTCTTCTAAAAGCTTTATCACCCCCTCAAAGGTGATCTGGTAATTTTGAACGTTCCATTTATTGTATTCTACAGCTACGGAAAGCAATTCAGGACTGCCATTCAAAATAATTTGGATGACCTCTTCACTCAATTTTTCAATTGGCGTAGACAGCGAGAAGCTATATTTTTTAGCCAAAGCTTTAAGGACCTGAAACATCCAGATTTCTCTGTACTCGCCCATTGGCGCCAGACCACCATTGAGAATACTCAATTTAGGATTAGGCATTACTGACTCCCGGTCAACGACAAAAATATAACCTAAACCATCACAACGTTCACAAGCGCCGTATGGAGAATTAAAGGAAAAACTATTGGGTTGGGGCTCGTCGTAAGAAATACCAGAAGTAGGGCACATTAAAAATCGGCTGAAATGCGACACATTATTGTCCTTATCACTTATTTTGATAATACCTTTACCTAAACGCATTGCCGTATGCAAAGAATCAAGAAGACGCTTTTTATCCTCCCTGTCAATAATCAACCGGTCTACCACAATTTCAATATCATGGATTTTATAGCGGTCTAACTGCATTTTTGCAGAAATATCCTGTATAGCTCCATCAACACGAACTTTCACATATCCTTGTTTACGAATTTGTTCAAACAGTTCCCGGTAATGACCCTTTCGGCCTTTAACCACTGGTGCCAGCAAATTAACCGGCATTTGGTCATATTTTTTGAAAATATTATTTATAATCTGATCCTCGCTCATGCGCTCCATTTTCTCTCCGGTATTGAAAGAATAGGCCTCAGCCACACGGGCGTATAACAAACGCATAAAATCGTATATTTCAGTAATGGTACCTACTGTAGAGCGGGGATTTTTACTAGTGGTTTTCTGCTCAATGGCAATAACCGGACTTAAGCCAGAAACTTTATCAACATCTGGTCTTTCCATTCCACCCATAAACTGACGGGAATAAGCACTAAAGGTCTCCATGTAGCGGCGTTGTCCTTCGGCATAAATGGTATCAAAAGCCAATGAAGATTTACCGCTGCCACTCAACCCTGTTACAACAACGAGTTTGTTTCGGGGAAAGGATACATCTATATTTTTAAGGTTATGTACCCTGGCACCATAAACTTCTACATCTTTTTGCTCGCCAAGGTCAACGGTATTTTTACTCATAAGTTTTATAAAAAACGCTATTGGAACTTTGCATTCAAACAGCAAATTTTCAGCCACAAAAGTACCATTTTTCTTTTAATGGTATATCCTTATTTATCGTATATTGAAAGAGAATTCCATTTCCAGGATGAGGTCATATATATTGCGCTATATATACTGCTATATTTATTTCTCTCATCTTAAAACGGGAAGCATTAACGCCAATAGGAGGTAATCAAAAATTGGCGACAAAGGATCAACTTAGCTCGGTTTATTTATTTAGATCTTCTTCTCACCTATAACTCGAGTTTTAAACATTTTTTCAAAATTCACTATAGCAACAAAATGCTGCTTCCCACGACTATTTAAGTTGAAAAATAGGCGGCTTGTTGTAAAGTAGACTTACTGATGGAAACTTTAGCAGCATAGTTCAGGATGGTCTTGTTATTCTGTCCTTGTATCTTGGTTATACCAAATATAAAATACCATGACGATAAGTTTACACAAAAAACTAAGCCTATTGCTTTCAATTTTTGGATTGAGTTTACTTTTATTTTGCACAGTTCAGTGCTCTCAATCGAACTCACCTACCATAAAAGTTAAAAAAGGATTTCACATTGTTTTAATCGGAAATAATTTCCCCTCTAGAATGATGAATTTTGGTCATTTTGAAACTGAAATGCACCTTCGCTATCCTGATAGTATGCTGTTTATCCGTAATATGGGCGATGGCGGAAATACTCCTGGATTTAGGCCCCACTCTTCACGAAATTCACCTTGGGCATTTCCTGGTGCTGAAAAATTCCAAACAGAACTCGCAAAAAATTCCGGGAGCGAAGGTCATTTCCCAACAGAAGACCAATGGCTTACCATGCTTAAACCGGATGTTATTATTGCATTTTTTGGCTATAACGAATCGTTTCAGGGTGAAAAGGGACTCGAAAACTATAAAGCAGAACTTGATGCTTTCATTAAGCACACTTTAAAACAAAAATACAATGGCGATACAACTGCTCAACTTGCAATTGTGTCACCAATTGCTTTTCAGGACCTTTCCGATAAATTTGATCTGCCCGATGGAAAAAAGGAAAATGTAAATCTTGAATTATACACCAAGGCGATGGAGGAAATAGCAGCCCAAAATCACGTTATCTTTATGGATGCCTTTACGCCAACAAATAAATGGTTTAATTCTAGTAAGGAGCCTTTGACAATTGATGGTTTTCAACTTACTGATAAAGGCTATTTGAAGTTTTCAACGCTTCTGGCGGATAAGATTTTTGGAAAAACTTCTGCAAAGGCTGAATCTCATCGTGAATTGGTGCATGCCGCTGTCCTTGAGAAAAACTGGATGTGGCATAATGATTTTAAAATTCCTAATGGCGTCCACGCCTACGGACGTCGCTTCGATCCTTTTGGCCCGGCTAATTATCCTGCCGAAGTTGCTAAAATCCGTGAAATGACGGTGATCAGAGATGAAGCCATTTGGCTTGCAGCTAAGGGTGAGAAAATGAACCTAAAAGCTGCTGATGAAAAGACTTCAAAGCTTCCACCTGTTAAAACAAATTATGATCCCGGGAAAAATGGAAGCCTAAAATATCTATATGGAAAAGAGGCCTTAGATAAATTTCACGTTGCACCAGGTTATAAAATTGAACTTTTCGCTTCTGAGCGGGAGTTTCCAGAATTAGAAAATCCTGTTCAAATTTCTTTTGATAATAAAGGTCGTCTTTGGGTGGCTGTCATGCCAACTTATCCCCATTGGAAACCAGGTGATGAAAAACCGAATGATAAGATTCTAATATTAGAAGACACTAATAATGATGGTAAAGCGGATAAGAAAACGGTTTTTGCAGAAGGTCTACAACTTCCTATTGGTTTTGAATTTGCACCAGAAGGGGTTTATCTTTCACAAGGCACTAATTTTGTTCTTTTAAGGGATACAAACAGCGATGACAAAGCGGATACGAAAGAAATATTATTGAGTGGTTTTGATGATCATGATACCCACCATGCACACAGTGCTTATAGTGCAGATCCTTCAGGTGCTATTTATATGGGCGAAGGCACCTTTTTGCATACCAACGTAGAAACTCCTTATGGACCTGTTCGTGGCACGAATGGTGGTTTTTACCGCTATAGCCCCCAACTCCATAAGCTGGAACGTGTTGCTCAGCTTGCCATCCCAAATCCATGGGGCATTGCTTTTGATGAATGGGGGCAAAATTTCTTTGAAGAAACTTCTAGTCCCGATGTCCGATGGATGATGCCAGGATCTGTGAATCCAAGGTATGGAGAAGCTACACATAAATCAGTGGATTTGTTGGAGCCGAAACACAGGGTAAGACCAACTTCAGGACTTGAGTTTGTTTCCAGTCGCCATTTTCCAGACGAGGTGCAGGGAGATTTTCTTGTGAACAACACGATAGGTTTTTTAGGCACCAAGCAACATACGCTAGTAGATAATGGAACGGGCTATAAGAGTAAACACCGTCAAGACCTTTTATGGTCTGATGATAAAAACTTTCGTCCTGTAGATATGGAGTTTGCTCCTGATGGTTCTCTTTATCTTATTGACTGGCACAATGTATTGATTGGACACATGCAACACAATGCCCGTGATCCACTTCGCGACCATGTTCATGGTCGAATTTACAGGATTACTTATCCTTCGCGACCACTGGTTAAGCCAGCTAAGATTGTAAATGCTAGCATTGATGAGCTTTTAGACAATTTAAAACTTCCTGAGTATAGAACACGCTACCGTACAAGGCGTGAACTTCGGGGTCGGAATGCTGTTGAGGTTCTTTCCCATATAAAAACCTGGGTAGCCAAACTTGATCAGCAAGATAAAAAATATGAACACCATGTTCTTGAAGCACTTTGGGTAAGTTGGGGACTTAACAAAGTAGATCAAACCTTACTTAAACAAATGCTTAAGGCAAAAGACTACCATGCAAGGGCCGCCGCGGTTCATGTGTTACGTTATACGGACCATCAAGTCGCTGACCAGACTGATTTATTACTTCAGGCTGCCCGGGATGAACATGGCCGTGTTCGTCTAGAAGCGATAGTAGCAGCCTCTTGGTTAGAAAAAGACTATGGCTTGCGAATTGTAAATGAAGCGGGGAAAAAGCCCCTTGACGAATGGATGGTACATGCTCATGAAGCTGCGTTGGCACATCTTAATGGAAAATCAGTAAAAGCCGAAAAAGAAACGCCTGTTAAAACTGATCTTAAAGGTATTGAGCTTGAACTTTTCGTTAAAGGTCGTGCTATATATGCTAAGGAAGGGTTTTGCAATACCTGCCATCAGCCAGATGGTAAAGGTCTAGAGTCATCTGGATTTCCGCCACTTAAGCAAAGTGAATGGGTTCTGGGAAATGAAGAACGACTCATAAAACTTACATTAAAAGGCCTTCAGGGACCTATTGAAGTCCTTGGTAAAAAATACTCCGGACAAGTTCCAATGACTCCATTCGGTGGGATGCTTAATGATGAAGAACTTGCGGCAGTGTTAACCTACGTTCGAAATGCTTTTGGTAATAAAGCCTCGGCTATTTCTCCAACTAAGGTAAGGCAGGTTAGAGCAACAGTCAAAGACAAATCTGGTTTTTACGCTCCTGAAGAGTTACTCCAACAACATCCGTTCAAAAAATAATAGATTTTAGCCCTGCCCTCTACCTTTAAAGATGTGTTGAAGACTCAAAAAATCGGTTAAACGGTGTTTGATTCCGCGATTGGACAAAAAATAAAGTATTAATGCTAACCAAATAATGATTTTCTAACCTCAAATAAAATTAAACTGTATGACAAGTACTATCGAAAATACTGGAAATATTTCTGGACCAGAAGAAAAGGCTAACAAGATCCTTTTTTATGGTTGTTTTATTGCACTTATGGCTACTGCCTTTGGATTTGTTTTTCGAGCATTCATCATGGCCGATTGGGGCAATGAGTTTGGGTTAAGCAAAACACAACAAGGAGAGATTTTCGGTGTAGGATTCTGGCCTTTCGGAATCAGTATAGTTTTTTTTAGTCTCATTATTGATAAAATAGGATACAAAAAATCGATATTATTTGGATTTATCTGCCATGTGGCTTCTGCTGGTATTACTATTTTTGCAGATGGTTATTGGATGCTTTATATAGGCACTTTCTTGTTTGCTTTAGGAAATGGTGCGGTAGAGGCTGTCGTTAACCCCGTCGTGGCCACGATGTTCCCGAAAGAAAAAACAAAATGGCTAAATATTCTCCATGCAGGGTGGCCAGCAGGGATGGTGATTGGTGGTTTGCTCGGAATATTTATGCTTGGTCAAAGATTTAGATGGGAAATCATTATCGCCTTTATTCTTCTACCTGCTTTGGTTTACGGTTATTTAGTTTTGAAAAGTAAGTTTCCAGTAAATGAACGGGTTAAGGCTGGAGTTAGTTATCTTGAAATGCTTAAGGAAGTTGGTGTTTTGGGCTTTTTAATTATCACCTCATTGGTTGTTTTTCAATTGGGCAATCTCTTTGCCTGGTCTACAATGGCTAGTGTTATCATCACCTTAATCATAGTTGGTGTTTTTGGTTATTTTGTAAGGGCCCTTGGTCGTCCGTTATTTATTTTGCTTTTGTTAATTATGATTCCATTAGCAACCACAGAATTAGGTACTGACAGTTGGATAACTGAGCTCATGACACCAGAAATGAAAAAAATAGGGATGCAAGGAGGATGGGTATTGATCTATACTTCTGTATTAATGACCTTCCTGAGGTTTTATGCTGGCCCAATTGTACATCGGTTATCCCCATTGGGACTTTTAGCAACTAGTTCCTTTATTGCGGCAATAGGATTAACATTTCTTTCCTACTCAAGTGGATTTACTATTGTTATTGCGGCTACTATTTATGCTTTAGGGAAAACTTTTTTTTGGCCAACCATGCTTGGCGTAGTTTCTGAGCAGTTTCCTAAAGGTGGGGTATTAGCTTTAAATTTTACGGGAGCAGTGGGCATGATTGGCGTTGGTGTCATAGGTGCCGTTATCCTAGGCTTTGTTCAAGATAAAAAGCTGGATCAAAATCTTAAAGCGTACGATCAAATTCATCAAACAGTACTACAAGTTAATTATACAGAAGAGAAAAATGGAATTTTCGGAATCTATAGATCTTTAGATACCGACAAACTAAAGACTGCTACTCAAGAAACTGTCTCAACGATCCAAAATATTGAAGATCTTGCCAAAAAACATGCCTTAAGAACCATTGCATTTTTTCCAATGTTTATGTTTTTGGTATATTTTGGATTGATCGTATATTTTAAATACAGAAAAGGAGGCTACAAACCCGTAGTATTAGAAGAACAATAAGTTATTATTAATAGAAAAATAATTACTCCATGCTATCATTAGCAATCATCATAAATGCTAACCAAATTAAATAGAACATTATATGTACAGAAAATTCACACCTATACCAAACCTGTTAAAAGGATTGTCGCTTTTTGTGCTTTTCCAGTTCTTTGTCTTTGCTGCATTTGCACAGCAAATTACGATCGCTGGAAAAGTAACTTCCGAAAAAAACGGGTCTCTACCAGGCGTATCAGTTCAATTAAAAAATGCAACAGGCATTCTTAGAAGTGCAAGTACAAACCAGAATGGTGAATATACAATAGTTGGTGACGGAAATTCAACAATCACATTCAGCTATATTGGATTTACGACACAAACTATTAATGTTAATGACCGATCAACAGTGAACGTCACACTAATAGAATATTCAAATTTGTTAGATGATGTAATTATTTCAGTTGGATATGGAACAATAAGAAAGTCTGATATGACCGGTGCTGTTGGCGTTGTAAAAGGAACAGAGCTTGCAGATCGGCCTGCTGCTTCTTTAAATCAAGCTTTAGCTGGGAAGGTAACTGGAATGAATGTTTCCGTAAATTCCGGTAGACCAGGAGGTCGGGCACAAATTCGAATTCGTGGAAATACATCTGTAAGCGTTTCTAATAATCCTTTATATGTAATCGATGGGGTAATCTTGAATGCAACAGGACTGGCCAATGGCAGTTCACCGATTGATTACATTAATCCCAGTGATATCGCGTCTATTGAAGTGCTAAAAGATGCATCTGCCACTGCAATTTATGGTGCAAGGGGTGCCAACGGAGTAATTCTTGTGACTACAAAAAGAGGAAGCACTACCGGTGGCGGCATAAACTATGACTCTGATGTTAGCGTAGGAACTTTACCTCGCCAACTGGATTTGTTAAATTCCCGTGAGTTTTTAGAGGTGGAAGATATTGCTTATAGAAATTCACAAAAGTATGATCCTGTTGGTTTTGCAGCAGGTAAATACACTGATCCTAAAACAAAAAAGAATAATCCTTTACTGTTTGATGGACAAGGAAATCCTCTTTATGATACAAACTGGCAAAATGAAGCATTTCAGAAGGCTTATACTCAAAATCATCAATTATCAATAACAGGCGGTAATGAAACGGGTAGCTATGGAGCATTTTTGAATTATAGAAATGAAAATGGATTAGTTAAAGGATCTTCATTAAAACGTTATGCCGGACGATTTGTATTTGATAGTCAGGTTAAAGACTGGCTTAAAGTTGGTGGGTCAATGAGTTACAATGACCAAGACGAAAGACAGATTGACCCCTTGGGAGGTGGTGGTATAATTGCCATGAGACAGGTGCTTGAATCACTTCCTATTATCCCTGTAAAATATGCTGATGGACGATGGGGAAGTAATGAAAATTATCCAGGCATGGAAGGTGGTGGCAATCCGATCAATATTATAGAGGAACAGCTCTATTTCCTAAAAACTCAGACCTTATTGGGAAATATATATGCCAATATTAACTTAGCGGATGGCTTGGAATTTCGTTCCACTTTTGGCACCAATATCATCAACCAAAGGAATGATTCTTATGCTGGGCGCGATCTTAATTACATTTCAAGAAACCAGCGTGGTGTAGCTTCCGTAGCAAACAGCCGTTACAATTCCTGGCAATTTGAGAATTACCTAACTTATCTAAAGCGATTTGATGTCCATTCCATAAACGCCCTATTGGGTTTATCGTGGCAACATGTAGATCAGTTTAGCGCTACAGCAAATACTCAAAATTTTCAGGATGATTTCTATGGATTCAATAACTTGGGTGCTGGCTCTAATCCTCAATCCCCATCTTCTAATAAAGGCGGCTATGGGCTGAATTCCTATTTTGCCCGACTAAATTATGGTTTGATGGACAAGTATCTTGTCACCTTTACAGGTCGTGCGGATGGGTCTTCAAAATTCGGTGAGGGTAACCGATTTGCATTTTTCCCTTCTGCTGCCGTCGCATGGAAGGTTTCAGATGAAGACTTTATGGAATCTGTGGAGGGCATTTCTAATTTAAGGCTTCGTGCCAGTTATGGTGTTACTGGAAACTCCGAAATCAATGCTTATCAGGCACTTGCAGGAATGGGTAATTATTCAATGATATTTGGTGGCGACCGTGCCATTGGAATCGGGATTAACCGCTTATCAAATCCTCAGTTAAAATGGGAGAAAACATACCAGATGGATGCCGGTCTGGAATTTGGTTTGTTTCAAAACAGAATATCATTTGAATTGGATGTCTATAAGAAAAAAACAACCGACATGTTATTGAATGCACCAGTTCCAGCCAGTAGTGGCTATCAAACCGTTTCCCGAAATATAGGAAGTATGGAAAACAAGGGTATTGAGCTTGCATTGCATACCACAAACATAAAAACAGACAATTTTTCCTGGAATACCACCTTCAATATCTCCTACAATAAAAACAAAGTTCTTTCTTTAACTGGTGGTAATGATATTTTCTCTGGAAGGACTGTTATTCGTGAGGGGGAGCCTTTGGGATCTTTCTTCGGTTATGTGCATTTAGGTACCTGGGGAACAAGCGAAGAGGCTGAAGCTGCAAAATTCTTTAAAAAACCTGGTGATGTGAAATACCAGGATTTAAATAATGATGGAAAAATTAACGATGCCGATCGGACAATAATTGGTCAGGGAATAGGTAATGTCTTTGGTACTTTTATGAATACCGTGAGTTATAAGAACTTTGAGCTTATGGTGGACCTTCAATTTATGCATGGAAATGACGTAGTTTATGGAAGTTTGCATTCGGCAGAAGATCGTACAGGAATTGCAAATAGCTTCAAAACTGTATTAAATGCCTGGACACCAGATAATCAGGATACGCCAATTGCGCAACTTCGACCTGTTTCAGCTGGATACAACACAAATAATGATTCCCATCGGGTAAAAGATGGATCATTTATTCGTGGAAGAAACTTGTTAATAGGTTATACTTTTCCTGCAGCAACAATTTCAAAATTAAAATTGAATAGATTGAGGGTTTTCGCATCTGTTCAGAACTTCTTTTTATCGACGAAGTATGAGGGCTATGATCCAGAAGTTAACACCTCTGGAAACCCATTTGACCAAGGAGTTGCTTTGTACGATTATCCTAAACCAAGGGTGTTTATGTTGGGACTTAACATTGGATTATAAAACAGTTAACAAAAGGAAATTAGTCATGAAAATAATCTTAAAAAGAAGTTGTCTTTTCTTAATTATAGGAACATTGGTATTTTTATTCCCGGGTTGTAAAAAGTTTTTAGATGAAACAGATGCATCGAACTTTACAGTCGAAAACTATTTTACTAAACCTGAGCATGCGCAAAGCGTTGTCAACTCTATTTACGACAACTTAAAAAGTACGCAAGGTGGCGGATTTGGTGGTGCGCCATGGATGATGTTAGAGTTTTCTACAGGTCTGGCAAATACAGAACTTGGTCAGGCGGTCAACAGTATATTTGTGCGTAACCTAGTAAATACTTCAGATAACACCTATGGACAAACGTATTGGGTTAGTCATTATAGAGGCATTGCCAATGCAAATTTAGCTATTGCTAAAATACCGGGAATTAGTATGGATGAAGCATTAAAAAAAAGAACATTAGGCGAGGCGCACTTTCTTAGGGCCTGGTATTATTTTAACCTTGTTCAAATCTTTGGGCATATTCCATTGATTGTAGATCCCGTAGGACTAACTTCAGAAAAGCTGTACCCCAATCAAGTTCCTGCTGCAGAGGTATACGACCTGATTGTAGCAGATCTCATTGCAGCTGAATCATCTGGCCTTCCTTGGACGAATAAAAATGGACGGGTTAATTTAGGCGCGATTAAATCACTTTTATCAACGGTATACCTCACTATGGCCGGTTATCCACTTCAAAAAGGAGCTGAGTATTATAATTTGTCTGCGGTAAAAGCAGCCGAAGTAATCGCATCGGGACAATTTAAACTATTTGATTCCTATAATGATTTACATAATCCAGATAAGAAAAATATGGAGGAAAATATATTTATGGTACAATTTGCAGCCTTTATTCAGCCATCTAGTTTGCAAGTAGCAATAATCCCTTATAATCAGGGTATTTCAGCTTATTCTGATGAAACAGGTGGTATTTCTGTGATGCCTGAGTTTGTACGGTCTTATGAAGCTGGTGATCTAAGGGTTAAAGAAAAAGAATTTTATTACTCTTCGTATACGCTTAGAGCTGATCGTACAAAGACCAAAGACCTAGGTGGTTTTTACATTTACAAGCATTTTGATGTTTTAGCCCAAACCAGTACAACAAGTAGTAATTTGAACTGGGCCTTAATTAGGTATGCTCAGGTTTTATTAGATTTTGCCGAGGCTTCAAATGAGGCAAATGGCCCAACTTCCGAAGCTTATAATGCGGTGAACAAAATAAGAAGCAGAGCCGCCTTGCCAGACTTAGCAGGATTATCCAAAGCGCAACTTCGGGAAGCAATTTGGCGGGAACGCTTTTATGAACTAAGCTTTGAAAATAAAACGTGGTTTGATATGGTACGTATCCGCAAAGGATTTAATGTAGCAACTAAGCAGTTTGACAATTATGTTGGATATAAATTCTCTTACGGACCCATAGTTTCAGAAAGAGAACTTTTATTTCCAATTCCAACATCTGAAGTCAGAAACAATAAGAATATTACACAAAACCCCGGTTATTAAAGTATCGAAATCGATATCTTAGACCTTGTTAAAAGAAAAATCAATGACTAAACACCAAACAATAACTATAAAATTATCAGACCAATGAACAAAATAGGATTTAATGTATTGGTTTGGTCTGCAGTTGTTTCTGAAGAAATGACACCAATCATAGAAAGGTTGAAGAATATTGGCTATGATGGCGTAGAGTGCTTTATTGGAGGTGATGATAAAAGTGCATATAAACGCTTTGGTCAACAGGCCCTAGGTTTTGAGTTGGAAACTACCGGTGTTTTCACACTTGGGAAAAATGAAAATCCAATTAGTGAATCAGCGGACATTAGAGCAAAAGCCGTTGACCGGATAAAGTGGGCAATAGACCGGGCACATGATATGAATGCAAAAATAATTTGCGGACCTTTTCATTCTGCACATACAATTTTTGCCAATCATGCACCAAATGATCAAGAATATGCGTGGAGCGCTGAAGCATTACATGAGGCAGGTGATTATGCAGCACAAGCTGGTGTTGTACTTGCAATGGAAGCTATTAATCGTTTTGAATGTTATTTATGCAATACGATGGATCAATTAAAAAGACTGATCGATGAGACTTCACATCCAAACGTAAGAGCGATGTATGATACCCATCATGCTCATCTAGAAGAAAAAACGATTCTTGACCCCATTGAAAAAATTGCTCCAGTACTTGCACATGTCCACATCAGTGAAAATGACAGGGGTACTCCTGGTGATGGACTTGTTCATTGGGATAAATCTTTTTCCACTTTGGCCGCAATCAATTACCAGGGTTGGTACACCATTGAAGCGTTTTCCAGGAATGACCCCGATTTTGCCAATGCAATTAATGTATGGCGCGACTATTCCGAGCCATGGGAAATTGCAGAAAATGGCTATAAGTTCATTAAGGAAATGAGTGCTAAGTACCAGCTTTAAACCTAATTTTTAATTTAAGCTTTGTTTAAAAATTACACAAATTAAAATACACAATACTTAATAAAAGACGATGATACAATTGATCATGAAATATATTTATTTAGGGATTTTCATCTTTCTTGCACCGCTGGTAAATGCGCAGCAACAACCTCAGTGGCTACAATTTCAACCCAATAAGGGTATAGCAAATGGCAAGCACATTGTGCTTATCGCTGGAGATGAAGAATACCGCACAGAGGAATCACTGCCTATGCTGGCGAAAATACTAACCCAACATCATGGGTTTATTACTACAGTATTGTTTTCCATTAACCCTAAAACTGGCCTAATTGATCCAAATTATAAATATAATATTCCTGGATTGGACCATCTTTCTTCGGCGGATCTTTTAATTATTGCAACTCGTTTTAGAGAACTTCCAGATCATCAAATGAAATATTTTGATGACTATTTAAAAGCTGGAAAGCCCGTAATGGGATTTCGTACCGCTACACATGCCTTTAATTTTGAGAAAAAGCCCAATAGCCCTTATGCAAAATATGGTTACTCCAGTAAGTTAAAAGGTTGGGAGGGTGGTTTTGGCAAACAAATACTTGGCGAGACCTGGGTTAGTCATCACGGGAATCATGGAAGTGAGGGAACGCGAGGATTAGTAAATGGTCTTCTTAAAGTGAAGAACCATCCCATATTAAAGGGGGTTACAAATATTTGGGGGCCTACTGATGTTTATACAGTCAGCAGGCTACCAGCCGATGCGGAGGTATTGGTTTGGGGACAATCGACTATGGGGATGACTGCCGCAAGTTTAGGTAATTGGGAGAAAACAATTATGCCTATTGCCTGGACCAAATCTTATGTAAGTGAATCTGGAAATAAAGGGAAGGTATTTACCACAACAATGGGCTCGTCAATTGATTTTTTGAGTGAAGATCTTAGGCGTCTAATCGTAAACGCTTGTTATTGGGCTGTTGGCCTTGAAAACAAGTCTGCAGAAAAAAACAACGTTGATATTATAGGTGCTTATCATCCAACCAAGTTTGGTTTACTTGATTTCAAAAATGGAAAGCGACCTCAAGATCTTATGAATTAGTATTTATTAACGCTGCGTCCTAAAAAAAGAAAAAATGCAAAATGCTATAAATCTAATATTAGAAAAAACCTAAAATATATAACAAACAGCTACAGCTGACTTTATCTCAAATGACAGGTTTCAGGGATCTCATACTGTTCTTCATCTAATGGTATGATTTCAAATAAAGTTAAATAGATTCTAAAACGATAATTGTTCCACTCCGTTTACGGTATCCAATCCGTGCCTTGTATTTTTATTTCATACATAGCAGTAATGGTTTTACTGTTTGGTTCTAAAAATCCGGAACCTTCCAATAAAAGGGTTTCAGTGTAATTGTTTACAATCCGGTTTGAGTTTTCGGCCTTATCTATTATGTGTAGGTGTAAATCTTGTTGTAAGCGTAGAGATGCCAATTTCTTTTCTAACGTAGTTCATTTTGAATGTATTCACTTGTAATACCAAACTACTAAAAATTTATAGATCAAGCGCTTAGTCAGGATAGGAATATTTACGTAAAGGATACTGAAGCATTTAAACAGCCATTATATATTTGGTTTTTAAAAATGGAATTAATAAAAAGTTGGATATTTGCCAACATTATAAGTATATTTGTGTCTGTTCGGACAATGAAGCCGTAGACTTGTAAGTCGCCGTAAATACATTAAGTAACGCAAAGGAGATCGAGATGGTAAACAAAAACTTGAAAAATAATGCGGATTATTCAGCAAATAAAATTACTAGATTTCACAAAAAAGCATGCAGACGCAACTAATAGTGTGACAACATGGAGAAAGGTTGTACAGGAAGCAATATGGAAAAAAGGCACTTATATTTTATCCGATTTTCCAAAAGCGAAACTTATACCTAGCAAAAGAGCCCGCTTCAAAATCGTTGGCAATAAATACCGCCTCATTATCGAGATTGATTATTCTGATGAAACAGTTGAGATCAGGTTTGTAGGAACCCATTCAGATTACGATGAAATTGATGCAGGTTCAGTTTAACCGGAAATAAAAAGAATAATATGAATAAAAAGCCACAATGGTTTTTAATTAAAACCGAACAGGAATATAACGAAGCTCTTGCCAGATACCGGGTAATTAAGTATTCAACAGCGGGTGAAAAAGACCATCAGGAAAAACTTCTTTTGGTGCATCTGATTGAAAATTATGAGAATAGCCTTTGGGATCTGCCCGAAGTCGATCCGATCGAAATGATCAAAATTCGAATGGAGGACTTTGGCTATAAAGCAACTGACTTGGCAGCGGTTTATGGCGATAAAGGTACAGTTAGTAAAGTGTTAAACTATAAACAACCCTTGTCTTTAACCATGATCAGAAAATTTAGCAAGCTTTTACACCTGCCTGCTTCCGCATTACTTAAAGAGTATGCCATTTCTTAATAACCCGCAAATCGACCATTAGAGATGGAAAGGATAAGCAGGAAAAAAAATACTCAAACTAAATGCTGACCAAATAACATGTTTTGATTAAGGATAGACTGTATTCGTAATTTTCGACTCTTTTTTAATATAGAGTCAATGATTGATAAAAATACATCAAAAATAATGCAGGTAACGTTTTTAGGCTTGACAATATGGCTGCATTTCAACTCTAAAATTAATTAGAAATCCTCACATTTAATTCAGCACGAATATTTCCTTGGAGTAAATTAGTCGCCATATTGTCTAACCGATGTTCGTTAGCAGCAGTTATTTCATTTTACTCAATTTTTCCTCCCATTTACTGTTTGCTAAAAACTTTTTGTAGTCTTGTATATTTAGCATTTCCTTAATCGTTTTCTTCTTGTCATTTCCATTTTCATAATAGGATTTGCAAATTTGATACCCTACCCAATATCCTTGGTCGGGTAAACTGTTTGGAGTAGATTGATCACCGTTTGCTATCCAATTGCTGTATCTATCATAATAAATATCCTTTTTAAAATTTTCCCAAATTTTCTTTTCTTTTCCTTTAGCCCATACCATTAATTTTTCATTTGAAGTACTCCCGCTTATCAATTCTCCAATAAAATCTGCCATTCCCTCTCGAATAGCGTAACTTAATGTAGTGGTATCATTCTTCATGCCACCTTGCTGAAAATGTATTAATTCGTGAGCAATAGTGTTAGAAACATATTTAATTTTGGACATTCTTGATTGATCTTTAAAATCCAGTTCGTCAATTGGCGTTTCCTCCGTTTGAGAAGCTTGATTTAATCCAATTAATAGTCCTGCATTTGTTGCTGTTCCACCACTGGTAAATGCACCAATTATAAAATAAACATTTGGAAATTTAGCATTAGGATATAAGTCTTTAAATTTTTTGAAAGAAGTTGTAAAGTCTTTCTTCTGATCATCAATGTTCAACGTAGATTTCCTTATTGATTTATAAAAATTGGGAGCAGATTTGATGTGTTCGACAAAATAGTTAATACTACTAACTTTAGCACTCATATAATCATCCATTCCTTTACTTGCTTTTTCAAAATACTCTTTTTTGAAAATTGCTTTGAAATTTGATGTGTCAGCATTTGCTTTATCATAGGCTTTCCAGAATCTATGTACGTCTTCTGTAATGAATTTTGCTTTTGAAGGGTCAGTATTTAAAATTTCTTTTTTAATGCTTTTTACAATATTTTGCCATTGTTGGTGGTTGTGTAGATTTAAAAGGTCTTTGTCATTTAATAAATTATTTTTATCATCGTATCCTAATGATATAGCTTTTTTTAATTCTATAATCGCTTCTTCAATCTTATTATCTAAGGACAAACAGCAAGATGCATTATAGAAAAGCGTTACTTTCTTAACTTTGAATTCAGCAATTGCTGCAGAATTTAAATAGTAAGTTGAAGCTTCTGAATAATTTTTTGCATAATATAAACTGTCTCCTGTTTTTTCTAATCTCTGAGGCGATAAAACGACCTGTCCATAAACTATCCCGAATGCCCAAAGGTTAAAAAACAGAATTATTGTAAACTTAACTTTCATAGTTTAATATTTATTTAGTGTTATTGCTTTGGATGTTTCTTGATCACAATTGTTACAGAATTATTGTATGCAAGGCAGAAAGGATTATACCGAAAAACTCTTTTATATCGACGAAGATTTACCCTGGCATTTAGGCAATCAGCAGAACGAGACAACTTTACCGGCATCCCTTTTTGAAACATTATTTAATAAGGTATTTGCCCTCTGTATAAATAGCGGAGTGGTATCCGGCCATAGGCAGGCTGTAGATTCCGCTCCAATCAAAGCCATTGCATCTATGGAAATCGTGGTGCTGAAAATACCGGCACTTCCTTAGACAACCAATTGAAAAAAGTGTCAGAAGAAAATAAGGAAGCTACCAAAAAACAAGATGAACCTGTATCACCAGCACAAGTCACTGCGCCGGAACACCAGCAGAAACGTAAAAAAAAGCATTATCAGAACTCCAAATATACCATTACTTAAGTCGATACCTTCACCTTAAACCACTTCTGCAACAGCCATGAAGGTTTGCTGATAGGAGTTCATTAAACATAAATAATGAACTGCCCTAATGAGGCTGACATAAAGCCGCCTTTAATAAAACAAAAGTAAAAAATATTTGGAATTCAACACAGCATCTCGTTTTTTAAGACAATGTCTTTCTTTTTGTCGTTGGTGCAACTATGAGTTTTACTTACAGCAAAAAAATAATTAATCTGCGTTTTTTCATTATTTTACCGTTTTTTGGTAATTATGGCATATTTTAAAAAATATGTCTTTGAACAATATTGGTCAGATGTAAATTCATTAAACTCTTAATATTATTCTTCCTACATTTGTATTACAAGTGAATACATCTAGATATATACATATGAACGCTACAATAGAAAAAAAATTAACATCTATACGCCTGCAGCAGGATTTATATTTATACATAAAAAATAAGGCCGAAAAATCCAATCGGAGCGTAAACAATTACATTGAAACTCTTTTGTTAGAGGGTTCTGGATTTTTAGAACCAAACAACAAGACCATTAGCGCTATGCATGATGTAAAAAATAAAACGAAGGGATTGGATACTGTTAACGGAGTGGAAGAATTGGATAAATATTTATCGAATCTTCGGGATGAGTTATAGACTTATTTTTACCACTCAGTTTAAAAGAGATTCAAAAAAATATTTTAAAAACCCGAAAAAATTCTCCAAAATACGATCCTGTTTAATGCTTCTTGAAAAGGGAGGCGTTGATCTGATACTTGAAAGTATGAAACCGCACAAATTATCCGGAAATTGGGCAAGATACTGGGAGTGTCATATAGAGGGAGATTTATTAATTATCTAGCAACAAGAAGATAGCCCCAATGAAATATATTTAGTGCGTTTAGGCAGTCATTCAGAATTATTCTAATAATCCAATAGGATTATTAGAATTCCACCGTTTTCTGATAGGTTAACTTATTCATTGAATGACAACGTTAACCCAGCTGACCCGAACTGAACTTATATTTTTACTTGTAACGGAAGCAAAAATGGTGGTCGTTTTGGGAGTATTTGACAAGGTTGTGGGGAGTAGTCAAATTTTTATACCACATAAAAAACGGGAATAGAACATCGTATGCTCAAAACGCCAGATGACCACATCTTTCATCTCAGGATTAATTTTTTACCTTAGAGCTTCTAACCCATTCTAAATAAATGAAACGCATTTCAAATATCGGTATCCATATACCCGCTAACGTGGATAATTATATAAAGCTTGATAGCATCAGTTCGTTATCGGAAACTGATATTGCGATAATTAGTCCGGATTTGGACCATACAAGCTATTCTACCTAGGAAGGATATTCTGATACCGGCAAATATGAAGGTAAAAAGCTATACAACAAAGATTCGTCAGCTAGGGTTATTGACCACACCAAACATTGGAAAGCTGAAGTACTGCATTTCGTTGAAAATGGAGGCACCCTGTTTGTTGTGTTGTGTAAAAAGGCCGATTTTTATATTTATACCGGAACTCAATCATTTGGCGGAACTGGCCGAAATCAAAAGACCACCAACCATGTTACGCCCCATTCAAATTACAATTATTTACCCTTTGGTTCTTTTGAGTTTCATTCTGCTAGTGGAAAGACCGTATACCCCAACTCCAGTTTAGTCGCTGAGCTGCATAAAAATTGCGGAGATTATTTTTCTTTCGAGACCTATATAAAAAGTGACAAGATTACCAGTTCAACGTTTAGTATATGAGAGCGTTAATTTAGATAAAGAATCTAACTACCCGCAGATAAATTAACACTGCAATTTTGAGCAAAGCCTTCGTTTTTTGAGACAGTTTTTCTTGATAAGCTTAATTGCAATTAATGGATATTCTGCTGCCACCCATGACGATATTTTTAATTGCCTAATCAATGTTTTCACTAGCGTATTATCAAAGCAAACGCTGATCAACTGGAACTTTAATAATATTAATAATTTTTACTAATTCATGATAACCTGGAAATAGAAGATCCAATAATATATTATATTCATATTGGTTAACTGCTGATCTAACTTTAATGCCTAATAATTTGTGATTGGATAATAATTGTTCACCAAATTTTTTACAGGCCAAATTATCCGTATTAAGCCAATCTTCCGGATAGTCCGAGTCAGGTACTTCAAAGATCAATTTTTCATTATGAATTACAATCTCCATGATATATAAATCATCTGGTGTTTCTTCAACATCAAAATGTACTAAGTTTTCCAGAAAAGCCAGTGATGAATTCTCTGATGCATATAAAACGTAGGTTCCTTTGTCATTCCATCTTCCCCCTGAACGGAAAGCTCCTGTACCAGATAAATCTTAAGTTCTACGTTCTGATTTTACGATTCTGAAAACGTGCATTTACGAATAAACTCCCTCTTCAATCCTTGTCAAAACATCTTCAACCATCCCTATTCCTGTAGGGGTAGAAAAAAGGGATAAAGGACTTTCCCAATGGAGGGCCTTACTCGGCTTAGAAAGCCATCTTTCAACTTTTTCTTTGTCATTAAAAACTCGGTAGGTGTGCTCAAGCACTCTTGCAACTTCGATTACTAATGAAGATGCTCTTTTATCGAGTTTATCATTGTCTTGTTTTCTTTCAAGAGTCTTTATTGACATATTCAGAATATCTTCAACGAAACTCTTTTTGGACATGCCCGTAAAACTTATCAGTGACTCTACTGACGCCTTACTTATTCGAACTCTGGATAGCAAAATGAGGTCATAATGATTTTTGATGGAAGCATTCAGCAAAAGTTTACCTCCAAGGAAATCACTAAAGCTCATTGGGATTGTCTTTTTTTGTAAACCCTCCATGTGCGACATTTTTATCAAATATATAAAAAAATGTCGCTATATTATTTTTTTATATTTTAATGATGTCCGGTTTGTAAATGTAGAGTCACTAATATTCAGAGCCAATAACATTCGTTAAACTTTACTGACTTCAATAACGCCCGATTCTCTAGTTTGAAGTGGCTAGTTTTCGGGGAGGGGCACTTTATTTTCAAGTCAGTCTCGTGATTAAATAAAATAAGCTAGCTATCGAAAGAGCCAATGTTAGTGAGGAAAGAAGTGTTTGTCTACTAATTCTTTTTCCATATTCTTCTCGTTCAACTGAAGTCCATTCTTGCTCTCTTGAAGCAAATCGGTGTATTTCCATTTGTCGAATGTCGATATTGGAATTGCAACTTAAAAGTGGAGACCTTTTATGCGACTAATAAGTTGGTTGTTTTATAAAATATTTCCATTTCATTTGGGGTCCTGTCACCTAATGCAGTATGTATTCTTTTCGCATTGTAAAATCCTTCGATATATCTAAAGATTTCTATTTTGGCATCTTCTCTATTAGCAAATTTTCTAAAGTAAATCAATTCACATTTTAGCGTCTTGAATAAACTTTCTGCAACTGCATTATCCCAGCAATTACCTATTGTAATCGGTAAATAAAACTGCAGAGAAAATGGCAATTAGTAATACACAATAATTGGCAACAATAGTGCAGGATAATCGGCAACAATGATGCAGA